>NZ_CP071610.1 GCF_017357225.1 Rhizobium binae | reverse complement strand
GACGATGTGCATCGTCGACGTCGAGAATTCTGGCACCGCTGCGACCTCAGTATTCCAGGCAAGGGCGAAGGCTTGTTCGTCGGCCTCCTCCCAATTCGTCTCTTCAAGTTGCCGGACTTCGAAGCGCAGCTCATCCATAGGCCGGATCAGTGAAACGCGCGGCTGAATAGAACCATCATCCAGCATGATCGAGCGCGTCGGGACCATCACCGCTGGCCGGCCCGACTTGCCGTTGATCATCAGCCTGGCGCGCGGATCCTGCCCGACGAGGCTTCGAACTTCCTCGAACTGCATCGGCGCATTGCGATCCCGGCGTTCGATCGTCAGCAAGTGAGACCGCGCGCCGGTGACGGGATGCGTGTAGATCAGCTGGCGCTCCGCGACCGTCATGCTGTCGGCGGTGATCGTCTCAAGGCCCTTGTCATAGATGCCGGCGGCGATCGCCCCCTCGATTCGGGCGGCGAGCAGGTGCTCGAAAGCCTCGAACAGCAGGTTCTGCATGGCTATGGTCAATGCCAGCATGCGATTGAGGAAGGTCTGGATCGGCGGTAGCTCATCCTTCAATCCGCCCTCCTCCGATGTCAGGGACAGGCCGGTGATGCTTTCGAACGTTTCCAGCGAGCAGCCTTCGATCCTGCCGGCATGCAGCAGTCCGTAGAATTGCCGCAGCGCGTCGCGGGCATATTGCGATTCGAGATTGTCCTCAGACCGGAACATGCCCTGCCCGCCGGTCTGGCGCTGACCACGGGTGATGGCGCCGAGCGTGTCGAGACGCCGGGCGATGGTCGAGAGGAAGCGCCGTTCTGCCTTGACATTGGTGGCGATCATCCGAAAGCGCGGCGGTTGTTTCTGGTTGGTGCGATGACTGCGCCCGAGCCCCTGGATCGCTACGTCTGCACGCCATCCGGCTTCCAGAAGGTTATGCAGGCGCAGGCGCTGATTTTTGACGGCGAGATCCGCATGGTAGGATCTGCCTGTTCCACCGGCGTCGCTGAAGACGAGAATGCCTTTCTCGTCGTCCATGAAGGCGCGGGCCTCATCGAGATTGGCGCTGCCCGGCCGGTTCTGAACGGCATAGCGGGGGATGGAGCTGCTGTCCTCGCGACGGACGATGCGACGTGACCGGCCTGTGATCTCGGCGACTTGGCTGGCGCCGAAGTGTTGGACGATCTGATCAAGCGCCGTCGGGATCGCCGGCAGGCTGCCCAAGGTTTCGACCAGCTCGTCACGGCGACGCTCGGCTTCCCGGCAAATGACCGGGTTGCCGTTCGCGTCATGAACCGGTCGGGAGCTGAGATTGCCCTCGGCGTCGGAAAATTCCTCGAAAAGCTGCACCGGGAAAGAATGCATCAGGTAGTCGATGACATATTCCCGTGGTGTCACGTCGACCTGCAAATCGCCCCATTCCTCGGTCGGGATCTGTGCCAGCCGGCGCTCGGTCAGTGCTGCCCCCGTCGAGACGAGCTGGACGATGGCAGCATGCCCGCCCTCCAGGTCGGCGGCCGTCGCCGCGACAAGGGCCGGCGTCTTCATCGAAGTCAGGAGATGATTGAAGAAGCGCTGCTTGGAGCTTTCGAAGGCGGAACGCGCAGCAGCCTTGGCATTTTTGTTCAGCGTGACGGATTTGCCGGCCGCGCTGGTCGCACCAGTAATGCCGGACGCTTCCATCGCGGCATCGAGATGGTTGTGGATCACCTGGAAAGCTTCGGCATAGGAGTCGTAGATGCGGATCTGTTCCTCGGTGAGTTCGTGCTCGAGGATCTCGTATTCGACGCCCTCGAAGGAGAGCGAGCGGGATGCGTAGAGGCCCATGGCCTTCAGGTCTCTCGCCAGAACTTCCATGGCAGCAACACCGCCATCTTCGATCGCGGCAATGAACTCGGAACGGGTCGGAAAGGGAAAGTCACTGCTGCCCCAAAGGCCGAGGCGCTCGGCATAGGCGAGTGACTCCACTTCCGACGCGCCGGTCGCGGAGACATAGACGACGCGGGCGTCCGGCAGAGCGCGCTGCAGGCGAAGTCCCGCCCTGCCCTGCTGCGATGCCGCCTTGTCGCCGCGCTCGGTCTTGCCGCCGGCGGCGTTGGCCATGGCATGGCCTTCATCGAAAATGACAACGCCATCGAAGTCGGCGCCGAGCCAGTCTGCGATCTGCTGCACGCGTGAGCGTCGGCCCTCACGCTCATCGGTACGAAGCGTTGCAAAGGTGGTGAAGAGGATACCTTCTTCCAGCTTGATGGGCTTGCCTTGCCGGAAGCGCGACAGGGGGGTGACCAGCAGCTTCTCCTGTCCCAGCGCGCTCCAGTCGCGCTGGGCGTCCTCGATCAACTTGTCGGATTTCGATATCCAGACATGCCGCCGGCGACCCTTCAGCCAGTTGTCGAGAATAATGCCGGCAGCCTGGCGACCTTTGCCGGCGCCTGTTCCGTCGCCGAGAAACCATCCCCGGCGAAAACGAACAGCATTTTCCGCGTCGGATGCGACCGCCTTGAGATTGTCAAAGGAGGTATCGACGCTCCAGTGCCCGGCAAGATAGCCTGAATGGGCTTCACCGGCATAGATGACGCTTTCGAGTTGGGCGTCGGAAAGATCGCCGCTTACGACGATGCGCTTCGGCAGATGCGGGCGATAACTCGGCTTCGGCGGTGCCACCGAGGCCATCGCCACGGATTCGACCAGCCTGTCGGGATGCGGTTTCGCGTCCGGGATGTGGATCGACTGCAGCCGGTAGGACTCGTAGATGCCCTCAGGAGCGGTGGCGTCATCATTCGGCTGCGCTTCCCGCAGCTCGTAGGAGAGTTCAATGATCTCGTCATCGACGGGTACCGAACGGGCGACTACCGAGGGCTGCGTCTGTCCGCCGACTCGGGGGCGATGCGAGGGTATGGTGACCGCTGTTGGACGCATCGTGCCCGCGCGCTGGATACCGTGGGAGGGCGTATCGATGGAGCTCGGTACGATCGACGGCGAGCGCTCTGGAAGATGGGCGATCCAGTCGAGAAGTATTTCCAGGTCGGGCGCCGTGCCCTTGGACGAAGCGAGCTGCGTCGGATCCTCTGCCGGGATCTTGTCGATGACGGTGAGGCCCGTTTCCATCGTGGTTCCATGACGGGCGTAGGTGCTGCCGTCGATCGCTGCGGTGAACAGCACGGTGCCCTGCCCCTGCAGCCGAACGAAATCGTCACGCCATGCGGAATTGTCAGGAGAAAGGCTTGCGCCGGTGATCGCGACGAGCCGGCCACCGGGAGCGAGACGAGCAAAGGCGGAGGTCAGATGCCCCCAGGCGGCGTCGGCAACGCGACCCTCGACGTGGACGCCAGCCGAGAACGGCGGGTTCATCAAAACGACGCTCGGTCGGATGGAACGATCGAGGTAGTCGTCGATATAGGCGGCATCGTGGTGCAATATTGGAATGCCGGGAAATAGCTGCTGTAACATCGAGCGCCGAGCAGCCGCATATTCGTTCAGCGCCAGGCGCGCACCCGCGAGTTCCGCGAAGATCGCCATGAGGCCGGTTCCAGCCGACGGTTCGAGAACCGTGTCAGCGGCCGTGATGCCGGCAGCACGAGATGCGACGTACGCAAGCGGGATCGGTGTGGAGAACTGCTGCAGGGCCTGGCTCTCCTCGGATCGACGGCTGTGGGTCGGCACAAGGTTCGCCACTTTCGTCAGCATCGCGAGTGTCAATTGGGGCGAATGGGTACGGGAAACGATCGCTGGCCCGAACTTGCGCAGGAACATGACCTGGGCGGCTTCGGTCGCCTCATAGGCGTCTTTCCAGAGCCAGAGGCCCTCGGCGTCCGTGCCGCCGAAAAACTTCGTCATGGTTTGCCGCAAGTCAGCGGTGGTGACGGTTTTGCCCCGTTCCAAAAGAGACATGACTTGGGCAGCAGCGTCAATAAGTGCCTCTGCGTCGGTTTTGGTCTCGATACGCGGAGAGGTGGAAACGGTTTGGGGATGCGAGATGATGTTCATCGAAGGATGCTCCAGGAGTGAGGAAAGAACAGCGGAGCCAGCGTCCTGCCGAAGGTTCGGAGGATCGGAATGGCAGCTAAGGAGGGACCGGGGATTGCCAGCTAAAACTGTCGGCGATCATCAGTGCTCAGGTTGCAGGACTCGCAATGAAACCGGTTGGATCGTCGGGATCGGGCGGCAGATAGGCGTCGTAAGGATTGCCGTCGGCGAGATGGCCGAATGGCGTGAAGACATATTCGCCGTCTGCGTGGCCGACGGCGCAGAGCACGTAGCGTGGCTCGCGTGTAGCCGCATCGAGGCATTCCATGAGAGCAAGATTACCGTCGGACGCGGCGCGCAGCAGCGTGTCGAAGTTCGCGCGGACATGATCGGGAATAGCCATTGGGATTCTCCAGACAAAATGAGGCCCGGCGCTTGACCGGGCTCTGGGATGACTGCGATGGGGTTTGTGGACGCGGCCGGTTCTGACCCAGGCGCGCATGACCATGTCAGGAGGCACTCTCCAGCAGCTTCTTCGCCTTGCCTTCCAGATCGAGGCGCGTGTCCTGATTGGTCTTGGTGCGCGCCAGTGCGGTGATGCCCTGCACGAAATCGAAGATCGATTCCGGCGGCCTTCCCTCCTCCGACAGCACCATCTCGATCACCTTGCCGGTCTCGCCCTTCGAGAAGCCGCGCCGACGCAGGAACGCTTCGCGGTCGTCGTCCTTGCGAGCAACGATCCGCTCGCGTGCCGCCTTGATGCCGGCGATGAATGGTGCCGGCGACGAATTGGCAAAACTGGTCAGCGCGGGTGCTGCCTCATGCGCAAAACGCTGGGCCGCGAACTTCGAATGGCGGATGGTGATCTCCTCGAAATTTTCCGTGCCCCACAAGTTGCGGTTGGCGCAGACCGCCCGCAGATAAAAGGACGCGATGCCGAGCGTCTTCGACCCGACCTCGGAGTTCCAGGCATAGAAGCCGCGGAAATAGAGGTCGGGCTCGCCGTTCGGCAGTCGCCCTGCTTCGATCGGATGGGTGTCGTCCACCAGGAACAGGAACACGTCACGGTCGCTGGCATAAAGCGTCGTCGTATCCTTAGTGATGTCGACGAAGGGATTGTGGGTCATCGTCGCCCAATCCAGGACGCCCGGCACTTTCCACATCGTGTCACCGGTCCCATTGCCGGCGATCTTCATTACGGCGGATACCAGTTCATGATCCCAGATGCGGCCGTATTCGGGTCCCGTCACCGCGCGCAGTTCGAGCCGGCCATCGTCCATCTCGAGCGTTTTCACCAGCTCGGCACGGTGATTGAGCAGGCCGTGCTGCAGGTTGATCGCTGCAAGCGGCGCCGGCAGTTGCCGCATATAGGTGGCCGGTGCGCCAACCAGGCTGCAGAGCTGGCCGTAGCTCCAGTGGGTCGGTGCGATCGCTTGACGCTGACCCGGAACAAGAAGCTCAAGCCGCTCCGCATTGTCGCGCGTTGCTTCGACCCGGATCGCAGCGCTTTCGATCGTCCGGGCATGTGCGTGCTCAGCTCGGGATCGAACGGTGTCATAGAGATCGCTCAGCGACAGGAAGCGTTCGTCGTCGGGTCGCGAGAACCATTCGGACGAAACACGGCCGATCCGCTCGCCGCTCGAGATGTTGACCTTAAAGCCGGAAGCAATGGTTTGAGTGGTGGAAGTGAGGGTGTTCATAGGATTGTCTCCATAAGACGAAACCCAGCTCCAATGGCTGGGCGAGGTTGAGGGATGTCTGGGGAAGAAGAAGGATCAATCGGACGTTAGCCGGCGTTGCGTCGACCGGATCGCCAAGAGCGCCGCCTGGAATTCGGCGCTTCCGACCGCGTCGGAAAAATCCATCGTTGTCGCGATGGACAGGCACGCGGCGTGGACCTCATCGTCGGTCACGGCTTCCGGCTGAACAGCTTTAAAACTCGGGTCGACTTCAAGGACTGCGGTGATGGCCTTGCGCACACCTTCCTCCTGCAGCCTGATCAGGACGTGGGAAGGCTTGGGTAGGTCGACCGGCTCTTCAGGATCCGGTTCCCCGGCGAGAATGGCTTCCCCTCGGGCGATCGCCCGGGCAGATCGGGCGAGCCAATCGTGCGCTGGTGGCCGGGCCACTCGGACGTCGTCGAACAGGATCTTCAGCAGCCCGAGCAGGATCTCAAAATGGTATGCACGGCGTGTTACTGCCTCTTCAAATTGGAAAGGGATTTGAATTGGCGGCCGCGCATAGGCAGTGTCCGCGCCGTCCCAGATACCAGTGACATGGATTTCGCCGCAGGAATCGTAATCCTTTTTGGAATTGTCCCAGTCATCATCCGCGATGGCAGCACGGCACGCCGCCTCCAGCGTGTCATCCGAATAGGTGCGATGCCGGAAGACCGGCAGGTGGTAGGTGGTCTCAATGGTGAAGTCAGGCATAGGTGCCTCCTGAAACGGAAAAACCCGGCGCGATGGCCGGGCTGTTTTGCAAGGAAGACCCGACCGCAACGGCGATCGGGTCAGGCTGATGGAATGCTGGTGAACCTATTCGGCCGCCGCGAGATGCTCGCCGTCGATCCCACTCTCCGTATCGCCGGTGGCCTCGCTCGATGTTTCCGGCTCATCGAGCAGGAAGGTTGGCAGGTCGGGTAATTCCGATGTCTTTTCGTCCTCGTTAAAACCGACGGAGGCATCACCTCCGACAACGTCGCTTTCGCCGACGCTCTCGTCACTCGTCATGCGAAGCGGTTCAGCCAGCCAGCAGCAGCCTGTCATCAGCCGCTCGGCCTCGCGGGCCATGTCGGTCTTCTTGAGATGGCCGATCAGCTCCGCCGCCTGGTCGCCCTTGGCTTCTCGGACCGCCTGGAGGATGCGCGCCTTGGTGACTCGGCCAAGATAGTTGTCGGCGGTCGGCACCCAGCCGGCTCCCACCATGTCAAAGCCGATCGAGCGGGCCAGTTGATCGGCATGAGCGATCGCCCGGGTGCGCTTGTTCCAGGGTTCGATGACCGCATTGACCGACAATGAAGCGCAATGCGCAAACAGTGCCTGCCGGCTGACCTCGTCGAGCCTGATCAGGAAATCCCAGAGATCATTCGGATCTTTGGAGAGATCCTGTCCCCAGCCTTCATGCCGCTGCTCGATCTCTTTCGCCCAGACCGTATCGCCGAGTCCGGGCGTCTGGGCGAAGCGAGCGCTCTGCAGCGTCACCTCCAGGCATGAGTCCGATCCGTAGACGTAGAAGGTCTTCAGGACGAAGGCGTGCAGGACGGCGACAAAGGCGATGACAGGATTATTCGCGAGCGCATTACGCAATGCGATCGTTCGAGCTGCCGTGAGATCGAGAACCAAGCGGTCTGGAAGCGGCTTGATCGTTTCATCCTCGTCGTCTGGTTGGGTGTCGCCGCCAGCGGAGCCGGTCGTCGCCAGGTCACCGCCATGATCGACACCGTCGCCGGCATCAACAGAGGGATCGGTCTCATCCTTCGGTTCATCCTCGGGCCGCACGAAGCCTCGTTCGATCTTGAGCTCGCCACCCACGCCGAGTGAGACGAAGAGACCGCCACGGGCGACTTCCTGCGGATCGAACACGTACGGGCGGTCGTTCAGTTGGTCGAGCTCGATACCAAGCTCCTCCAGTTTCTGTTCGGTCGCTTCCGAGTACTCGTCCGCCTCTGCGTACTCTGCGTCGAGCTTGTCGTACTCGGCACGAGTGGCGTCATAGCGGGCCAGCTCGTCTGCCGTCATTTCGGCCTGATCGCCGTAGAAGCGGCGCAGGCCGGACGTGTGGCCATAGGGAAAATCGAATGCCGCTTCGACCCATTTCCAACCCTCGCTCGCCCGGATCGCCTCGGCATCGGCCTTGAGCTTTTCCATGACGAGCTGTTCTAGGAGCGCTGGATCCTGCAGCCATCCGCCCTGATCCTGGTCGAACAGATCGCGCATCGTCACACCGCCGGCAGCCTCGTAGGCTTCGATGCCGACATAGACGGCGCGGCGGTCACTGGCGCGGATCGCGGTCTCGGTCAGCAGCCGGCGAATATAATAGGGCTCGCGGCTGTGCGAACGCGAGATCGTGTCCCAGACCTGCTCCTGGCGAACGTGATCGTTGGTGATCGAAAACGCCATGATCTGTTCGAGCGTCATCTCGTCTTCGGCATAGAGATCGAGAAGCCGCGGCGAGACGGAAGCCAGGCGCAGGCGCTGCTTGACTGTCGCAACCGAGACGAAGAAGCGTGCTGCGATCTCCTCCTCACCGAGCCCTTGCTCGCGCAAGGTCTGGAAAGCGCGGAACTGATCGAGCGGATGCAAGGGCACGCGCTGGACGTTTTCTGCGAGCGAGTCCTCGACTTCCAGCGTTTCGCCCTTGCTGACGATGCAGGGAACGCCGGCGGTTTTTGCCAGCCGCTTCTGCGCAACCAGCCGCTCAAGGGCTCGATAGCGGCGACCGCCAGCGGGGATGCGGTAAATGCCCGTCTCGTTGCCATCGCCGTCGAGTTCGGGGCGGACGTTGAGGCTGGTCAGCAGCCCGCGATGGGCGATGTCTTCCGCCAGATCCTCGATCGAGACGCCCGCCTTGATCTTGCGGACGTTCAACTGGCTGAGCACCAGCTTGTTGAAGGGAATATCCCGGGCTGCACTGAGGGTGATTTTCTGGATGGCTTGTGCCATGTCGGTTTCTCCGTGGCGGACCGGCCGGAACCTCTCTCCAGCCTCCTATCCCGCCACAAATCCCCTTCCCTCCTCTCCCTCTATCGCCTTCCCACCATGTCCCACCGTCTCTTCGGCAGGCGAACCTTCCCCTGCGCCCAGGGGCCGGCAATACTTACTGGGTCAGGGATTGGGCCCTTCGGGTCACGACTGGGGCAGCCAGGCTTGAGCGTTGCACACAGACCTCATCTTAGAAAACTATTCGTGTTCTTGGTTTGTTCTAACGCCAACTCTAGGAGAGGGCCTTATCTTTTTTTCTGGAGCAGAACCCATACTGCGAACGCCTTGCGATCCGATCGCGGCGCCGATGCAAGATCTCTGATTGCCTGCTCACAGTTGTCGATCAGAACGAGGACTTCGGCCCGGACATAACGCGCAAGCGGGTCGTAATCGGCGCGGTGACGTTCTTCCTGCAGGATGACAAACGTATCGGCGAATGAGACGATACTGCCCGGAAAGCCTCGGCTTGCCGCTGCTTTGCAGGAATTTTTCGCGACACCATGCTCGAGAGTCCGATAGACTTGCGCCCATGCCGGCTCACTGCGCGTATCGCCTGTCCCCACCAGTAGATCGGCACAATCGCGAGCCAGCGCATGAAACAGCGCATAGTAAGCTGTACTGACACCACGTTTGAGGTCGGACTGGCGTGGACGCTTCGGGCTGGCCTTGGCAAGCCGCCGAGCGGTGGCGATTAAATCATTCGACACTTAGCTTGCGATCTTCTGCTGTTCGTCAAAATGATGCCGAATATGCGGAAACCGCGTCTCGCCAAGGGCGCTCAAAGCTTTTCGCATCTCGGTGGAAAGACCGTAAGTGAGTTTCGAATTGATCGGCTTGTCCGAATAAGCATACTTCACGTCGACCAGCAGGATCGGATCGCCATCGCTGTCTCGATCGGCCCGAATGTCGGCGCCAGAAAACCCTGCCTGGCCAAGCCGGTCACGGAGGACCTTTTCAACGGCCGACTTGGTGGAGTTCGATATGGTCTGTTCGTCGCTCATGTTTGCAATATAGAGGATTCTGCCAGGGAGCGCCACTCCCGCAGGCGAGTGTGTACATAGCGTCCCTGCCCAGACTGTTTTGTACCAAATAGAAGGATGGAGCCCAGTTGGGGCCTTGAGATCGACTTCCACAATATGCACTTCTGCAACAAGAATAGCTTAGACGACGCAGGTCCCAGCCTTGCAGGGAAGAGAAGATGGGTTGGAACGTATGACAAAAAATTGGACAGTCAGCCGCGGCCCGATCGTAGCTTCGCAGATCGATATCCAGAAAGCAGACGCCATAAACGCTTTGCTTGCTCGTCCGGTCGGGATCTTACCGGGAAGGCCGGGTGATCTTATCCGACCGTTTGCTATCGGACTCTTTGAGGAAATTCGCCCGCTCTTGAAACCTGGTGTTGGCATGACGACGTTGCGCCGCGCGGTTGCTGCCTTTGTCCACTCGAAGCGTTATTATTTCGCAAGCGCCCAGCCCGATTCCGTTCGCCATGATCTGGACGGTAGGCCGCTGGAAGCGCTGAGTGAGGATGATCGCATGACGGCGCAGAACCGCTTTCTTAGGCTGAAGCAAAAGGCAGCCGGCAGTGAGCGAAACTCAGAGCCCTCTTCACCCTCCCCTTCCCCGACACCGGGCGCGACAAAATCAGAGCAGATCCGCGCGAGCCTCCTCGGCCGCGGAAAAATGCAACACACATCATCCACCATGTCTTGAGCCGAAGTCGAACGCCGCCCCAATCGATTCTCGAACGATAGATCCTCGACTGCCAACGAGGACCCTTACCCCTGAAAATCCGGACGCAGATGCAACACGCAAAAGTCACACATACCCAGCACCCAGTCGGCCATGGCGGTTTTCACTCCGGCTTGATCTCGACGGTCGAGGGGCCGCCGACGGCGTACGCTCGGCCAATGAGCGCCCCGTCACAAGCTTTTCCTATGTCTATGATTGCGGCTCGGAACGAAGCGACGCCTTCAACAGTGAACTGTCGCTCTACCGGGCGGCATCCGACGGAAAGACGGACGTGCTTTTTGTTTCACATCTTCATGCCGACCACATCAACGGCATGGATCGTCTGCAGGCAATGGCGCCAGCGAAGACGGTCATTCTTCCCTATCTGGACGTCGTAGAGCGCCTGCTTTTCATTCTCTCCGATTTCGAGCGCGGTGCGGCCTCCCGATCTTCACTCGACTACTTTGAGAACCCTGTAGACTGGTGGCTCGGGAGAGGCGCGGAGCGAGTCATCTTCCTTCAGCCGGGCAGGCCCGACGATATCCCACCGGCCCGTGGCGCAGAACCCGACAGTCCGATTGACGATCCGTCCGCTGGACGCCGAATACGACTTGATGACGCTCCGTCCAAAGGCTTTTCGGCAAACAGACTGGCGACTTACATGCGTGCCCCACACGGGCCGATCGCTGAAAAGCTCACTCCTGCGGATCCGACAGCACGAGAGACGCAAAGCGGGGTGTTTGTGGCTGCATCCGGCTCGTATCTCCAACTGGAGTGGCAAGCCTTTACAGGTGACGCATGGCGCAGGGGCGATTGGATTCTCCTGCCCTATGTCCATCCGGTCGACGATCCGGCCCGAAAGCGGTTTCTCAGGGATATCAAGAAGGCGCTTGGCTTCCGGGGAAATGAAGAGACAAAGCTCTCCAAATCGCTGCTTAAGCACCTACGGTCTATCGAAAGTGCGAGGCGGCTGGTCGAAATCTACAACCGGCATTTCGCCGGAGGACACAATGCGATTTCGATGTCACTTTACTCTGGGCCGTTATCTCAACGGGCCGTCGCAAGTTCAAGCCACACAGAGCCGTCCCGGCAATGGCGCTCCTCGCTCGAAGAACCACCCTACGGTCGCTTCTTCTGGTCAGCTGATGGCATCGGCTGGTTGGGCACGGGCGACGCCGCGCTTCGCCAAGATAAATGGCGAAAGCAATGGCGGACATTTTTCGAAGGCTTTGATGACTGGATTGCGATCATGACATTGCCACATCATGGCTCGGCGAACAATTTTCATCCAGACATCCTTGGGTTCCGAGGATTGCGGTTCGCGCTTGCTACGACCCTCGAAGCCCGAAACCGCGTTTCTCGCCTGAGAGAAACGCTCGGCGCGGTGGAACTGCGGGGTATTGGTACCCGAGTCATCAACGATGAACGCTTAAGTCGTTTCTCAGTCACTTGCGAACGCAGCATGGCCTAGGCGGCAGACGGTAAGCCTATGCTCCAAAGTGTCGTTTTGCATTTATCGAAAGATTCTATTTCCACCCAAATCACACAGTATAGCAGCACCTATGATGAACTGGCGCGGTTGCCTCCCGCGCCGCTGTGGGGTGGCTGACTAACGTTAGGCCGCCTGGCAAACGGGGGTCAGCCGAGATTGACGCCTGGGCTTTCGCCGCACGGCACTCGCCACTCTTCTTCCCCCTGTCTCGCCGGGCGAGCAGCTTAGATCATGTGTTCTCAAGACCGTGAGGAACGACCCAGTGGCGGCGCGTAGGGTCGATCCGCGCCCGCTAGCCGGTCCTGCGATGCGTTCGTACACGCAGCATCATCGCGTTATGAACCCGATGATCTTGAGCCGGTATCCGACGCAACTCAGGAGTACGCAGCAGCCGGGGATCCAAGACCCTCTCGAAAGCCCAGGAACTCGTTGCCGGCGCGCTGCTGAACTCGAAGAGACTGGCGGCAACATTGACCGTCGGTCAATACCTTTGAAAAAAGTATGATTTCAGTGGCTTGAGGCGGTTAGTCACGACTAACGACCATGAGCATCCCGTCAGCGATGCCTGTCGAGCAATTCCAGCGAACCAACGCATGCACCTGTCTTGCACCCGATACTCTGTGAACTGAAACTCTGACCAGTTTGTATTTGAGACGCTGGTAGGGTCGAATTTACCCACGCATCTGCACCTGCAACTCTACATCCCAGCACTATACGTTCCGTCCTCCGGGCTCCAATATCGCGATGCCGGTATTGCAGTACAACGAACTTTGCCAAACCGCGAAATCGCCCGGAACGGCGACGGAAACGCCAAGCAATCCGGAAACACCTATCATTTGAGCGGCTTAGCGCGGTTAGTCGCAACTAACGGCCAATTACACGGCTCGAAGGAGGCTGCCACCATTGTTGCGGAGCAGCGCCATTATCACCGGACCGAGAGAAAACTCACCGCGCTCAGCGCGCCGCGTCAGATCCCGTAAGTACCCACCTGGGGTATTGATCATATTTGCGCGCTCAAGAATACAACCGACCGCAACCGCAGCGTTTTCCGGCCCCATGACAACGCAAGCCTCTTGATAGGCGGACGGGCTGATCCCTAGCATCGATCTCACCACCACGGCGGCCGACATGAGGTCTCGCCAGCTTCCCACGGCGCCGCCGGGCCCGTAATCGGCTATCTGTTGGCAGGCCTTCAGCACAACACCAAGCGGGAAAGCCTTCAGCGGTTCAACATTCGCCCTCTCGGGCTTACTCGGCTTTGCGCCCTGCTCTTTTTCAGAGCTAGGTTCAAGTTCATTGAGGGATTCGGGTTTTGAATTCTGTATGTGCTGCTCAATATGAGCAGCATTGCTGCTATTAAATTGTGAATTTTCCTGACTATCCAATCGATTAATGATCTCCTCGCGGAGCAGTTCCATCTCGTCGAGAATGTTCGTGATGTCTGTCATAGTCGGGGAGCGTGGTATGCGGCTCGCGAGTTCGACATAGATCGCTTCGATGTCCGCCCAGTCGCCGTCGGCGCCCTCCTCCATTGCTGCGGAAATCAGCTTGCGAACGTCACGTCGGCAGATCGTCAGGTTCTCCTTGGCCCGCCTGAATGCAGACCGTGCAGCGACGACTTTTTGCGCGACGAGCGCCAATTCTTCGGATCGGGCGAGGATTGGCGAGAGATCGAAGCCAAAGGCATTCTCGATTTCGCCGGCATTATTCTTGCGAGCGTAGCGTTTGCCGTTCGCGCTGTCTTTCCGAACGATCAGCCCGGACTCTACGAGCAATGCAAGATGCCGCCGAAGTGTCGCCCCGGCCATACCGTGGGTACGAAGGATCAGCTGTGCATTCGAGGGGAACACCACCAATTGTGCTTCCTGGCGCAATTCGTTCTCCGGATAGAAACTCAGTAGGGCGTCAAGAACAGCAAGGCTGTTCGACTGCAGGCCGAGTGCTTCCCTGGCCTCGGAAGCATCCCGGAAGACCTTCCACTTCTCGACTGATTTGCCCGCCTTGATCTCGCTTGTAGCAACCTGCCGCCTCACGAGAGCAAGCGTCATCGGCCGCCGCCCAAAGGGCGTCGTCACACTTCCTGTCTGCATCGTCTTTCACCTTTCACAAGGCAAAAGAAATCGGCTCACCAAATCGGTGCCAAGACTCTTGACGAACATTCGTGGAAGTGCGATTCTCAGGTTGCTTAGATCTGAAAGAGGTTTCCACGACGGCGACGTTTGGGGGCCTTTTTCTTTTTGCGCTTAGTCTCCGTTGTTCAACTTGTCTTCAGCACCGCTCTTGGCGCGATGCTCCTCAAAGAGTACTGGCAATCGCTCGAGCACGAATGCGGCGAAGTCAGGCATCTCGCGCCGGTCAATCGACAGGTCCAATTTGGTTTTGCTCTTCGTCACCTGGGCCAGACGCACGCCGGTGGGCGTCGTCAGAACATGCGGAAGCCCGCGCTTTGTTGGCACGGGTTTGAGGCTGGCAACAAGTGACTTAAACCGGTCAGCCGAGAGCAGGGCCTTCGCTTCCGCCGATCGCAAGAAGGTTGAGGCATGTTCGAGGTCGGCGTCACGTGCGAGAAGGTCGGCGAGAGCCACCCAACTTTTTAAGCCAATCCCCGGCGCCGGGCCGATCGCATCGACAATATCCTTGGGAATGCGCGTTACGACGGACAGCATATTAGACAGATCACTTTTGTAGACTGACAACGCGGCCATCACCACATCTCGCGAAAACCTCTCGGTCAGCCGGGAGGCAAAACGCGCCTTTTCGATGAATGTCAGATCCTCACGTTCATTGTTTTCCTGGCCCTGGGCAATGACGAGCTGCTCGTCGGTCAGGTCCCTGACGACCGCCTTGACGGGACGGTTGAGTTCCGAGACTGCACGCAGACGACGGTGCCCGAATGCGACTTGATAGCGACCCGGTGTCTCGGGGTGAGGGCGCACAAGAATCGGGATCTGCTGGCCTTGCTCGCGGATCGCTTCAACTAGACCGTCGATATCACCGGACATGCGGTCCGGAATGAAAGACGGGTCGATTGTATCCGTATCTAGCTCAATGATGGTCTGGCCTTCTGCCAGCCGTTTTTCGATCTCTTCGGCGCGCTCGAACCTCGCCTTGCCTTCTGCAAAAGCGCCGCCAACCTGGCTGGTGAGACGCGAAGATGACGGTGTAGCCCCTTCCGCTGGTGGGGAGGCCAGGAGCGGAAGAATCGTTCGGCTCTTAATTGGTCTTTCAACCGGCGCCTCGACGGCAGCGGTTGGCTTTGGGGTGCGGAGGATGTCCTTCCTGCTCATGATTTTCTTCCCCATGCTTTCTTGATCAGCGACTCGATCTCTTCGTTGACGTTGTTCATCGCCTCCAGCGCGCGATCGTAGGTCGCCCGGGTGAATTGGCCTCTCTCCACCTCGAAAAGGGTCTGGTTCGTGAGACCGGCGTCGGAAACAGCCGTTGTCTTCAGCATTGGGAAGTTCAGAACATTTTCTCCGAAAATCGCCCTGAGATACCCGACCATCTGGTTCTGTGGCCCGTCACTCGGCTCGAAACGAGTGATGAGATAACGCATCCAGTTATAGTCGAAGCGCGCGCCGTGGGAGGAGATCTCCCGAAGTAAGTCGGATGTCATCGACAAAAACTGGTTCATCGACATGACGTCGAGCATCTGCGGATGCACGGTGATCAGAACGGAGGTGGCTGCAGTCAGCGCAGACAGGGTGAGGTAGCCCAGTTGCGGCGGGCAGTCGATTACCACAACGTCGTAATTGGGCGCCACTTGGTCAAGCACCTCGCTGATCCGGTGGAAGAACATGGTATCGCCGATCTTCCGCTTCATCAGCGCCCGCGGCGTATCGTGTTCGAACTCCATAAGCTCGAGGTTGCCGGGGATCAAATGAAGATCAGGAATGTAGGTCGCGCGAACAATTTCGGCCATTGGGCGAGCGTCGTCGTATCGAATCGCACCATAAAGCGTCTCGTTAACGCCGACATCGGTCTCTGGCTGGTTGCCAAAGAGCGTCGACAGGCTGGCCTGCGGGTCAAGATCGATGGCGAGCACCCGATAACCCCGGAGGCCGAGATACTGGGCGAGGTGAGCAGCGGTCGTCGTCTTGCCGGACCCGCCCTTGAAATTCATGACCGAGATAACCTGCAGCGCTTCATCGTCGCGGCGGTGTGGAAGATAGCGCCGATTGCCACGGCCTACCTGGTCGAGATGCTTGCGAATCTTGTGCATGTCTTCGACGGAATATGACCGGCGGCCGGTGGGACTGGTGCTGACCTGCAGACCCTCAAGCTCGTTTGCGAGCTGACGGAGATATACTTCTTTCACGCCGACCAGTTTTGCCGCCTCTGCCGGCTGAAACGTGCGAATGCCTTTTTCCGCCGTGGGGGGAAAGGTCGCGAGCTGATGATCTTGCAGTTGCGCCGACAAGGAACGAGAATGGCGCTCAATCAACCCCATCAGGTCTTCGTCTTTTGGCGGTAATTTTGCAGCGATTTTGGGCATCCCCGAACCTGATTTCTTGAAATAGCGCTTCTGAGCGGAATTTCCTAATCACTCCGCTGCTGACAATAAGCATCGATTCTAACAGGCTGGCAAGCTATTTAGGGTTAACAAAACCTTTACGCGCTCGCCCAAGACTCACATCTGGCCTTGAGTATGTCCTTTACAAACAGAGCGTTGGAGCCGTCACTCAAGCAATGGCAGTTCTCATCCATCAACTGGATTCTTCGCTCACCGAGCCGGCGCAAGTGAACGGTCAGCCCGTCGGGATCGAAAAACTGGCGTA
This sequence comes from Rhizobium binae, assembly GCF_017357225.1. Taxonomy (NCBI): domain Bacteria; kingdom Pseudomonadati; phylum Pseudomonadota; class Alphaproteobacteria; order Hyphomicrobiales; family Rhizobiaceae; genus Rhizobium; species Rhizobium binae. The sequence continues at coordinate 214,371 of NZ_CP071610.1, read as the reverse complement.
TCCGCGTGCCGCTCTTCGCGACTCAGTCAACAGCGTCGCCTCGCTTCGAAGTATGGTCTGGAATCGCATGTTCCCATGACTAAGACCGCTTATGTGCAATTTTCACGGTGCGGTTAAATGGTTCTGGCAAGGACGGAAGAGCAATCTTGAGAGCGAGAGGATGGTACCGAGAGACAATCCAGCTCTGAGATTTACGAAAGTAATCGCGCCGCCCTTCCGCTGCGTCGAGTAGCACTATTGTAGTAGCTTGATGCCTGCTGCACAGATCGATGTCGTGATTGCTCCATCGCCTCGGGAAGGGAAATGCCGCGTTCGGCCGCCTCGGTCAGATAACCGGACCGCAGCCCATGCGCGGAAAACTCCCCCGGCTCCAGGCCAGCCAGCGCTGCCCGCTGCTTGAGTATCGCATTGACCGACTGCGGATCGAGCGACCGCTTCGACACCGTCCCCCAGCGGCCAATCCCCCGAAACACACTTCCCTTGTCGATTTTTGCGGCCGCCATCCAGGCAGCCAGCGCGTCTACCGGCCGGCCGGTGAGATAGACGACGTCATCTTCCTCGCCGCTCGACGTTTTCGTCCGGCCGAGATGGATCGCAAGAGAGGGGAGGGGAGGGCCGTCGACCACCTGGATCGAAGGCTCGACGCTCAGCTGTTCCACACGAAGCCCGGCGATCTCGCTGCGCCGGCGGCCGCCGGACGCAAAGGCAACCATTAGGATCGCCCGGTCGCGCAGATCGCGCAGGCTGTCGGTCGAGCAGGTCGCCAGCAGTTTTGCCAAGACATCGCCGGTCACCGCCTTGGCGCTCTTCCGGCTTCGCTTCCGAGGGACGGCGCGCACGGCGAGCCGAATGGCGGATTTCAGGGGAGGGGAGGCGAAGGCGCCGTCGAGGCCGCGCCATTTCGTCAGCGTCGACCAGTTCGCCAGCCGCCGGCGCACCGTCGATGGCGCGTGCGGGCCAGTGGATTTCAGGAAGCCCTGGCCCCGGAGGTTCTCTTCTATATCAGCTGGCATGCCGTGACCGGGGTCGGTCCCACGTTTTTCTGGATCCCACAGGTGATGGGCGACGAACTTCAGGAGCAGCGCTTCTGGCGCCGGCCAGGGCAAGGACCTGCCGGTCGCGGCCAATCCCCACGCTTCGAGGTAAGCCAGATCAGAGGTCAGGGCCCGCAGCGTATTGTCGCCCATGCCCTGGTTGACGAGATGGCGCAACGTCTCGACATCCTGGTCGGTCAAGAGTTCGGCGAGTTCGTCGCGGCGTTCCATCGGCAGGACAGAGGCGATGGTGTCGAGTTCTTCGGCGCGCCGCTCGACGGCGGACTGGGTGGCGGATTTCCTTGGTACCCCCATCAGTCGATCTCGACATGCGGCCGCCAGTGGCGGATGATTTCAACAATCTCCGGCTTGTAGGCATCGGGATAGGAGAGCGTCTCGTCGCGGGCGATGAAGGTGAAGACGGTGATGATGTCCTCGCAGATTTCGCGATCGAGGTCGGCCAGGTCAGTCAGGTCGAAGCCGCCATGCACGTCGGCATTCCACCAGGCGAGCAGGAAATTGGCGACGCGCCGGCTCTGCCCCGTATCGCCGTGGGCGACGTTGAGCAGCTTTTCGAGCGCGAAGCGGACGCGATCATCCATGGAAGGAGGCCTTTGCGGAGCGTGATTTGGTCCAGATTAGGTGGATTCGCGGCTCCTGTCGATCAGCATCGATAAGCGCTACTTATCGATGGTTATAACCCCAACCGGCAATCATACCAGGTGAGGAACCCTAAAATTGAAATAGAGTTCCTTTAGCAAATCATTTACCATCATTTCAATGACTTACGATCTTTCAAAAATCAGCATGACTGCCCTGATGCGACGTAAGTGGAGCAAATCTGGTGGCAGTGCCAGCCCAATGGGCAAGGATGAGGCGTCAGGCGCGTGCCGCAACCATGGAAGGGAGGGGCGGAACAGGATGGTCGTCATCACCCATGCCCAGCCGATCGCCAAGATAGTGCCAGAACGACAGACCAAGCTTTTGGCAGGTCTTCATCAGCCCGAGCATGCTGTCGCGCGCTTGTCGGCCATTGCGGCTGACCGTGCCACCCGAGATCTTTCGCTTGATGACGAACCCGCGCAGATCCCGTTCCGAGGCGTTCGTATTCAGCGGCGTCTCAGGCCGCTCCAAAACCCGCAACAGCTCGGCCTTGCGGCGCTTCAGCCGCAACAGCAGTTGATCGAGGTCGCGATATCCGGTGCGGATGGAGAATATCCGATCGAACCGAACCTGAAGACCGCGGGCTGCACGCCGTCCTGGACTTCGCTGGTAGTTTTTCAGCTGCTTGTAGAAGAGCCAGATCAGCTCGCGCAGGGTCTCGACATGTTTTCCCTGGCGCGGCGTCGCCGGCATCAGCTTGTGCAGAAGCCGTTCCGCATGGACCCAACACAGCGCGTGGGTACCGACCCGAAACTGCCCGGCATCGTCGGAGACGATCACCGCATTACCGACCAGCCCATGATGGCGAATGGAGCCCCAGATACCGGCCTCGGCAAACGGGCGGATAATGTCCCGGTCAAAGATGTCGATACCCTTCTCAGCCAGATAGGCGAGGAACGGAACCTGATTGGCAAACCGCTGCGGTTCGTGGGTGCTCAACCGTGCCAGAAGGGCAGGGTCGACCTGTCGGTCTTCGAGAAAAGTGAAGGCGGCATCGTTAAGGACATAGTCCTGATAGTTGCCGCGCAGCAGCGCCAGGAAGTTCAGTCGCGACTTCGAGGACGTCGTGCGAAAGGCGGTGAAATGCTCGCCACCGATATGCGTCGTATAAAAATTGCGGTTGGCGTGACGGGCACCGGTGTCGTCGACCGTCACATAGGGCGCCGAGACCAGGCCGGCGTGGAGGACGGCTGCATCCTCCGCATGAAAGCCGTCCAGCCGTTCTGTCAGCAAACGAACCACCTGGCGTTTGGAGATTTCGACACCGACGTCGTTGAGCAACGTCGTCATTCGCTGCGTCGTGACCTGCCCATGCGCATGCAGCATCAGACAAAATCGCCGCAGATTGAGCCCAAACCCGCCTCGTATCCCCACAGGCAGCGGCGCGATGATGGTGTCTCCCTCCGGCGTCACCCAGCATTCCCGACGGTAACGAACCACCTCGACCCGCAACACCAGATCCCGGACGAAACAGTCCTTGTAGCCCTTGAAGCGCGATCCAGGCGGTACATTGACAGCCAGCACCTCTTCACGCGTGACCCGCTTCGTATCGTTCTTCGGCCCTCGCGGCCTGGGCGCCGGATTCTTGCCGGTGAGCGTCTTGCCACCCGTTGCCTTTTCCATCCCCGACGGTCTGAAGGGCGGGCGCGGCGGCAGGTTTTTCAGGCGAGCAATCTCGTCACGCAAAAGCTGGTTGTCGATCTTCAGCCGGGTGTTCTCGAGCCTGAGCTGGTCGTTCTCATCCCGAAGCCTTTGGTTCTCAGCTTCGAGCTTCTCAATCCGGGCATCTGCTCGATCAGCCCGCTCCACCAAACCCGTCACGAGCTCGCGCAGCGCCTTCAGCGACAGCGTGTCGGCATGCTCGGCCATGGGCAGGCGGCGTTTCGTCATGAAAGAAGAATCTCATGATTTGCAGGAAACAGGAATCCCTCCTGCCACCGGATTTGCTCCAGGTACTGATGCGACCGGCTTTTGAGGCCGGTATCGAGCTCGCCCGTCTCGACGAGCGTATCGCGCGTTCGCCGGTCGGCGCCGGTTTTCTCGAACGGCAAAATTTCACTGACGCCTGCGCATCCCTCTGGATCGACGGCGAACTTGTCCATCTCGAGGACCTCGTCCTCCACGACGCGACAAAAGATATTCGCACACCCACACATGAGCTGACAATCGCCCGCGACGTGCTGCGAACCCGTCGGCGGATCGCCGGCCAATCCCCCGATTGGGCGCTCTCTGCCGACGGCATCCGCTCGCTGCGGAAAACCGCGGAGATCACGACGGCTGACACGGAAGAGGCGCAGACGATCGGTGCCATCCTGCGTGCGGTCACAATCGATCCGGAAGGGGAGGGGGATGACGCCGACGACATCGAAAATCTTCCCGGCGTCGACTATGCCGCCATCGATGCGGTGCTGGCCCGATCTGAAGCTGCGATCGCAAACGCGACCCGGCCCGGCCGTGGCGGCGCGGCGGAGAGAGATCCGCTCGTCTATGATCTCGACTGGGACGAGGATTCCCGGCTGGACGAATGGCGCGGCGTGCTGCGCCAGGCGGAAAACTTGCCAGCGATGCTGCAGGCGATCGTCGCCCTCGATGCCTGGAACGAGCTGTCCGTCCTTCAGCACGCGCCGTGGCTCGGCCAGCTGCTGGTCGCATCGATCCTCCGCCAGGCCGGCATTACGTCAGGTGCGCATCTCGCTGCCATCAATCTCGGCCTGAAAACCATTCCCGTCGATCGGCGCCGGCATCGTGATCGGGCGACGCGGCTGTTGGCGATAGCACACGGATGTTTGGCGGCCGCCGAGCTCGGTCTAAAAGAGCACGACCGGCTGACGCTGGCGAAGACGATGATGGACCGAAAACTTGAAGGACGGCGAACCTCCTCGAAATTGCCGGCGCTGGTCGAGCTGGTGATGGCAAAGCCGCTCGTGTCGGCCGGGATGGTGGCGAAAACGCTCGAGGTGACGCCGCAGGCGGCGCGGCGGATTGTTTTGGAGCTGGGCCTGCGGGAGATGACCGGGAGGGGGAGGTTTCGGGCATGGGGGGTAATTTAGTACGCAAATGCGGCGGCACTCCTTGATCCGGCGCATGGGAGAATCTGTTTCGGCCGCCCTTCAGCAGAGGCCCTGGGGATGTCAACGTTCCGCGCTTACCGATAGGTCCGAAGCAAGGATTTCAGCAGGTTATTGGACGGATCTGTCTACATAGGGTTTCCTCCAAGGGAATGCAGTCTGGTAATAGTGGAAATCCCTGCAAGATTCGAGAGCGACATGACGAAAGAAGCGGACGCATCCCAAGACGCAATGGACGCATTCGCCGTGATCACCGCGCGCGTAATGAAAAGCCTACAGGGCTTCACCGACGACTTTCCGAAATGGTCCGAGCACGACCAAGATTTAAATATGTCCACGTTCAAGCCTGACCGTAGCGATTTTCCAGTTCCTGATCTGGTTCATTTCATGATGCGCTACGTCGTTAAATGGAAGATGAGTGGGCCTGAAGAAAAGGTTCGATGGACCGCCTACGGCAGCGTAGATGGGACGCCCGTATTTCTACAGATGCGGAAATTTGGCTTCACGATCGGGGTTGAAAAGGGTAGAGCCCTGTCGCCCCAGCGGGTGGTAGGGCAGTTGAAAGCTGGCCTCAAGGAAGTCGAGAAATTTCTTGAGCCGTACGCAAAGCACCAAGTCGAGAACGGCGACGTCACGATCGCCAACCGATTCTACGAGTTCGAGGATCGCTACCGCTTCTTCCGGGACTTGGCGGACAAAGCATACCGCAGGGCTGAGACACCACGCCGAAAGAAGAGGGTTGCCTCCGCCGGCAATCCGGTGAGCGCCTGCATGAGCGACATGATTGCCGAGTTGAACCGCTCGACTAGGGCTAACCACGAGGGGTTTTATCACTCCACGGCGATGATCGACGCCTATTTCAGCGCGTTGGAGCATCGCCTGGTGCTGCTCCGGGCGTTCACAGGAGCCTCCTTTGCCGATGGTGCTGTTCTGTCGCTCCTAGCCGCACGGTGGGACGAGAAGCTGAGGTTGGTTGTGCCGGCCATCGAAACTAAAAAGATGGCTCCTATCTTAGGAAAGATGCGGGACATCAAGGAGCGCATTCGGAACCCTTTTGCCCACGGCGGCAATGAGAACGACCGTGGATCACTCTTTTTTCATCTTCCCCAAGTCGGGGCAATTCCGGCAAATTTCAGCGGCTTCGGGCGATCCGTGCGCTTTACCGTGGTCCCGATTGAGAGTCACAGCCATGTCGAAATCTGCCGCACCTTCGACCAACTCGATGCTCTCCTGGAGACAGGTGCGCTTGAGCGTCCGCATCGAATGATCAGGGCGAGCATCGACCCGTCCTTCGATGCAACGGTCATCAAGGAATACGCGGATGCGATCTCGGGGACCGACGAAGACTTCGAACATTACTTGGACTGGAGAAATAAAGAATGGGAGCGACATACGAACATGGATTACTGACCGAATGAATAGATCAGGATCGCGCCCACAAGACACAATAGCTATTAGGCTGTTCGGGCGACGTCGTTCTTCCGCCAGGCTCGGCGACATTAATTGATTTGATTCTCAATCAACCTCTCGTAGAACGCTATCAGGTTGCGAAATCCTACATCTATCGAAAAAATCAGTGACGCATCTTGAATTCGAGCTTGCGGTTAAGAGCAACTGACGATCCTCCCATTTTGGGGGCGGAACAAGAAGAGTGCGAAATCGTACGCCCCCTTTATCAACCAAAGACAGCGACGGCAGATTTGATAGTGATGCCGCCGTCGTGGAGGCACGACGACTTACTAACCCAACCGAGCCGCTGAAATACTCCTAAAGGTTTATTAGGATTGATTGACTTGCAACCCGAACTGCATCACACTCCGTCTACCGACAGGGAGGGTGCGATGGGCGAAGCATCAAAACTAAAGCTGAATAAATGGGAAGCCGGCGATTGGCTGAAGAGCGTTTCCGACGCGGCCGACGAGGTGGAGCTCACCGGTGTTCTGTTTGAACACGCAGATGGGCAATTCGCTTATTTGATGACCGAGTCCGGCGGGCCAAGCGTCAGGTTTGAATTGAGGCAAGACGCAATAAGAGCGTTTTCTACCACCGAGCGAACAACTGCGTTTCTCGGTAAGGAGTACGACCTCGTCAAAATCAGAGTTCCGCTCGACGCCGTCGTCTCCCGTATCAGCCTGCACGACGTTGCCAGCCTCATCGAACCAGCCGATAGCGATCGTTCCGTCAAGACATTGTCTGGGGAAAGCTTCAGGCTCAAGAACACGGTGCTGGCGAACGTCGTCATGCGTTAGCAATGCTGGCGGCCGCTGCAGATCTCGATTTCCTTCGATCCTCCGTCACGGTACGCGAGACTGAGGATGGTATAAGTTTCTTCGATGGTGAAACGGGGTTTGCGGCGGAGCTCGATGGCGCCGTGCTTTCCCAATTTGGCCTCGCCTCTTTAGCCATGAAGGAGCAGTTGGCTCGCTTCGGGCTCACAAACGACACAGCCGATCTGACGGACATTCGCCGGAAGCAGAGAAACGCGCTGGCTGGAGGCAGGTCTACGCTTCAACGGCTCCAGGATCGGCTTGAGAGCCTGTGTCGGACTGTTCCTTATTTTGCCGAAAGGCGTTCGCAGTTTTCTCCGGAGTTGATTGAAGATGTCGAGGCCTTCGAAGCTCTTCCACTGATGCGACGAAAAGATCTTCGGGCGAATTTTCCTCACGCCCTCTTGCCCACCAATATCGACCTGCGAGAGGGGCTATTTTCGGGGCGGATGGCATTCGTGGCAACAAGCGGGTCGACGGAAGACCGCATCCAGGTCTTGGCAAATTCCATGGTGGACCGGCTTCCCTTTGGTGCCGATGATCTGTTGGGCATACCGTTGAGCGGCAAACAGCCAAAAACGGCTTTTTTCACGACCGCGGTCTGCTCGAGTTCCGCATGTTTCCGTCAGGCGACCACCTATCAGGATCGCATATCACAGTCATCGCCCGATCTGTTGTTGCGAACGACCTCAGACCCGTTCTCGATGGATCGCACGCTTATTGAAGATTTCCATGCTGAGTTAACGGACTACCGACCGACAATCCTCGCTGCTGATCCACTATATCTCCAGTGCTTGGTGCGCGCTGCGCGGCGGTACTCTATCCCTGTACCATCGGTCCCAGTTGTCCAGACCGGTTTCGAATTTCGCACGCAACTCTCGCACCGCACGTTGCGGGAAACATTCAAATGTCCTGTCCTCGACGACTATGGCGCATCAGAAGAGAACCGGCTGGCCGTTGAATGTCACCGTGGCTGTCTCCATGTCCGAGCGGATGCAGTCTATCTCGAGATTATAAATCAGCAGGGAGCGTGTCAGCCGGGTGCTATCGGGAACGTTGTGATCACGACATTCGATACCCTGACGCCGCTCGTTCGATATCTGATAGGAGATCTCGCCTCCTGGACCGGCAAGAAATGTGACTGCGCGTTCTCGGCCTGGCCTGTGATTGAGCTGCATGGTCGAGCCAAAGATCTGCTGCGGACGAGGGAAAGTTGGATTTCATCGCTGCAGATAGACCGAGCGATCCAGGCGCCTGAATGGCTCGAGTTTTATCGGATTACGCAGAGACAGCCGGAAATGTTCGAGGTGGAACTCATAGCCGCCTTGGATGCAGATCCTGATATTCTGGAGTTCGCCGACCTTCTGTCGGACTATTTCGAACCCGCCCATCTTCGGATAAGGGCGGTCTGTGGGTTCGAGCTTTTGCCCTCTCTGAAGGTCGGCACGACGCTCACGAAACTCCCAACGCCGGAGATCATTCCTTGAGGAAGGTCTTCGAAGATTTTCCTCTTCTACGAAGGACCGTCGACGGTCATCCAATCATCTATCTCGACTCGGCGGCGACCTCCCTGAAGCCGAACGCGGTGATCGACGCAGAGGCAAACTATGCGCGGTCTCTGGGAGCCAATGTTCATCGTGGCGTCAGCGGTTTGTCGTCTGAGACGACGCTTAACTATGAGCGCGCGAGAAGACGCGTCGCGTCCTTCATAAACACCGACGCGGATCTCGTTGTCTTCACACTCAATGCGACTTTTGCGATGGGAATGGTCGCTCACGGGCTACCGACTGGATCGGGCAGGCGTGCGCTGGTATCGAGCAACTCACACCATTCCAACCTGCTGCCGTGGAGGGAACGTTTCGATGTTCAATTCGTAGGCAGTGATCCTCTCTCGCCGCTATCAGTCGAGGAAGTCTGCGATGCGGTGGAGCGTTGGAGACCCGATGTCCTTGCGATAAACTGGGTTTCCAATGTGAACGGTTCGGTCAATCCCGTGGCGCAGATCTGTGCCGCCGTGCGAGATTTGGGGGTCGTTACGGTCGTCGATGCAGCCCAGGCGATCCCGCATCTCAAAGTCAACGTCGCGGCCCTCCAGTGCGATTTCCTCGTCTTCAGCGGCCACAAGATGCTCGGCCCGGCTGGTACTGGAGTATTATGGGGCCGTCGGGAACAGCTTGAGCAACTGAGACCCTTGGTATTAGGGGGCGGAACGGTGGCAAGCGTCGATCTGGGTGGCTACGAGCTACGCCCCCTTCCGTATCGCCTGGAGCCCGGCACGCCAAACATAGGAGGAGCACTCGGCCTGGCCGCAGCGATCGATTACCTTGACAGCTTCGAAGAGAACATGCTTCTTGAGCACCAGGCCAGCTTGAGCCTAGAGATCGAAAATATCTTCTCGAGTTTGCGCGGCGTCAAAATCTTTGGGCCGTTTGACGGTGCAACTCACCTTCCGATCGTTTCCCTCCTGTCGACAGTCGACGGGATTTCTGCTGACGTCCTGTGTCGCACCATCAGTGACTCATCTTCTGTGATGACGAGATCGGGCTTGCATTGCGCACATCCGATCTTCCAGCACTATCGGCAGATGGGCGGCGCCGTTCGGATCTCTGCTTATCTCTACAACAGCCCAGCCGAAATTCGTCTCGCTGCGGACGCACTCGAGCGAGCCATGCATCCTTTTTTTGGACGCTAACGGATCGGACCCGACGCGTTCAGCGTCCACAGGGCAGATGAGCAAGCCGCAAGGCCTACGCAAGGCCAACGTCCGTGGAACGTTGAGAATTCGCGCGGTCTACTTTCAAATCCTATTGATCGCCGCTCCCATCGTGCCTTCCGCTCAGGGTGAGCAGTGACTGATGATGAAGATTACCGGCGCGCATCATGAACGCGCGACGAACCTCCTTAACTGAGTAGGGCGGGTTGCGGCAATGCACGACATGGTGACAATTCGCACAGAGCGGGACCAGATCGCGGATGGGATCGACCTCGTGCTCGCCATCCCTCGCGGCCAAGGGAATGACGTGATGGACATGAATGAGATCCGCCCCGATCGCGCCGTAACGCTCCTCGTATGACATGCCGCACGCCTGGCAACGGCACCCGTAGTGCGCGAGACACAGCCTGCGAGCAACGGGATTGCGTTCGTAATGCGTCAGTTCAAGAATTCGACCGGCTCCTTCAAGGAGCGGCGCGGGACTGTCAACAGCCGCTGCTTGCACGGGCAGCATTGACGGCGGCAGCGCTCCATTTGCGAACTCGCCCGCTTCGCCCGTCACCTCCATCTCCCAGACACCCCACTGGCCGATCGACAAACTGGATTGAGGCGGGTTCGCCAGCAACATCGTACGCATCTCGCCGGTGTCGGGGTCGCGCCAGATTTCCTGCATGTCCCGGTTGCGCTCATGCAAGTACCAGGCGGGCCATTCTCCTAGCTGTCCCGTCCAGGACTTTCCTCTTCGATAGCTTCGAAGGGCGATTTCCATCGCCTGTTCGGGCGTCGGGACAGCGATGGCAATCGTAAATGGCGGAGATGGCTGGTCGGCCGGCGGGACAAGATAGACGTACGTCTTGGTTTTCCTCACCAGGGTCCATCCTCGACGCGGAAGAATGACGCTGAGCGTCAGCGCCGCGCCAAACCGGAAAGCCGATGGGCCGTAGTGTTTTGGTCCTTTGCCGCTCGGAACAAGCTCGATGGTTTTAATCGGCCATCCGGGAGGCGTATGTGTGTTAGCCGCCGGCTCGTCGAGTTCGAACTCCTCATCATCTGATATCGTGTTTTCCAACTTTACCTTTCCGTTCGTGCACCACAAATGAGTACTATCTCGTCTGAAACACGGTCAAGGATGAGGCGCCCACGGCTGGATTGTAGTTCCATTCAACGCCATCCTGCCCCACACCTTGAAGGCTCAACATGCCGCAAGGCAGTCCTCGCGAGGCGACCTTGCGACGTACGAATTCGGCCTGAGCGCGATCATGCGTTGACAGAAGGACCTGATATTTGCGGTCGGCCACTAGGTTGCAGACGAAATCCGCGAAGGCTGCAGCATGAATTGCATCATTGTGCTGTAACGGATCGTCTAGAACCAGGCCGCGCCAGCGCGACCAGGGATATGTAAGGCTTGCGGCGCAAAGCATGCTGACCGAAAGCGCCGCCATCTGTCCCTCGCTGTGAACCAAGATTGGGTCGATCTGTCCGACTTCGGTAGGAACCTCCCCATCCTTTGTGGCGCTTTGTTCGACACGCCGATTTCGAACATGCTGATCGATGCCAACCCTCGGGTCACAAAGGATCGCCCGGCTGATCGATTTCATGAGCGTGCCAAGTGGTTTCATGTAGTTTGCGTTGAATTCGGCGACTTCATCCAGTATTTCCGAGCTTGCGGCGTGAGCGATATCTTTCGCCTCCTGCGTCGCGTCTGCAGCCCTCGATTTCGCGTCTATTGCCGCATGGGCCTCTGCCCGAAGCTGCGATCGATCGCTATTGGGCGCACCGTTGATCGCAGCGCGGAGGCTTTCCAGAGCTACAACGTGATTTTCGGCAAGCGTTTTGGCCATTCTTCCGTCTCGCAACTGTTTCAGAAGATCCTCTGCTTCACTCAGTTTCTCCCGCAATCGCATAGAGCGTTCCGTCAACACTTTCAGGAGTTCTGCGTCAGGCTCGTCAGAGCCTTCGATAATCAACCGGCGCCATGCTGCGACCGCTTCATTTTTCCCTTGGACCGCCGCATCGATCAGCTCCGCGCCTTGCTGTTTTCGTACGGCTGCCGCGCTCGCTGCAACGTCCAGGGAAGCCAGATCCTGCTCAACCGCCTCGCGGTCTGATGCAGCTTGTTTGCTGACCGCTTCCTTCGTTGAAAGGTCATCTTCCGCGGCGGCAAGCGCCTCATCGAGCCGATCTCCTCGAGGCGCGTTTGTACCAAGAGCTTGGTCATATAGAGCGACGGATGCTGTGATCGACGCGAGTTCCTTGGCTGCGACATCCTGTCCTTGGTTAGCGGTCGATACCTCGATCTGAGCCTGGTCTCGGCGCCGAACGGTAGCCGCATGGTCTCCGCCTGGCTCATACAGCGTGCCGGACAATTTGTTTCGCCAGTACCATTTGCGCTGTCTCAGCCAAGCCATTTCAGCGGCGTTCTTTTCGAGCCGCTCATGGCGCAGCCTCGCCGTTTCGTTGTCGGCAGTCAAATCTGCGCCAAATACGCTAGCAGCGAGATCTCTATTTGCGTGCTCTTCCGAACGACGCGTGTCATTGAGATCGTTGCGCTGTTTTTCAAGTCCGCGTAGCTGGCTTAGCCTATCTTTCGCCGCGTCGCGTTGCCGTGTGAGACCGATCAACTGCGTTTCCTGCGCCAGTGCGAGCGGTGCCAGCCGTTCAGCGGCGCCCGCCGCGCGACGCTGCAATTCTCCTTCGGTTTTGAAATGCGTCGCGCAGACGGGGCAATCGCATGACTCGTGCGTCAGGTTCGCCGCTACGCTTGCAACGGCGCTCGACATCGCATTCACGGTCGATCGCAGATCTGCGAGGATCTTCTCTTGCCCCTCGACAAGCTCGTCGAACGATACCAACTCTTGGCTGGCCCCTGAGATATCGTCATCAAGATTAGGAGCAGATGCTTCCAGCGCCTCGACAGAGGACCGCATCTCAGCAATCCTAGCGCCTCGTGTTATCCAGGTGGAAACATTCTCGCGCTCGGTTTGCGTAAGTTTTATTCGCTCATCCAGTCGCCCAACGTCACCCTCGATGCGGCGAACAATCTGCAAGCGGCGTTCAAGTGAGGACAGTCGCCTGGATTCGTCCTCCAGCTTGGAGCGGGCACTTGCGACATTCGCATCCGCAGTACCCTTTTTCTGTACGAGGAGCGCGGCCGACTGAAGTGCGTCTTTCAGACCCATAAGACGGTCACGCCGGTCGCGGGCATTCTTGGCAGCGAGCCGGCTCGCGTCCTCGCCATCCTTCAAACGTGACAAGGCCTCCTCAAGCTCGTGGCGCTTGACCGCAAGGGCCGCGATCTGGGCATTGATGGCCGTCTGCGCGGCCTCCAATTCCGAAAGCTGGCGCGAGGTTTTTTCCCAGGATGCCAGCGTCTCGTTTCCGGACGTTATCCTTGTCGTCAGAATGCGCATTTCATCACGTAGCCCATGAAGGCGGGTCTCGAGGACCCCTATCGTCCCCTCATCAAATGCCGTCACAAGCGCCGTCTGAGTGGTTCCAGTCGCTTCGTAGAGCAACTGTGAGATCGTCTGGGCAAGTTGCGTCGACGTATCGTCGCTGAGGGCAGAGACGCTCGTTAGCCCCGACCAGAGGCTCGCTTCCGTATCGAGTAGGTTTTGAAGTGTTGATACATCCTTGTTCAATTCGCCAATGCGGTCGGAAAATGCGCGGCTAGCTTTGGTATTTCCTTTCCCGTGCAATGCCTTCGCGATCTCCTCGACTTGTTTGCTTTGAGCTGCCTCCTTGAGGATGTCAAAACGTTCGCCGGGCTCTCGATTGGTCAAACGCGACTTCGTAGATTGCCCAAGAAAGTGGGTCAGCAACAGATAGCTCGACAGTTCGGATATGTTGCGGTCCCAAGCCTTATCCCGCAGATACTCCGCAATGTCTGGGATCGTGCCGGCGACGGTGGACTTCGTTGCTCTCGATGACGATAAGGTGCGCGACAGACTATTGCCGCCCGTAAATTCGAGCGTAACGCTTGTGGGCCCCGGGGAGTCCTGATTCCAGCGGCAAAGGTAACTGCCGACCTTTTTAACTCCGTCCGCATCCCGAAAATGGTCGATTTTGTCTGTCAACGCCCATTCCAGTCCATCGAACATGGACGACTTTCCAATACCGTTGCTACCGTGAACGACTAGCACACCAGGTCCGTCTGGAAGCTCAATGTCCAGGGTCTTGAAAGTCCGATACTGTTCAAGCCGAATGCGGTTGAGATAAACGTTGCTCATCTGGACGCCTCTCTGGCTTGAACGAGCTCGGTTACCAGGCTTTTAGCGTCATCCTTCAGCTGATCCGCTTTGATCACCCATTGCTCAGCGACCTTCTTCTCCAGCCCATGCTTTTCGAGAATGCGCTCAGCTAGCTCATAGGTTTCATCGAGGGGGGCGCCGGTGACAGAATCTGAACTCGCCCATGGCATTGCCAGGAAGGTTCTCCCGAGAAAGGTTTCGAAGGAACCCTGCACGTCGGTCTTCTTTGGGATCCAAACAACTTTCCTGCAAACGGTCTCATCGCGCTCGAGAAGATCGACCAGACGTTTCCAGTCGCCCGATGGTGTCGGCGATGTCGCACATAGGAACAGATGAGCGTTGATGACCTCGCGTTCACGCATGAACGAGCGCGCTACGACCATTTGCGCATGGAGTTTCTTTAGGGACAACTTCACCTGGTCAGGGGACTCGAGCATTATCGGAGCGATGACGACAGGATAATCGCCGAGCCGAAGTCCGAACAATCCGTCAAGCGACTTAACATCGGGCTGAGCCGGCCGACTGCGAAAGTCTGGTGAGGTGAACTCCGCAACCTCGTCAGCTTGCCAGCCTAGCTTTTTTGTAGCGTCAACCAGAAATGATTTGAGTATCTCAGGCGTCATGCAAGAACCCTCGCTCGGTCGTCATCCTGGCGCTTTCGCCATCGGCCGAACTCTTCCTCGACCGCCTTTCGCCATGTATCGAGATCTGTTTTTAGAGCAGATCGCCAATTTAAGTCGTTTCGCACAATGGCCGGCTTTACCCTGCGGGCGACGCTAAGGCTCAATCCGGGTTCGCCTGCAGTGAGCACCGTGTCATCCGGCGCCGTGACCTCTACCTCGGCGCTTCCCGACAAAATCAGCGCGTCGACGTCCCAATGATCGGGTCGGCTCCAATCCGTCAGCGGATCTCCGCCGTGAATTGCCTCGGCTGCCGATCCGAGCGCAAGTCCATGGACGTCGAATGTCAGGTTTCCTCTTGGGACTACCGCTGGCTTGAGAGGTTCGCCAAGATGCGTGGCAAGCATGAGCACCAGAGCGCCCGCCATTCGCTCGACTGCTTTATTGTCACCGTCCCAAGGGTCTGCTTTGATGATACCAATGCTGCCGAGCCAGGCCAAGAAGTCGCGGCGAAGAGAGGGCGAAGCGTGAAGCGTTGCACGCCAGTCGTCCCAGGTGGCGAGAGTTGCGTCCAAGATATCCGGGGCGATGGGTCCAAGCCTGAAGCATTTTCCGCTCACCTTGATTTTCGAAAGCGCGGCGTCCAGTTGGCGGACTAGCGATTCATCAACGTACTCGCCAATGGAAAGGGCTCCAATCGCCCGATAAGGATATCGTGACGAACTCGAATTGGCCACCGGCGCGTTGGGGAGTATTGCCTGCCAGGACTTTTGCACACCATGAGCGACGCTCAACAGGATCTTTCCGCCGCTCGCGTTGGCCAATCGTAAGCGCGATTTTCAATGCGCATTGACGGCAGTTGACGGACACTTGCGCTTAGCTGGGTAGCAGTACCCAGCTTTATCAGGCCGCAGTGGTCTTGGAGTAATTGAAGGGCAGCAGGTCGCCGATGTCGTCGGCTTCGTCAAGCTGAGGCAGCTCAGTGAGGACGTGGCGCAGCCAAGAGAGCGGATCGACGCCACAGGCGCGGCAGGTCAGCATCAGACTGTAAATCACAGCGCTGGCCCTGGCTCCGTCAGCGGTATCGCTGAACAGCCACGATTTTCTTCCGGTGGCAAAAACTCTGATCTCGCGTTCCAGAATGTTGTTATCGATCGGCATCCTGCCATCGCTGGTGTAGCGCGTCAGATAATCCCATTGGTTCAGGGTGTAGGACACAGCATCGCCGAGCTTGGTATCCGGTACGACCTTCGGCGCGATGTTATCGAGCCACGTCTTTAGGGCGTTCAGGACAGGCAGGCTGTGCTGCTGGCGGAAACGGCGAATGCAATCGGCCTTTGTCTCCCCTGGATCTGGGGTCTTGTCTCTCGCCTGCCTTTCGATCCGGTAGAGCTGTTCGAAGAACCGGAGTGCCTGTTCCGGCGGTCCGCCTCCATTCTTTCTCGCCTTGAGGGCATCAACGAAGCGCCGCCTGGAGTGAGCCATGCATCCGACATGGGTTGCGCCATTCAATGTGCGCCAGGCAGTGTAGCCATCAGTGACGAGTATGCCACGGTAGTCACCAAGGAAGGTCTGCGGATAAATCTGACCGCGGCCGGGCTGGTAGTCGAGAAGCACGATCGGCTCGTCACTGTTCTCGCTGCTGCGGTACGCCCACATGTACGACGTGCTGGTGGCTTCCTTGTCCTTTTCCTTCAGCACCTGAACCGTCGTCTCATCGCCATGGATGAGAGACTGCGATTTCAGCCGCAGCTTCAAAGCATCATAGATGCGGTATAGATGCTTCTCGCTCGAGCCGATGACCCAATGCGCAAGAGCGCCACGGCTGATCGGAACGCCAGCACGCTCGAATGTCTGAGCCACGCGGTAGAGCGGCGTGCCATCTACGTATTTGTGGACGAGAGCAAAGGCGAGCGTCGACGCGGTGGCGATGCTGCCCGGCAGGGGTTGCGTGGGCATGGGCGCGATTACGACAGGCGTGTTAATCCCTGTACGGTCACAGTGCCGGCAGGCGTATTTGAACCGTACGTTCTGCAGGACCTTTGCCTTGATCTCGATATGGAGCTGCTCGCTAACGGCTTCGCCCATTCGATGCATTTGGCTTTTGCAGCACGGGCAAGCCTTCTGATCATCAGCAAGGTCGTATTCGACACGCTCGCGCGGCAGGTCTGCCGGCAGAGGCCTGCGTCCCCGCTTTTTGCCCGTAACGCCCTCGGCCGCAGGCAAGCCAGTATCCGGAAGCTCGACGTCATCGTCTTCCTCGCTACCACCTTCGACCGCAGCCTCTTCGGCCTCGTTGAAGAGACGATCAATGTGCTTCTCACTGCGGGGTGCAAAGCGATGGAGCTTTGCCAGTGCCAGTTCTTCTTCCAGCTTGACGACCCGCTGCGAGAGCGCTTCCTTCTCGGCTTTGAGCGCGGCGATTTCGGCAGCGTTGGCTGCTAATTGCGCCATCAGTTCTGCAATGCTCGGTTCGCCGGTGCGCGTCATCAGATTCTTGAATCTGAACCGCCCCTGCGCGTCAATCTCAA
Source organism: Rhizobium binae (assembly GCF_017357225.1). NCBI lineage: Bacteria > Pseudomonadati > Pseudomonadota > Alphaproteobacteria > Hyphomicrobiales > Rhizobiaceae > Rhizobium > Rhizobium binae. The sequence goes on along the minus strand of NZ_CP071610.1, from coordinate 197,225 downwards.
TTCGCCATCCTCAGCCAGCAATCTGATACTGCCGCACGGGATGGCGGACCATCGCATCGATATCGATGCCGTCGAGGATCCAGTGGAGTTGCTCTGTCGTCAGCGTCACCACCGCAGTTTCCCGACGGGGCCACCTGAACCGGTCTTCCGTTAGCTTCTTCAGGACCATAACAAACCCGGACCGATCAAAGAACAAGAGCTTCACCCGGTCACGCCTGCGATTGCAGAAGGCAAACACCGATGGAGCAAACGGGTCCAGCTCCATCACCTCTTGCACAAGGACCGCGAGGCTGTTGATGCCCGCGCGGAAGTCGATGGGTTCCCGGTGGAGGTAGACCTGCAGATCAGCGCCCAGTCTGAACATGGCTCAACGCTCCTATGATTGCCGCCAGACCATCGACATCGCTGCATTCCAGCGTCAGGCTGACCCCGTTCGGCAGCACCGCGCTCAGCTTGGATGCATGAGATCGCTTGCCCACCGGCTCCACCTTCGTCAGTGGACCGCTGGCAGAAGACGAGTGCATATCCGTAGCTATCTGAACCGGAACGAACGTAGATACCGCAGGCAATGCACTATCTTCTTTGGCTCTCTTCACCCATTTGCGAACGAGATTGGCGTTGACGCCGTGCTCCAGAGCTAGACGCGAAACCGAAACGCCGGGCTCTAAACACGCTGCGACAAGCTGATCTCGGGAGGAAGGGTCATATCGACGGCGACCGTCGCGGCCAACAAGCCGCACCTGCAGTTTAGGAGCATCGTCCATGATTTGGTGTCCACCTGTTTTTGGTGGACACTTCATGCATCAGAGCACTCCGCTTCAAAAGGCGCATAGAAATTCGCGCTTACGGCCAATCTGACGAAGTCATCGGGGTTGACACGGTTCACCGGCGCGTCCATTTGGATCGTGAAAGTTGCCGGGGCGGTTTCGCACTGCTGGGCAAGCTCTCGAAGCTCCTTTTTCCCGCGCTCAACCAAGCTCTGTGTCGCCTTGTCCCAGCTGATGATGATGGTGGACTCCTCACGAGCAGTCTGCCCTGCGAGCTGCAGTTTGAGTGCAGCATCTGCCAGCTTGTCCAGTCGTCTCTCATAGAAGAACGTGTAAGTCTCTGCGTCCAGCGACGGAGGCGCGAGGAGGTTAGGGTGCTCCTTGAAACGATCGAGCGAGGCCACCCCAAAAGCCTCGAAGAAATTCGCTACTGGAGAATACCGAACCTTATTCTCCGGACCGTGGCGCAGGATGATGTGGTTGAAACGCTCTGTGATAGGCATCCCCCCAAGCGAAATACCAAACGCCTCTAACCCGTCCGCGTGCTTCTTAACATCCGAAATCATTCCGGTGCTACGGCGCACAACGACACCTGCCTGTCGAGCAGCCGCCAGTACTGCATACACCATGCACTGATTGAGTTGCGCGGCACGGCCGAGAGCGAGGAGGGGTCCGCTCGTGTTGATGGTCAGCAATCGGTCCTTGCGAAGGAGAGGGGTCAGAATGTCAAGGATACCACGCTCAAGCAACACCTTATGAAGGTCTCCTTCGAACACAGGTTCAAGGTCAGTTTCCGGATTCCTATCCTCATGGGCCGCCAAAACACTCGTTCTCAACACGTCCTGACCGAAATAATTCAGGAAAGTCTCGGTGAAACGCACATGCTCGAATCCGCTTATCATTAGATTCAGAATGTCTGTCAGTGCTCCATCACCATTACCGCTCACGAGGTAAGTGACGGGTGGATTTGGCTCTATCGCCGCTGTTCCAACACCTCGTTGCTTCCAATAATCGTAGACATCGGCATCACCGGTCTTCTTTTCATCGCCGAAACCCATCGACAGGACGACTTGCTTGAAGACATAGCTCTGGCCGTTATCGAAATGCAGCCGCCATTCTGATCCTTCTTGAGCGAGCGCCGATAGCTTGTGCCGTTCTTTCCAGACGAGTTTTTGCTGCAGTTGAGCCCGGTGGCCGTGGAATTCCTGGGCAAGCTTGCTCGCAACCGTGCCGCCCTCGTCCAGCTGCCAGTTGAGGAAGGGTAGGCCAGCATCGTTTTCGAGCGAACCAACAGCCGGCCATTCGTAGATGTGAGGGTGTAGAAGCCGCGGTGAATCGCTTTGCAGCTGCAGAACCTCGTCGGCAGGATCAAACAAGGTCACACGGCAATCGAGCAACGCAAGGGCCAGCGCAATAGTAACGCCCGCTGCGCCACTCCCAACCACTGCAACAGAGTCGTTCGCTTCGATCTTGCCCGCTTCATGCATGGCTCTGGCCAATCGCAGTGCACGCACCTGCTGCGAATAGAAGGTTATTCTGCGGTCAAATGTACCGACAAAGTAGAGCCCTTCCGCACTGGGTATAGATGCTGAGGAGATCCAGTGTTCTAGATTGTTTTCTGCCAACTTCATGCGCACACATGTCTGTCAACTTTAAGCGTACCGCACGTCGCAGACGTCGCTCCCCCCGCCTCATCCTCGAAGCAACTCGAAGTATGAAGATGATTCCTGGCAGCAAAATTGGCGAATTGCAACCATAGGGGCGCTTTCCGCTATCGTTATCGTGATTGGTTGACCCGATGGTCGATTAGGGCCATTTCGCAAATCAACCAAAATCGTGGTACGATTCCTCGCCGATGGGACGCAGTGGGACGCGAAGATGCTAAAGACCGATACCCGGCAAGCAAAGTGGCGGCGGGCAAATCCAGCCAAATATGATGCTCATCTTGCAGTCCAGAGAGCCTTGAAGGCGGGCAATCTGGAAAAGCAGGTGTGTGAAGTCTGTGGGGGAGAAGCTGTCGACGCCCACCACGACCAATATGACGACCCTCTTCAGGTCCGATGGTTGTGCCGAAAACACCACACAAGGCTTCACCATTACGGCGAGGACATGTTTCCAATCAGGTATGCTGGTTATCGATGATCAGCTATTAAGCCGACCGTAATGCGTGCGACTTTTGAAGAGGATGATCACAAGGCGGCCGCCCGTGAGATCAAGCCGCCTCTTCAGACGCTCGCTTAGCAGCCTTCATCGCTTCGGTGATGCGCACTGTCTCCACTGAAACACGTGTGACGCGCCCCAGAAGATCGATCACCTGTTCCTTGAAGTTGGAGAAGTTATTGACATTGAAACTTGCCCGGATTGTCGGGTCTTTCGGCGTCTTTGCCTTGTACTGGTCCAGGACCCATTCAAGTCCCGAACGGTTGCCTAGGAGATAAGCCCAAGCTTCCTCCGGGATTCCCGAGAGGTGCGTTTCGCCATCGATTTTGATTACGCCCGCAACCTTATCGGCCCTCAAGATCGTCTCCGATGCGACGACCGCGGCCCGGAGAGCCTCGTCAGGCGCGTCGTGGCGCTCCAGTGGCCATGGTTCGACCATCTCGTACCCAATATGGAGGTCGGCAAGCTGCTTTCCCCACTCCACCCAGCGGTGAAAATCCGGTAAGAACGGGAGACGGGGGTAATCCTGCTTCAAGTTAAGTGCGTAGTGTTCGCGGTACACTGGATCGTGAAGGACTGCATAGACATAATGGAAGACGTCCTGCTTCGTGATCTTCTCGGCTTTGCCATAACGGTTTTGAAACTGCCTCAAGCCCCAGTCGGTAACGTTACCGATCTTCTCTCCGGATGACGTATAACGATAGAGTGGGGCGCAGACGGTGCCAGCCGCCGCCCCGACATAATGCAGATCGGGGAGCCGATCGACACAAGATGCCATCCAGGGTTTTTGCGCGGCCGGATCACTGAAGACAATGACGCGATTGCCGCCGCCCTGCTCGATCGGAAAGATCGCGTCCTGCTGATAGAGCCGGTGTGTGACGATCCTGTCATAGTATGTGTATGGGGAGCAGAAGGGCCGATAAGCCGCCCGCCTTATTCTTTCATCCCGGAATGCCAGCGGTGTTCCGTTCTTTAGATAATTCTCAAGCTCGGACGTCCACTTGATCGAGCGATCGACCCAGGCGCCGGTCTCTTTTGCGTTCGTATCGCCCCGCCAGCGTGTCCGTTCGGCTTCGTATGTTTCGACAAAACGACTGACCTTGTCAGCCAGACGATCTCGGTCATAGTCATAAACCCACTCATCGCGGTTCGTGGCCACTCCAAGCGAAAATAGTCGGAAGATTGCTTTTTCCTGGCCGCTGGTCTTGGCGGCTTTCGTTTTCTTGTCGATCAGCGGAATGAGATCGTTCCAGTCATTTTCTGCAAGATCGATCCAATTCGCCTTCTTATCGGGCTCGATGCGCTCAAACGTGAGCCCGGACAGCTTCGACGACGCGAGATAGGCCAGTTTGTCATCGGCGGTGTCGTGTTCCGGGCGCCGGACATAGAAGATCTTGCAGCCCTTTTGCTTGCGCCGCTTAATGAGGAAAGAGATTGCAACCCCCGTCTGAATTCCGAAGACATTGTGCTTTGTACCGGAGAGTTTCGGATTGGCCCGCACGTCGCCACCGAGGTCGACGAGATAGATTTCGTTAAACTCCTCCGCCACTGCCTTGCGAAAACCATCGAAGGTGCGGCTGTCGATGAACGATCGGTTGGTGACGAACGCCAGCACGCCGTCATCATGCATGCGATCGGACGCCCAGCGGAAGAAACGGGCATACATGTCGTAGACCTTGGTTTTCTGCGCAGTCGATAGCCGGATATAACTCGACTTGATCAGCTCATCGACACGCTTGTATTCACGGTTCTTGTTATTGTCGTTCTCATTTTGCTGATTGGCATTATAGGGTGGATTGCCGATGATGACTGAAATCTTGCGCTTGTTCTGACGTCGCACGCGTTCGACGTTTTCGTCCGAGAGAGCCGCGAACATGTCGTGTTGGTGACCGGCGCGGATTCCTAGCCCTTCCACATTGTCGAGTGTGTCGACAAAGCAGAGATTGGGATACTCGGCGAATTGTCCGGTGATCGCCGCATAGGTCGCTTCGATATTCAAGTTGGCGACGTAGTAGGGGAGGATCGCCACCTCGTTGGCGTACAGCTCGTTCTTATATTTGTGGGCAAGCTTCTTGGGATCGCCGCGGAAATATTCCAAGAGCTCGCAAATGAAGGTTCCGGTGCCCGTTGCGGGATCGAGGATTTCGACATGCTCATCCACAAGGTTTTTGGAAAAATGCCTTTCGCATAACCAGTCGGCGCCCTCGATCATGAACTTTACGATCTCGCTCGGCGTGTAGACGACACCAAGCCGGTCGGCCTTCTTCTTGTCGTAGACCTTGTAGAAATTCTCGTAGATCAGCTTGAGGAACGTCTGCTTTTCCTGATGGCTGCTGATCTGTGCGGCGTTCGCGCGGATCGCGGCATAGTAGGGCTCAAGCCCTTTCAGCGTCTCCCGTTTCACGGCACCCGTGAAGAATTTCTCTTCCAGTTCGTAAAGCTCGTGCGCGATGTTGTTCTTGCGGTGAAAATCGCTGTCGTTAAAGACGTGTGCGAAAATCTCCTCGGTCAGAATATGCTGGATGAGCATTTCGCGAACGTCGGCCTCGCCGAGGGTCGGGTTGATGGTCTCCTTGCAGGTCTGGAGAAATCGGCCGGCAGCCGATCGGAAGTCGGCGTTATCCCGGTAGGCCGTGTCGATCCTCTCGCGAAGCGCTTCCAGAACAGTCGGAAGGTCGGCCTTGAACCGGGCAACAGCCTTGCGGAATTCGGCGATCTCAGGTCGTTCATAGCGAAAGAACAGCGACACCAGGCGTAATAGGTTCGCCGTGTCAGTCATCGCAGCGCGCAGGACCTCTTGGCGGTTTTGTATCAAAACCGCGGTCTCCGAGTTTTCGAAGATGATGTTGTCTTGAGGGTAGCCCCTGGCAAATTTCTTGCGAATTTCCTCGTCCAGGTCGTCCTTGGTATCCTTGGCCTCCCAGTAACCGAGCGGCACGCGAATGTCGTGGAGGATAGTGCCGTCAGGATAAACGGTCGTTTTCAAGCTTGTCTGGACCGGAAACTCCTCCAGGAACACCAGCTTGTCGGAAGTGGCCCATGAATCCAAAAGCCGCCGGAAGGCCGGTCGAATGATCTGTTCGTTCGACAGGCCCGAGAACTTCCTCAGCCGGTCGATTTCGGCCAGGTATTGATTGATGATCTGTTGGCTCATGAAACCCCCGTTCAATCGATATCTACAATGCTAAGGCGCTGATCGAAAGGGGGTCTTTTCAGCAGAGCTGATACGCTGGGTTGTACGGTCGAAGCGATCGAGTCTTGCGCGCGTAGGAGCTTTGTAGCATGGAATACAGAGAGATTTTGCAGCTTGGGGAAAGATATGGCAGGGGACTTCGATGCGCTCAACTTTCCCTATATTCGGATCCGCGATCCGGAGTGGCTGAAGAAAACGCTCCTGGTATTCCCGCACGTGGTGCGAATCTCACCATCTAAAGATGCGCCACCCGACAGCGAGGAGATCGTTCCATTCTGCAAGATAAAGGGGCGGCGCGGACCCTTGCTGCGCGACCTCAATCTCGATGATGCGGGCATCTGGAACGATCAGTACGAGTTGCAGCAGCGCATCACTGCAAAGCTGAACGAGCCCGGCTCAACTCTGGTAGAGCGCTTTGGGAGAGAAGCGACAATCAGCAATCCAGGTTTGGTGCGCGAATCGTCAGCACTCTGGAACGATCGTCTTGCGAGCCGCACCTTTCAGATGCACGGCGAGAAGATTCTTCCTGACCTCCTGCGCTTCCTTACAATGAATGAGCTCGCATGGGAGCCGAACTATTCTGATGGAAGAGGTTATTTCGAGATGCACCCCTTGGTGGGCCAAGCTGTCATGGCGGCACTCGCCTTTGCCGCCGCAGAGCGACAGGGCCTGCAGCTTGTGACCGAGTTTCCATCCATCTACGGGCGTACGGTTCTATGCTCTAAAGAAGAAATCCTTGAGCCCTTCCTGTTAGGCGAGGCTCCCAAGCCATCGAATGCTGATGGAAACCGCGACGAAGCGCACCAGATCGCGCGAATAATCATTTATCAGCGTGCCGATACCAGAGCCTTGACCCCAGAGCGCCTCGCCGCACTCAGCAATGAATGGGAAGCGATAGCCGCATTCAAGGCAACACTGGAGGAGATGGCAGCAGACATTCCTGCCACCATTTCAGATAGCAAGGTCTTCGAGCAGCGTCTTGGCGAACGGGCCGATAGGGTCATGAGCGAATGGAAAAGTGGCAAGGCCAATCTCAGCGCCTACGTCCGAGTTCTCTTCGGTGAAGGAAGCGCTGATGAATTGAAAGACGGTCTTGCAAAGGTAGCTGAATCCGCTTTAGCGGAGCCTGTTAAGGGTGCGCTCGTGGGCGGTGCGACAACGTTCAGCCTTTACGGCGTCGCTGCCGGGCTTGCGATTGGTATCGGTATGCAGTCCGTTAAGGGCTTTACCGGCATCAGGAAGCGCGGGCGAGAGCACAGACTTCGATATCTAACTATGATGGAACGAGCCGGAGTAAGTTACCAGATCTCCTAGTCTTCGCAAGGTCGGCGCGCTTTGAAAAAAGGACCTGCAGAAGGGGCTGCGATCGAGATATCTCGGTTTCGAGCCCAGCACAGTGAAAGCCGCGTCTCGCTCATAATGGTCGAAAAATAAGCACAGCATTCATATTGCAATGCAGCAAGTGCAGGGCTGCACTGCGATCTGAGCGCTGGCGATCGGGACAGCCTCTGGTATCTTCGGATCAACGAAGCAATGCACCTCCTCCCGCAGAGCTTCGTGTTTCAGGCGACCCATTCCTCCTCCCGAAAGGGCGCCTGACGGAACAGCGGCATTCCTCCTCCCAGCCGTTGTTCAATTCTTTCGAAAAGCCTGCCGCACCTCCTCCCGCGGCGGGCTTTTTCGTTTTCCGATACATTCAAGCGCTGAGTTCAGGCGTCAAAGTAGACCGCCCTGTTCCACCGGCTCCCCGGATTTCGAGACGATCGACGATCCGTACGGTTCACGAGACGAAATGATTAGCGCGTCGTTGGGTAGCGGACGGGCCAGCTCCTTGGCTTCATCCCAGGGCGCCCGCATCCAGGTGTCGGTCTCTTCCTTCGTCAGCAACAGAACCGGCATGGCCTTTTCATGGATCGGCCTCACCAGGTCGTTGGGATCCGTGGTCAAAAACCCATAGAGGTCGTCCGTGGTCAGCCCGTCCCTGACCTTTCGCACACTCCTCCACTGCAGCACGTGGAGACCGGCAAAGAACATCAGCGGTTTGGTTGCGTCACGGGCGAACCAGGCATTCGGCACGTTGCCGCCAACCTCCTGGCTGGCCGGATCCGGTTCCGCGAAACTTGTGACCGGGACGAGGCATCTGTTTTCGACACCGAACCATCGCTTCCAGTGCGGAAAACTGAGCTTGCGCACATTGGTCGTGCCACGATCGGCCTCCATGCGGATCAGCTCGTCGAGATCGAAAGGCTTGCCCTTGGCCGCAAGTTTCTCGGCCTTGGCTTTGGCGGCCTTCTCGAGCGTGAAGCGGGGGGAGGGCAGTCCCCAGCGCGCATGGACCAGCTGCTTCTTCCCGTCGGCCGTGTTGCGGACGATCGGCCCCATCTGGTCCGGGTTCATCTGGTAGGCCGGCATTAGGTTGATCAGGCTTTCAGCGTCCTGGGCCCATTTGGCGACCCAGTCCTTGTCTTCCATGCGATAAAGGTTGCACATGCCAAATATCTACTCCGCCGAGCTCGAACGGTGGACAATCTAGCGTATGGCGCTGATTTCGCTAGTCGAGGTGGAAGACGTCGGCATTGTCCTGGCGTTCTCGCAAGCCCTTGTAGGATGGATGGCGAAGTTTGCCGTCTGTCGTCCAGGCGCGAAACTCGATCTCGGCAATCAAGGTCGGTTCGACCCAGACAATATCGGCACTTCCGGAATAGGGCAGGGGCGGCTGCTTGCGCTTCCATCGCAGCGTGTCCAGCATCTTCCGCAACCTGTTGGCCTCGGCTTGCCTGAATCCGGTGCCGACGCTTCCGACGTGGACGAGGTCAGCACCGCGGTAGGCGGCAAGCACCAACGAGGCGAAGCCGGCAGGGGACGCCGTCGACCTCTCATAACCGACGATGAAGAAAGCCTCGCTCTGGACGCATTTGATCTTCACCCAGTCCCCGGTCCGGCCGGAACGATAGGGTCGATCGAGGTGCTTGCCGACAATGCCTTCCAGGCCGAGGCGGCAGACATGCTCGAGCAGGACAGTGGGTTCGCCATCAAGTGTTTCCGACAGCCTGACGGCGCCGGCTTCATCGTTGTTTGCGACGCTCAGCGTGTCCTCGAGAAGGTGTCGGCGGGACCGATATTCGACACCACGCAGATCGTGGCCGTCCAGATAAACAAGATCGAAAGCGTAAAGAACGGCGTCGGAGGCGCGGTTGCCAGCCTGTTTGCCGGATGCGCCGAGCGATTGCTGCAGCAGCCCAAAATCCGGCCGACCCTCTTCGTCGAGAACAACGGCTTCGCCATCGATGATCATCGTCGCCGGCCCGAGCGCTCGGGCGGCCTGCTCTATGGCCGGAAACCGGTGGGTCCAGTCATGGCCGCCGCGGGTGAGGATCCGGACGCCTTGGGGCTCGATATGGACCGCGAGGCGATAGCCATCCCATTTCAGCTCCCAACTCCACTCGTTTCCTATTGGTGGACGGGACTTCAATTGCGCCAGCGCAGGCTCGACGCGCTCCGGCATGGGATCGAACAGCAGCTGCGGTTGGGCGGGATTCCGTTTCCTGCGCGGCCGGGACCGGATCGGGACCTCGGCGTCACGAAGGAGGGGTTTTGATCTCGGAGGCTTCGTCATGCCGGCAGTTCAGCAGAAAAATCATTAAGACACTGTGACGATACCGACTTGTCCCCGCAATTCACACAAAGGGATTAGTGCTCGCAAACACTCGAAAAAAAATCCGCGGGCCGCTATTGGGCTGATTCCCTTCGGTATTCGGCTGCTTTCTAATGTTCAGGATAATATTCCCATTCCTCCGGTTGCTTGACTCTTCCATTGGGTCGGAACAGAAAGAGAACATCCGCATTTTGCTCGACATGATGTCGGCCGCCAACACGACCTTGAAGGGAGCCGTGAACGATGACTGCTGCCCGTGGAAGGGTGATTTCCGATTTGCGCGAGCGCATCGCTTCGCTGGAGGGCGTGTCAGCCAGAAAGGCTGGCTGTCTGTCCTTCGGCGTGCCGGAAATCGATGCGTTCCTGCCGGGAGGTGGTCTGGCCTACGGTGCCCTGCACGAATTTGCCGGCGGCGGGTCGGGCACGGTGGACGGCGCGGCGGCAGCTCTGTGTGCGGCGGGCATCGCGGCCCGCACCAAAGGCCCGATCGTCTGGTGCCTGACCCGTCCCGATCTGTTTTTTCCGGCACTCGCCCAGGTCGGTCTCCATCCCGACCGGGTGATCTTTGTCGAATCCGACAAGGAAGAGGACGTGCTCGCCAATATGGAAGAAGGGCTTTCATTTGGCGGTCTCGGCGCCGTCGTCGGTGAACTCGTTCGCCTGCCGATGGTCAGTTCGCGCCGCCTGCAGCTGGCGGCCGAGCGGACAGGCACCATGGCGCTCGCGGTGCGACGCTGGCGACGGCAGACGGAGGCCAGTGATTTCGGGCAGCCGACGGCATCGACCACGCGGTGGCGGGTCAGCGTGATGCCGTCGGAGGAATTGCCAGTGCCGGGTGTGGGGAGGGCTCGATGGTTGCTGGAATTGATGCGCGTGAAAGCGGGTGAATGTGCTGAGTTTCTCGTGAGGGCGTGCGATGACAAGGGTTGTCTCGATCTATCTTCCGGATCTGCCGACGGATCGCATTCGTCGCGCCGATCCGTCTATTCCGCCTGAACAGGCGATCGCGGTGATCGCCAGGAGCGGCTCGAAACGCTGGGTGTCGGCGGCCGACGCCGCCGCCCGAAAAGCCGGCGTTCATGTCGGCATGCCGGCCGCCAAAGCACAGGCGCTGTTCCGCGGCCTGATGCTGGTCGAGGCGGATCCTGCAATGGATGCCGCAGCACTCGAACGCATTACCCTCTGGGCGCTGACGCTCTATTCGCCGATCGTCGCAGTCGATGGGGTCGATGGGATCGTCATGGACACGGAGGGTGCCGATCACCTGCAGGGCGGCGAGCTCGCCATGGTGACGAAGATCGCTAATCAGTTCCTGGCAAAAAAACTCACCCCCCGTGTCGCCATCGCCGACACCTGGGGTGCGGCGCACGCCTGCGCCCGTGCCATCAGCCGCGAAACGGTCATCGTGCCTTCAGGTGAGACCGTCCGCGCCGTCGAAAAGCTGTCGATATCGTTGCTGCGCCTTCCGGGGAAAGTCGTCAGCGATCTGCGCACGCTCGGCTTCCAGACGATCGGCGAATTGGCGAACACGCCGCGCGCGCCGCTGACGCTTCGTTTTGGTCCGGAGATTGGCCGGCGGCTCGACCAGATGTTCGGCCGCGCTTCCGAACCGATCGATCCGATCCGCACCGCCGAAACTATCGAGGTCTCCAGAGCCTTCGCCGAGCCGATCGGTGCTGCCGAAACCATCAACAAATATGTGGGCCGGCTGGTCGTGCAACTGATCGAGGAGCTGCAGAGGCGCGGCCTTGGTGTTCGGCGCGCCGACCTGATCGTCGAAAAGGTCGACGGTACGCGGCAGGCAATCCGCGCCGGCACGGTCAAGCCGGTGCGCGATGTCGCCTGGCTGACGAAGCTGTTCCGCGACCGGACGGAAAAGATCGAACCTGGCTTTGGGATCGAGAAGCTCACCTTGGTTGCGGTGATGGCCGAGCCGCTGGAGGAGCGCCAGAAATCCTCCTCGCTGGTCGAGGAGGAAGTGAAGGACGTGACGCCGCTGATCGACATTTACGGCAACCGTGGCCAGCGTGTGTATCGAGTGGCACCCGTTGCCTCCGATGTGCCCGAGCGCTCCGTCCAGCGGATCAGTCCTGCTGCCGATCCGGTCGAGGTCACCTGGGTCAGCCATTGGCGCCGACCGGTCCGGCTGCTGGCCCGTCCGGAGCTGATCGAGGCTATCGCCTTGCTGCCGGACCGGCCGCCGGTCTCGATCACCTGGCGCGGAAGGCGCCGGAAGGTCAAGCGAGCCGATGGGCCTGAGCGGATTTTTGGCGAGTGGTGGCGGCGCGACGCCGAGATGGAGGCGGTGCGAGACTACTTCGTTATCGAAGACGAGGCCGGCGAGCGTCTCTGGGTGTTTCGCTCCGGTGATGGCATCGATCCGGAAACCGGAAGCCATCGCTGGTTCTGCCATGGGATCTTCGCATGAGCTATGCCGAGTTGCAGGTCACGACCCATTTTTCCTTCCTGCGCGGTGCAAGCTCGGCGCAGGAACTGTTCGAGACCGCCAAGGCTCTTGGCATCGAAGCCCTCGGCGTTGTCGACCGCAATTCGCTTGCCGGAATTGTCCGGGCGCTTGAAGCATCGCGTGCCACCGCCTTACGCCTCGTTGTCGGTTGCCGGCTTGATCTGGCCGACGGCATGTCGCTGCTGGTCTACCCGACCGACCGGGCTGCCTATTCCCGGCTGACCCGCCTTATCACGCTTGGCAAGTCGCGCGGCGGCAAGAACAACTGCATCCTGCACTGGGACGATGTCATCGCGTACAACGACGGCATGATCGGCATTCTTGTGCCGGATCTGCCGGATGACGTCTGCGCGATCCAGCTGCGCAAGATGGCCGAGCTGTTTGGTGATCGGGCCTATGTGTCGCTTTGTCTGCGACGCCGGCAGAACGACCAGCTGCGGCTGCATGAGATTTCCAATGTTGCGGCGCGGTTCAAGGTGCGGACGGTCGTCACCAATGATGTCCTCTTCCACGAGCCAGGCCGCCGACAGCTGCAGGACATTGTCACCTGCATTCGCACCCGCACGACGATCGACGATGTTGGTTTTGAAAGGGAACGCCACGCCGACCGCTTCCTAAAGCCACCGGAAGAGATGCAGCGACTGTTCCCCCGTTACCCGGATGCACTGGCCCGGACGATTGAAATCGCCGACCGCTGTCGGTTCTCGCTCGAGGAGCTGACCTATCAATATCCTGAGGAGGCCATTCTCCCAGGCAAGGACGCGCAAGCGTCTCTTGAGCATTATGTCTGGCAATGCGTGCCTGATCGCTATCCTGAAGGACTACCGCCTGATGTGTTGAAGGTCGTGCGGCACGAGCTCGATCTCATACGCACCATGAAATACGCGCCCTATTTCCTGACCGTCTTTTCGATCGTGCGCTATGCGCGGTCCCAGGGCATTCTTTGCCAGGGGCGGGGTTCCGCCGCCAACAGCGCCGTCTGCTACATTCTCGGCATCACCAGTATCGATCCCTCGACAAACGATCTTTTGTTCGAGCGCTTCGTCAGCCAGGAGCGCGACGAGCCGCCGGATATCGATGTGGATTTCGAGCACGAGCGGCGGGAAGAGGTGATCCAGTGGATCTATCGCACCTATTCCAGAGAAAAGGCAGCGCTCTGCGCCACCGTGACGCGCTACCGGGCGCGCGGCGCGATCCGCGATGTCGGCAAGGCGCTCGGCCTGCCGGAGGACGTGATCAAGGCCTTGTCGTCGGGCATGTGGGCTTGGTCGGAGGAGGTCTGCGATCGCAATGTTAGCGAACTCAATCTCAATCCAGACGACCGGCGTCTTGTGCTGACCTTGAAGCTTGCGCAGCAATTGATGGGCGCGCCACGGCATCTCGGCCAGCATCCGGGCGGGTTCGTCCTCACCCATGATCGGCTCGACGATCTCGTGCCGATCGAACCGGCCACGATGAAGGACCGTCAGATCATCGAATGGGACAAGGACGACGTCGAAGCCCTGAAATTCATGAAGGTCGACGTCCTGGCCCTTGGGATGCTGACCTGCATGGCCAAGGCCTTCGATCTGATCCGCGAGCACAAGGATCGGGATCTCGACCTGTCTGACATCGAGCAGGAGGATCCTGCGACCTATGCGATGATCCGCAAGGCCGATACGCTCGGCACGTTCCAGATCGAAAGCCGCGCTCAGATGGCGATGCTGCCGCGGCTGAAACCCCGAACCTTCTACGACCTCGTGGTGCAGGTCGCCATAGTCCGGCCCGGTCCGATCCAGGGCGACATGGTGCATCCCTATCTGCGCCGGCGCGAAGGCAAGGAGGCCGTCGAATATCCGACGCCCGAGCTTGAGGCGGTGCTCGGCAAGACGCTGGGCGTGCCGCTGTTTCAGGAGAGCGCGATGAGGGTGGCGATGGTTTGCGCCGGCTTTACCGGTGGCGAGGCTGACCAGCTGCGCAAATCGATGGCGACCTTCAAGTTCACCGGCGGCGTCTCGCGGTTCAAGGACAAGCTCGTGTCCGGCATGGTGAGGAACGGCTACACGCCGGAATTCGCCGAAAAGACCTTCTCCCAGCTCGAAGGCTTTGGCTCCTATGGTTTCCCGGAGAGCCATGCGGCTTCGTTCGCGCTGATCGCCTATGCGTCGAGCTACATCAAATGCCACTATCCGGAAGCCTTCTGTGCCGCGCTGATCAATTCGCAGCCCATGGGTTTTTACGCTCCGGCGCAGATCGTCGGCGATGCGAGAGCCCACGGCGTCGAGGTGCGGCCGGTCTGCATCAATCGGTCCCGGTGGGACTGCACGCTGGAGCGGATCGGCAATTCTGGCCGCCACGCCGTACGGCTCGGTTTCCGGCAGGTGAAAGGACTGGCGGTCGCTGACGCGGCGCGCATCGTCGCGGCACGCATGGACAATGCCTTTGCCTCGGTTGACGATATGTGGCGGCGATCCGGCGTGCCATCGGAGGCGCTCGTCCAGCTTGCCAAGGCCGATGCCTTCCTGCCGTCGCTGAAGCTCGAACGCCGCGACGCGCTCTGGGCGATCAAGGCGCTGCGCGACGAACCCCTGCCGCTGTTTGCGGCGGCTGCCGAACGGGAGAGGGCTGCAATCGCCGAGCAGCAGGAGCCTGAAGTCCTGCTTCGACAGATGACGGACGGGCACAATGTTATCGAGGACTATAGTCATACCGGACTGACATTGCGGCAGCATCCGATTGCCTTCCTACGCAAGGATTTATCAGTGCGCAACATTATCACTTGTGCCGAGGCGATGAACTCGAGGGACGGGCGTTGGGTCTATACATCAGGACTTGTGCTGGTGCGGCAAAAGCCCGGATCGGCCAAGGGCGTCATGTTCATCACCATCGAGGACGAGACCGGGCCGGCCAACCTCGTCGTCTGGCCGACGCTGTTTGAAAAACGCCGGCGGGTCGTGCTCGGATCCTCGATGATGGCGATCAATGGTCGGATTCAGCGGGAAGGGGAGGTGGTGCATCTTGTCGCTCAGCAACTGTTCGATCTGTCAGGCGATCTGACCGGCCTTGCCGATCGCGATGAAGAGTTCACGCTTCCGGCCGGCCGTGGTGATGAGTTTGCCAGAGCCGGAGGGCCTGATCCACGGGACAAACCGAAGCCGGTTATAGCCGTGCGCGACATGTTCGTGCCTGACCTTCATATCGATACGCTGAAGGTGAAGAGCAGGAATTTTCATTGATATTGAGTTTGAAGAGCTGGTCGTTGGTTCGAAGCCGTTCAAGGCGACGAATTTAGGCGGAATTCCGTGAGCCCGCGGATCTCGGACGCGACTAGCCTGACCGAATTTTTTGGTCAGGCTGTCACGCGGAGCCCGCAATCAGAGCACGCTGACGTTCTCGGCCTTGGACTTCCCGGTCTTGCGGTCCTGGCCTACCTCGAAACTGACCTTGTCACCTTCTCTGAGCGAGCCGCCTTGCTGCAAAGCGGATACGTGAACGAATACGTCCGCTCCTCCGTTATCCGGAGTGATGAAGCCAAATCCCTTATCATCGTTGAAAAACTTAACAGTACCGGTCGCCATCTCAATTCCTCTTCAGTCTTTGCGGCATGTCTACACGCGAGACAAACCTTATAGCGGAAGCAATTGCCAATCAACGAATGAACCTCGTCCATGAAGAGGCGAGAACGCTTCCGCGCTGTGGCTACAGACACCTCATCTTCCGCTCAAGGCGCGCCTGGCGGTCGACGCCCTTGCCGCAGCATTCCCGGAAGTCTGGCAGCTTTCACGCGAGGAATGATCTGTTGAGCCGGACGATGAGAGAGGATTGGTCCAAAGAAGGCAGTTGTCGCAGAGCGATCGTCTAGCTGTTCGGCGCGTCTGGCGCGGACAAGAGCACCGACAGCGGCAACGTGGTTTTCTCCTTTACCGTCTTGGTGACGATATAGGTGAAATAGCGAGCAATGCCGATCTCGCGGTCGAGCAGGCCATCGACCAGCCGCTGATAAGCGTCGATATCGGCGGCCATAATCTTCAGGATATAATCGACTCCGCCGCCGACCGACCAGCAGGCGATGATTTCGGTGATGGCGGCAACGGCGCGCTCGAAACGATCGAAATCGGCCCGTCGATGGTTTTCCAGGGTGACTTCCATCATGACGCTGGCGACCGGCGCCATGCGACGCACCGCGACGCGGGCGTGATAGCCGGAGACGATACCGGACTTTTCCAGTTTTCGAAGCCGCATCCAGCAGGGGGTCGGCGACAGTCCGACCTCTTCTGCTAGCGCCACCTTGGTGATGCGGCCGTCGCGCTGGACAGCCTCGAGGATGCGCAGATCGATCGCGTCAAGTTTCATGCGGGTTCGTATCCTGCCGGTACGCAACAGCTCTCATCCTTGACGTCGCCCTTTGATGCTTATGCTGCGCAGGGCGCGGCTCACGTGCGCTTTTCGGTATCCATTTCCGCCATGTCCTGGAAGCGGTCGGCAATGCGGGCATGGGCGCGGCCGCTGTCAGAGGTCCCGATCGCGACGACGATCTCGTCCGGTCCTGGCGCATCGGCGATCTGGAAGCTGGCGGTGAGGAAGTGCGAGCGCTTGCCGGACTCAGTCTTGTGCGTCATCGGAAGCGAGAGGAGTGCTCCGGGGGCTGCGCGCGTGTTGGTGAATTCCAGGTAGGAAGTACCGCCGACCGCTTCGCGGAAGACGTTTCCGAAACGGAGCGTATGGATCAGGGCCGAGCCGTGTTCGATTTCTCCGTTGACGCCGACGGCGGCGGTCTTGCCGAAAGCCTCGACCTTTTCAGCGGGCATCAGGGCAAGCAACCGGCGTGTTAGTTCCTGGCCAAGCACCGGCGCCACGCGCAGGATTTCCGGTCGCAAATTGTCGACGAAACCCTGTCCAGCCCATGGATTGCGCAGGATGGCTGCGACCACCACCATGGTGATCGGCCGCTCCGCATCCTTGCCGCCTTCGTTGAAGGTCTCCTCGATGAACGTGGCAATTTTCCTAACGCCGATATCCATGGTCGCGATCTTTCGTTGATGATGACGGCGAAACTAGTAAGTAGCAAGCCTTGAAGTCTTCCTGCTCCTGAGAGGAATGGACGACTGCATTCTCCTCCCAAAAAGAGTAGAATGAACGGGAGGAAACGGTGCAGACTACGGCTTGCCCAGGGAGCACATGCGCAGCGTGGACCAGAAATCGCAGATCTTGTCATTGAGGGATGTCGCCAGCCAGATCAACAGCGGGGGCGATCTCACGACTGTCCTGCGCGACCTGATCATTGCCGCCTGCCGTCACGCGCATTGGACGCTGGGCTCGATCATGGCGATCGATGCGGCGCATGGCTATGCCCATGTCGTCGTGCGGCACGATCCGACGCTGATCCAGCGGCAATTGCCGGACAAGTGGGAACTGGCGACGAGCCCGTCGCTGATTGCGCTTCAGCGCAACGAACCCGTCTATATTCGCGATGCGCGAGAATCCGAGGAATTTCCGGGCTATCGGCGCGAGGCGTTCGAGCGTGATTACCGCACGGTTCTGGTCATGCCGATGAGCTGTGCCGACAGCGAGGGCCGGCCGATGGTGCTGAGCGTGATCGCGCGACAGATCACCGAAGTCTCGGAAGACGACCTCGCTTTCCTCGGCATGATCGTTCATCTCGGTGCAATCGCCATCGAGCGGCAGCACCGGCTGGAAGCGGAGAAGCGCTCGTCCGACCGCCTGCAGAAAGCATTGCAGGCCCATACTTCGCTATTGGAACACGTGCTGGCCGACGGGTCGGTCGCTTCGCTGTCGAGCATGATCGGCGCCCTCTTGCCCAATCCGCTTGTCGTCATCGATTTCACCACAAGCCAGGTGATCCCCGGTCGGTCTCCCAATCTGGGTCAGTTCGAGGATGCCGCCTGGCAGGAGGTGGCGGCGACGTCGCTCCGCCGGCCTTTGATGCGCGCTGCGCGCGACGCGATCGATCACGGCAGCAGCGAGACGGCCAATCTGTTTCTCGATGACGGCACGCGCCGGTTCACGATTTCGGCGCGGATCGAGCCTCTGAACGTCGATGCCCAGTTGGTCGGTGCGCTGATCATCTTTCCGTCGTCGCGCGAATTCAGCGATCTGGATCTGTTGATGCTCGACAGCGCCAAGTTCGCGCTCAATGTCCAGATGATGCGCAGTTTCGTACGATTCCGATTTGAGACCCGCACCCAGACGGAACTGTTTTTCGAGGTTGTCGAGCAACGTTGGCGCAATGCCAGCGATGTGCTGCAGCGGGCGCAGCGTCTCGGGCTGAATTTTGCAGCCGCGCAGCAGATGATCGTCGTCGACTTTCCGGAGCGCACGAAGAGCCTCGGCGGTATCTCGATCGATGTCGAACACAGCGTTGCACGGACATTGCAGCAGGCGTCGATGCCGGCGAGCGTGATTGCCACAGAAGGTGGGCTGGTGTGCCTGGTGCCGTTCGATGCCAGCAAGCGGCAGGAGAAACTCAACAAGGTGATGCGCCGTATCGCCGAGGATCTCGGGCATTCCTTCGAGGAAGGGCCGATCGTCGTCGCCAGCAATCGCTGCAGCGGTCTTGCAGATTATCCCGCGGCCTGGGAGCGGTGCAGCCGCACGATCCGCATCGGCCGTTCCTTCGGTCGCACCGGCGCGCTGTCCGGGCAGGATTTCGGGCCGCTGCCGTTGCTGGTCGCGGCGTCCGATGCCGGCGATATCCGGGGGTTCGTTCATGACAGCGTCGGCGCCATCGCCGAGCATGACCGTAAAAACGGCACGCCCTATCTCGAAACGCTGTCGACCTTCCTGCAGGAAGGCTGCCGCAGCCAGGCCTGCGCGGATACGATGGGCCTGCATGTGACGACGCTGCGATATCGCCTGTCGCGTATTCAGGAGCTGTTCGGCATCGATGTGGAGACGCCGGAAAAGCGCTTCGCCGTTGAATTGGCGCTGCGGCTGCATGCCGTGATCGACAATCGCAGCCCCGTCGAAAACTAGCGCTCATAATTGGATTCTTAAATCGGCGGGCCGCGCCTGTGGCCGCGGAAGCGTACGGCTTGGCCATTTTCGGTGTCCTGCCGATCTGAGCAGGAAATTCCCATCCCTTCCTGCGGACAGGAGGAAGAATGGCTGGTCGCCAGCCGGTAGCCTTCTTTCATCGAACTGGAATGAGGATGGCAGGAACGATGGCGCAAATAGCAGCAAGACCCGATACGGCAATCGACCCCATCGCCCTGCGCCGCGCCTTCGGCACGTTCGTCACTGGCGTTACGGTGATCACGACGCTGGATGAGGATGGCACGCCCCGGGGCATGACCGCCAATTCCTTCACTTCCGTGTCGCTCGATCCACCACTATTGCTCGTCTGTGTCGGAAAATCCGCATCGAGTTTTCCGGCCTTCACGGCGGCCCCGGCTTTTGCAGTCAATCTTCTGCATGAAGGCCAGGTTGACGTCTCGGCAACGTTCGCGTCGAAATCCCCCGACAAGTTCCAGTCGGTCAACCATGACCGGGTGCACACGGGCTCGCCGATCCTGACCGACAGCCTGACCTGGTTCGATTGCACGGTTCATACCCGCGTCGATGCCGGCGATCACGTCATCCTCGTTGGCCAGGTGCAGGCGTTCGGTACCAGCCCTTCGGCGCCGCTCGGCTTCTGCCGCGGCCGGTATGCCAGCGTTAAGGATCCGCTGCCCGCCGGCTGGCTTGCCTCGCATGGCATGATCATCGGCTATCTTATCGAGGCCGAGGACAATCTGCTTCTGCGCTCTGATGGCAAAGGCGGCTGGGTCCTGCCGACGGCAAGACGGCGCAAGGCCGATAGCCGCCTGATGATCGATGATGGCGATGCGCTGAGCCTCGTCTCTGAAGACACGTTTCTCTACTCGGTCTTCGACGTTGCCGACAGCGATCCGGGTTACCTGATCTATCGCGCCCGGCTCGCGGCCGACGCCGCCGGTTCCGCATTGCCTGCGGGGCTACAATTCTTCCCGATCGACGCTTTGCCCTACGACCTGATACCGACCCACGAACTGCGGTCGATGCTGCGCCGCTACGTACGTGAACGGCAGGAAAAGCGCTTCGGCATCTACATGGACACGGGCGACGGCGGCCGGGTGGCGATGATCGACGGTCAGGCGCGTGCCTGGATGCCGGTCGCTCAAGATTAAGCCGCGTAGAATGAATTTGAAAAGCAGGACCGTTGATATGAAGACGACAGTCAAAACCATCGAAGGGTCACGTCAGGGTCTGTTCATCGGCGGCCAGTTGGTGGCGCCGAAGAATGGGCGCTACATCGACAGCTTCGACCCGACCACTGGCGAATGCTGGTACGAACTCGCCGAAGCCGACGCCGATGACGTGGAGGCGGCCGTTTCGTCGGCGCAGGCCGCCTTTCGCGACCCCACTTGGCGGCGGATGACGCAGACCGACCGCGGCCGTCTGGTGCGCAGGCTGGCCGATCTCGTACTGGAGCACGCCGACGAACTGGCTGATATCGAGACGCGCGACAACGGCAAGCTTCTCAAGGAAACACGGGCGCAGATGCGCGCCATGCCGGACGCTTATCACTATTTCGCCGGGATGGCCGACAAGCTGCAGGGCGAGACGATCCCGGTCAACAAGCTAGAGATGCTCAACTTCAACCTCCGCGAGCCGATCGGCGTCGTCGGCATGATAACGCCGTGGAATTCGCCGCTGATGCTTCTGACCGGTACGCTGGCGCCGTGCCTTGCCATCGGCAACACCGTCGTTATCAAGCCGTCCGAACACGCGACCGCCTCGACGCTGGCGCTTGCCGAGCTGATTGCCGCGGCAGGCTTTCCCGCCGGCGTCGTCAACGTCGTCACCGGCACGGGCAAAAATGCGGGCGAAGCGCTGACACGGCATTCGGGCATCGCCAAATATGTCTTCACTGGCAGCACCGCGACTGGCCGGCGTATCGCCGGAAACGCAGCGGAAAACCTCATTCCTTGCTCGATGGAGCTGGGTGGCAAGTCTCCGCATGTCGTATTTGCCGATGTCGATATCGAGCATGCCGTTAATGGCGTCGTGTCCGGTGTCTTTGCTGCGGCAGGGCAGACCTGCGTTGCCGGCTCGCGCTGCTTCGTCGAGGCAAGTGTCTACGACCGTTTCGTCGAGGCACTTGTTGCCCGCACACAGCGCATCAGGGTCGGCCACCCGACTGTCGACGTGACCGATATCGGTCCGCTCGCCTTGGCCGATCAACTCTCCAAGGTCGAGGGCTATGTCGCTTCCGGCGTGAAGGAAGGGGCAAGGGTCGCGGCCGGCGGCAAGCGGCCGCAATCGGGCGAGCTTGGACGCGGCTGGTATTTCGAGCCCACCGTCATGGTCGATGCGCAGAACGACATGACATTCATGCGCGACGAGCTGTTCGGTCCGGTTGTCGGCGTCATGCCTTTTTCGTCGGAAGAGCAGATGATCGCTCTAGCCAACGATACACGCTATGGCCTTGCCTCCGGCATCTGGACCAAGGACATCGACCGCGCCTTGCGCTTCGCCAACCAGGTCGAGGCGGGAACGGTGTGGATCAACACCTATCGCTCATCGTCCTTCATGTCCGCCAACGGCGGCTTCAAGGAGAGCGGCTACGGCCGGCGCGGCGGCTTCGAGGTGATGCGCGAGTTCTCGCGGCTGAAGAACGTCATCATCGATTATTCCGGCGCCATGCAGGACCCCTTCGTCATTCGCCTGAAGTGACCGGACAAAAGAAACCTTGGCCCGCGAGGGAGGAAAACTCATGAAATTCGCAGTCTCACTCACCATGGAACGTTTCTCGCCGGACGCGCCGATGTCCAGGGTCAAGAACAACCTGCTCGAGCTTGCCCGGATAGCCGACGAGGGCGGTTTTGAAACGCTGTGGACCGCCGAGCATCACACGATCGAATGCACGATTTCCCCCAATCCGTTCCAGACACTGACATGGCTCGGACAACACACCGACCAGATCCGCCTCGGCACCTCGACTCTGGTTGCGCCCTATTGGAGCCCGATCCGGCTTGCCGGTGAGGCGGCTCTTTGCGACCACTTGACGGATGGCCGGCTGGAATTCGGCATTGCCCGCGGCTCCTACCAATATGAATTCGACCGCATGGCCGGCGGCATGCCGCAGCAGGAAGGCGTCGCTTATCTCAAGGAATTGGTGCCGGCAGTGAGGAAATTGTGGCAGGGCGACTATGCCCATAATGGCCAATACTGGAACTTCCCACTTGCGACGGCGGTGCCAAAACCGCTGCAGCAG
Source organism: Rhizobium binae (assembly GCF_017357225.1). Taxonomy (NCBI): domain Bacteria; kingdom Pseudomonadati; phylum Pseudomonadota; class Alphaproteobacteria; order Hyphomicrobiales; family Rhizobiaceae; genus Rhizobium; species Rhizobium binae. The sequence continues at coordinate 174,749 of NZ_CP071610.1, read as the reverse complement.
CCGCATCCGCCGATCTGGGTCGCGGCACGCGATCCCGGCACGTTTGACTGGGCAATCAGCGTCGGCGCCAATATTCTGTCGACACCGTTGTCAGCACCTGCAGCCGAAATCCAGGTTCTCGCTGACAAGTTCGAAAAGGCTGTCGCCGATCATCCGGAGGTCCCGCGGCCGCGCTTCATGATGCAGCGCCGGACTTGTGTCTACGACAGGCCCGAGGACTGGCAACTCGCCGTCCAGCACAGCATGGACTATGGCAGGACTTTCGAGAACCTCATGCAGAATATCGGCGCGGTCCGGGAAGGCTTTCCGGAAGCGGTCCCGTTCGAAAGCGTTAAGGGCAAGGACAACTACAATCCGGACAATATTCGCAAAAACCTGATGTTCGGAACGCCGGACGAAGTGATCGAAAAACTGCTCGCCTACGAGGCGGCTGGCGTCGATCAATATTGCTTGGGCCTCACGTTCAACCTGCCGTTTGAACTGCAGAAGAAGACGCTGCGGCTGTTCGTCGATGAAGTCATGCCATTCTTCGCGGCTCGTGAACAAGACCGCCAGCGTGCAGTGGGTTCGGGGCGCTGAGATGACGCAGCTTCGGCAACATACCGTCGGCGATGTAACGCTCAACTTCCGTATCGACGGCAACGGCGTGGAGCCGCTGGTCTGCATCCACGGCGTCGGGTCGTCTCTGGAGGCGTGGGGCGGCGTGGTGGCTGAGCTCAAGGATCGTTTCACAATCCTGACCTTCGACCTGCGTGGCCACGGGCGGTCTACGCGCATCAAGGGCCGTTATGAAATCGACGATTTCGTCGCCGAGACGCTGACGCTGGCGGCGCATGCGGGGTTCGAGACCTTCCATCTGGCGGGTTTCTCGCTCGGCGGGCTGATCGCACAGCGACTGGCGCTCACCCATCAAGCGCGGTTGAGAAAACTAGTGCTTCTCTCCACGGTCGCCGGCCGCACCTCGGAGGAGCGCGAACGCGTCCTGACACGGCTTGCAGCGCTCAGGATCGGTAATCCCGGCGCCCATCACGATGCCTCGCTGTCGCGCTGGCTGACGGAAGGGTTTCAGGAACGCAATCCCGAGATTATCGAGAGACTGCGCGCGCGGGATGCCGAGAACGATCCCGATTGTTACGCCTCCGCCTATCGTGTTCTGGCGGAAACGGATTTCGGCGGGTTTCTCGACCAGATCCGCTGCCCGACGCTGATTGCGACCGGAGAGGAGGATGCCGGCTCAAACCCGCGCATGGCCAGTTACATGCATGACCGCATCCCCGGCTCGACGCTGGCGATCCTGCCGGGTCTGCGTCACTCCATTCTCATCGAGGCCCCGGCGACCGTGGCCCGCCTGATGGGAGATTTCCTTGCATCAGAAGAGGTGAGCCATGGATAAGATGCTCCGGCAGGCTGGCGAGGCCGTGCGACGCAAGGTGCTCGGGGACGATTATGTCGATCGCGCTCTCGGCAATGCCGACGATTTCTCCCGGCCCTTCCAGGATGTTCTCAATGAATATTGCTGGGGTGCCGCCTGGACCGACAACGGCCTCGACCTCAAGCAGCGCAGCCTTGTCAACCTTGGAATGCTCGCGGCCCTCAATCGCATGCACGAGTTCGGGATCCATGTCCGCGGCGCGATCCGCAACGGCGTGACCGACGACGAGCTGCGCGCCGCACTCGTCCAGATCGCCGTCTATTGCGGAATTCCCGCAGGCGTCGAGGCTTTCCGCGTAGCAGGCAATGTCCGCGCCGAGATGCGCGAGAAAGGGGAGCTTTGATTTCGCCGTTTCAAGCAAGCAGCAGCACAAACATCCTCCGGATCACCGGAAGACCGGGCCCATCCGGTGATGACTAAATGACGACCACGGCGGCGAGACCGGGAGGGTTGAGCCGTAGAACCCATCAACAACAAAGGGAACAGACAGCATGAGACATCTCACCAGACTGACGGCGCTTGCAGCTTCGCTCGCCTTTACCTTGTCAGCACTTCCGGCCAATGCCGGGGCGGTGCTGGAGCGCGTGCTGGCGGCCAAGACGCTCAAGGTTGCGACGGATGCCAACTGGGCGCCGCAATCCTTCATGAACGACAAGAACGAACTCGATGGCTTCGATGTGGACGTCGCCAAGGATATCGGCAAGCGCCTAGGGGTCAGCGTCGAGTTCGTAACCCCCGGCTGGGACATCATCACCGCCGGCAACTGGTCTGGCCGCTGGGACATGCATGTCGGCTCGATGACCCCCACCAAGAAGCGGGCCGAGATCTTCGATTTCCCCGGCGTCTACTATTACACGCCGGCCGCCGTTGCCGTTCACAAGGACAGCAAGGCGACGACGCTTGCCGACCTCAACGACAAGGCCGTCGGCACGACGGCGACTTCCACTTTCGAGGCCTATGCCAAGCAGGACCTGACGCTGGATGCCGCCGGCGCGCCGGCCTTCAAGTATGAATTCAAACCGAAGGACGTGAAGTCCTACAGCAATTCGACGACGGCGTTCGACGATCTGCGCCTGGGTGACGGCACTCGGCTCGATGCAGTCGTCTCCTCACTGCCGAGCATCATCGATGCGGAGAAGGCCGGGTACCCGATCAAACAGCTCGGCGACCCTGTATTCTACGAGCCGTTGGCTGTCGCAACCGAGCATGGCGACGCGGAATTCGACGCCAAGATCTCCGAGGCCGTGAAAGCCATGCAGAACGACGGCACGCTCAGCAAACTGTCGGTCAAGTGGTACGGGGTCGACTACACCGTTGTGAAATAACCACCCTCTCTGGCGGTCCGCAAACACGGGCCGCCAAACCGTCCGAAGGACAAGAGATGCTCTATCCGGATACAGTCGACGCTGAAATTCTGGTACACAAGCCGTGGTTCGTCGCCACCATGTTCGCCATCATTCTGGCAGTCTTCCTCGCATTCAACCTGACCGGCACGACGATGGGCGAGCTGATGCGTCCGGTGATCGGCGATCCCTTGCAAAGCGGGCTCTACGGACGTTTCGCGGTCGCCTTCGTCGTCGCGGTGATCTTTTCCCTGAACGTGGTGTTGATCGGCTTTGCCTCACTGAAGATACAGATCGCCATTGTCTGGCTGGAGCTGCTGATGCTGTTTCTGGCTTTCTTCGAGACCTTTCATCTCAGCCTGCCATTCATCTGGGAAAAGCTGCCCTTCCTGATCACACAAGGTGCCGTGACGACGCTCTATGTGTCGGCGATCTCGATCGTCATCGCTTCGGTTATCGCTATCCTCGGCGCTGTCGCCAAGCTGTCGACCAACGGTTTCGCCTATGCGATCGCCAGCTTCTACACGTCCTTCTTTCGTGGCCTACCGCTCTTGATGCAGGTCTACTTGATCTATCTCGGCCTGCCGCAGCTTGGGTTCGTCATTGACGCGGTGCCGGCCGGCATCCTCGCTCTGTCGCTCTGCTATGGCGCCTACATGACCGAGATCTTCCGCTCCGGCATCCAGAGCATCGATCGCGGCCAGTGGGAGGCATCCCGCTCCATGGGTTTCGGCTTCGGAATCACCATGCGCCGCATTATCCTGCCGCAGGCGCTGCCCGTCATCATTCCGCCGACCGGAAACCAGTTCATTTCCATGCTGAAGGATAGTTCGCTGGTGTCCGTCATCGGTGTCTGGGAACTGATGTTCCTTGCCCGCACGCTCGGCCAAAAGACTTTCCAGCACATGGAAATGCTGATTTCGACCGCGCTTATCTACTGGGGCATGTCGATCTGCCTCGAACTTATCCAGTCCCGCATCGAGCGCCACTATGCCAGGAGTAAAGTCAGATGAGCATGGACCTGATCATCGAGGCGAAGGATGTCGCCAAATGGTATGGCGCGTTCCAGGTACTGAAGGACATCAACCTGACGGTGAGGAAGGGCGAGCGCATCGTCGTCTGCGGACCGTCGGGGTCGGGTAAGTCGACCCTCATCCGCTGTTTCAACCGGCTCGAGGCGCATCAGGAGGGGAAGATTACCGTCAATGGGATCACGCTGCACGACAAGATGCGCAACGTTGCAGAGGTCCGCAAGAATGTCGGCATGGTATTCCAACATTTCAACCTGTTTCCCCACATGACAGTGCTGATGAACTGCATGGTCGGGCCGATGTGGATCAAGGACGTGTCCGCCGCCGAGGCAAAGAAAACGGCCCTGCAATTCCTGGAGCGTGTCAGGATCCCCGAGCAGGCCAACAAATATCCGGCCCAGCTTTCCGGCGGCCAGCAACAACGCGTCGCGATCGCCCGCAGCCTTTGCATGGAACCAGCCGTCATGCTGTTCGACGAGCCGACTTCGGCGCTCGACCCGGAAATGGTCTCGGAAGTTCTCGACACGATGACAAGCCTTGCCCGTGACGGCATGACGATGGTCTGCGTCACCCATGAAATGGGCTTTGCCCGCGCGGTCGCCGACCGGGTCATCTTCATGAACTCCGGCCAGATCGTCGAAGAAGGTAGTCCGGAGGCGTTCTTCACCAATCCCCAGCATGAGCGTACGAAGCTTTTTCTCAGCCAGATCCTCAAACATTGAGCTTGAACTATTGTCGATCGAGGCCAACGGATGGTACTCGGCATGGTCTGGCCGACAGATAGTCTTATTCACGGTAGACGAGGTGTTGGTGCACCAGTCCTGGTTTGATCGGATTTCGATTTTGACGTCTTGGCTATGCCGTAGCGGTCTTGCACCTGTCGGATTTTAAGGATGCACACGCATGCATTCTATTGAGTATCGCGCAGCCAGATGGCAGCTTCCGTCTGCTGCGGATCATGGCTGAAAAGCCAGAGGACTTCGCGCTGTCGTCGCAGTACCTCAGCCTCGCGGAGGAGGCGCTTGAGTGGGATCCTTCGGGAGAGATCAAAGCTCTCATACAGGCGCATCGACCCGTTTCCAAGGCGAACGCTTCGCACTTAGCCTTGCCCGCTATACCTGCAAAGGAGCCGTTCCAAGACCAGCCGCTTTCATCTGGCAATGAGTGAATGCGATTAAAGTGATGCGCTCGCGCGATTTCGCACTCCGGTTGGGAGCGGATCGTCAATTCTGATCGCGCGTTGCAAACCTGACTCCCCGGAAGAGGAACAAATTAGATTCAACCCTGCACAACGAGATGAAGCAGGCGCCATCATGACGCCTGCTCATGGTTTCAATCATCCATCTCGAGAGTGCGATATTCGCCGCTCTCACTGTCGTAGACTTCCACTTCAACGGATCCACCGGAACGTTGAATGCTTTGGACGTCAACGTCGCGGTATTCACCGGACCCGTGGTCGTAGATCTCAATAGTCTGGCCGGATCTAACAAGATTACCTTTACCGATCTCGACTGAGGCGCCCGTTTCGTTATCGAAGCCATCCCAGCCAAGGCAAATATTGGTCGAGGCGAAAAACATTCCAATCAGTGCAAGAGTTCTCAATGGCAATGGTAGCCCCCGGTCTTGTGATTGGTATGGCACCCGTTCCCGTCAGTTCCGCCGCCGTGTCCGGTAGCCGAACTTGCTGATAGCGTAAAGGCAAGAAAGAGCGAATAGATTACTTTCATAAGACCCCCCTGAACGGCAACAGGTGTTCACTCCGCCGAAGTAAAGCGGCGTTGCCGTGCGAAATTTGCTTCCACCCGATGGATGTTTAACCGCTGATGCGTCTCTTAGTCGAGAGTAGGGTCGGACCTTTTCTGCACTTTTAGTTGTATATCCACTAGTATCATTAACCGATTGCTGGTTGCGGAACCTGAAACAGCCCGAGCGCCTGCGATGACCGGACGAATACGCGCGCTCTCTTAAGCCGAACCCTGGTCGGCGATCCATCCCTGGTGGACAAGGCGTTGGCCGGGCGCGGGCTGGGATGGCATCATGCGCTATCCAAGGGACGGCCGTGACCATCGCGGGCGTGCTTATTCCCGCGGAGAGCAAGGTGCTGGTCGGCCTACCGGCGACGTCGGTCGATCCACGCCATTTGGACGACCCTGAAATTTTCGAAATCGGACGCGCCCTAAAGCCGCACCTGGCGTTCTCCTACTGGCCGCACTACTGCATCGGCTTGGCGCTCGCCAGCCTGGAACTCAAGGCGGTGTTCGGTACGATCTCCAGCGCTTCCCCACGCTGCGCCTGGCCGTGGCGCCGCGGCCAGCACCGTTATTCAGATCTGGCAATCGAGACCACCTTGACGCTGGGCCTGGTGTTTGGCTTGCGGCTTCGCCAGGCAGAAGGCTTGGTGGAATCGGTGCTGCAATTGATGGGCTTAGCGCTTGCCGTCCCCGATCACACCACGCTGAGCCGTCGGGCGCGCGCATGGCGATCGGAAGCGGAAGACGGCAATCGGGCGATACAAGTCCATTTGGGCGGCGTCTGCGGTGTCAGCAGACCGAAGTCGCCATCGGCTGCGCCGTCCTCAACCGCATGCTTGCTTGCGCACGCCCGAAGCCGTCCGCCGCAAGGCAGCCACGTCACAGTCAGCCGTTTCAAAGATCCCCATCCGTTCTGTTCCACATCCGTGCACCAACGCCATTGAGAGTGACCATTTCCGCGTGAAGAAGAACATGCCGAAGATCGGCGGATTCCAATCCTTCAAAACCGCGCGTCGAACTATCGCAGGGTTGGGGTCAGAACAAGAGCAGTCCGAAATCGTACGCTAAGGCCGAACGGAACAGGAACGATGTCGTAGTTCGGATCTGCAACATCCGATCTCTGTGGATTGCCATCGACATGCGCCAGTTTTGATTTCTCTGTCCGGCCCGACTCGACAACGCTTCACGCAGATTGGTCATGAATGGAGTCGGGCGATGGCAAAGCGCAAGCTTCTCAAAGATCAAGATCGCCGGAAGCTTGTCGATATCCCAGTCGACGAGGACAGCTTAATTCGCCACTATTCGTTGTCATTAGCGGATCGCCTGGAGATCGAACTGCGGAGACGTAATCACAATCGGCTCGGCTTTGCCATCCAGCTATGTCTGATGCGATACCCGGGTCGAGTGCTTGGAGCAGAAGAAACTCCGCCTCGCGCCATGCTGAAGTATGTTGCTGATCAGATCGGCGCCACCCCAGACGAATTTGCCCTCTATGCACGCCGCGAAGAAACCCGTCGGGATCACACGGCGCGACTAATGGTCTATCTGGATACGAGAAGCGCGACGGTGCAAGATCGCCGCGCCGCGCTATTGGCGGCAATTCAAGCGGCGACCATGTCCGACGACGGTGCTGCGATAGCCAGTTCGCTTGTCGCAACGTTTCGCGAACGCGGAGCTCTTTTGCCGGCGATCGACACGATCGAACGCATCGGCCTTGCCGGCCGTGCCATAGCCCGGCGCCGGGCAGAAAGAACTCTGATTGAAGACATCCCACTCGATAGGCTTCAATCACTGGATAGGCTCTTAGAGGTTGACCCGTCGATCGGCCAGACGCGCTTTCATTGGCTGCGTTCCGCGCCAGAAGCGCCGGCTGCGTCGAACCTCGTCGGGCTGACCGAGCGGATAGCTTTTCTGCGGCGGCTGGAGATCGATCCGGAACTGCAGGCGCGCGTATCATCTGGACGGTGGGACCAGATGATACGGGAGGGCAACGCAACGCCGGCCTGGCTTGCCAGCGACTTCAACGCCAGCCGTCGCCACGCTCTGATCGTGGCTCAAGTCATCAAGCTTTGCCAGAAGCTCACGGACGATGCGGTGACGATGTTCATCAAGCTGATGGGCAAGTTGTTCTCGCAAGCCAACAATCGAAAGAAGCAGCGACAGATGGACTGCAGAGCGAATACCGCCAAAGCGCTGCGCATGTTTCTAGATACGATCACCGCCCTGCAGTCCGCCAACGACTATGGTCGGAACGCATTGGATATTCTCGACCAAAGAGTCGGCTGGGACCGGCTGCTTCGGATGAAGCCTGAGCTTGAATTGATGGTCGACGACAACGAGGCACCGCCGTTGACCGTGGCAGCCGAGCAATATGCGACCGTCCACAAATACATTGGTGCGTTCCTTCAGGCCTTCACGTTCCGCTCGGCGCATCGCCACGACCCGCTTCTCGCAGCAATCGCGCTGCTGAAAAGGCTTTATGCCGAGAAGCGGCGGACACTCCCGGATCGCGTGCCGCTCACCCACCTTAGCCAAACTGATCGGCGGCATATCTTCGAACAGGGGAAACCCGATCGCCGTCTCTACGAGATCGCCACGCTAGCGGTTTTGCGAGACCGGCTTAGATCTGCGGACATTTGGGTCGACGGCAGCCGATCTTTCCGGCCGATTGACGAGCATCTGATGCCGAGGTCGACATTCATCACGATGAAGGAAGAAGATCGTCTCGGTTTGGGGGTCCAGGGCGACGGCGCGCAGTGGCTTGCCGAAGCGCATCAGATGCTCGACTTCAACCTGCAGCGTCTCGCGTACAGAGCACGATCCGGAAAGCTCGAAGGAGTTCGTCTTGAGGCCGGAACGTTGATCGTCACACCAACCGTCGGCGAAGTCCCCGTGGCAGCCGAGGAACTGAATGCCGAGATCAGCGACATGTATCCGTTGGTCGAGGTTCCCGACTTGTTAAGGGAAGTGCATGAATGGACCGGCTTTGCGGATCACTTCACGCATGTTCGCACCGGCGACGTCCCGAAAAATGTCTCTGCCATGCTCGCTGGTGTACTGGCCGATGCGACTAACCTCGGCCCCAAGCGAATGGCGGGCGCATCCAAGGGGATCAGCGCTCACCAGATTGGGTGGATGCGCACATTCCATGCTCGATCGGAGACCTACCGCGCGGCACAAGCGTGCATCACCGATGCCCACACCCGCCATCCGCATTCCCGCCTGTGGGGCAATGGCACAACGTCATCGTCCGATGGCCAATTCTTCCGTGCGAGCGACCGAGCCGCGAAGCGCGGCGACATCAATTTGCATTACGGCAGCGAGCCCGGTTCGAAATTCTATAGCCATCTGTCTGATCAGTACGGCTACTTCAGCATTTTGCCCATCAGTCCGACCGAGAGCGAGGCGGCCTATGTGCTCGATGGGCTCTTCGATCAAGACACGGTCCTCGACATCCATGAACACTTTACCGACACAGGCGGGGCGAGTGATCATATCTTCGGGCTGTTTGCCTTGATCGGAAAGCGGTTCTCACCGCGACTGCGCAATCTCAAAGACCGGAAGTTCCACACGTTCGAGAAGAGCGATGCATATCCGACCCTGTCGAACCATATCGGGGCGCAGATCAACACCACTCTGATCCTCGATCATTGGGACGATCTGCTCCATCTCGCCGCGTCGATCACGACGCGGTCCGTGGTGCCGTCTACGATCCTCAAGAAACTGTCCGCATCTCCGAAGCAAAGCCATCTCGCGAGGGCGCTCCGCGAACTCGGGCGTATCGAAAGGTCGCTCTTCATGATCGAATGGTACTCAAGCCCGGCACTACGGCGGAGATGCCAAGCCGGTCTCAACAAGGGCGAGGCCGCCCATAAGCTGAAACGTGCTGTTTTCTTCCACGAGCGAGGCGAGATCCGTGATCGGTCGTTCGAAAGCCAGGCGTTCCGCGCCTCGGGTCTCAACCTCGTCGTCAGTGCGATCGTCCATTGGAATACTGTCTATCTCGACCGTGCAATCACACAGCTGAAGCGAGCGGGTCGAGATATTCCTGATACTCTATCGAAGCATATCTCGCCGCTCAGTTGGGAGCATATCAACCTTACCGGCATCTACACTTGGGATGCCGAACATCAGATGCCGAACGGATTTCGATCGCTCCGTCTGCCAGCCGGGCTGCGGTGGGTCGCATAAGTTCTCATTCCGTTCGCCCTTAGCGTACGATTTCGGACTGCTCTTGTTCTGCCCCCAGACTACCCCGCTACCTGACTATGACCTCAACCTTGAGGATCGCGGTCACGATCAGATCTTGCACATGCGCAAGCGCAACAAGAGCCTTCCCGCGGAGAAGGATCTCGCAGCGATCGCCTAATTTTGGCAAGCGACGTACTTCGATCCGCCCATTTTTGACAAAAATATCAGCGCGCGATTCGCAGGCGATATTTGTCACAAAACCGTACTTCAATCCGCCTCTTTTGGACAAAAATGGCTGGGGCACGATGTTGAGGAGTTATCCCCGGTGGCTGTGGATATGTCGAAGTCCACCGTACTTCGGTCCACGATAACCGTACTTCGTTCTGTCGGCGCCGTACATCATTCCGTCAACTCCCGTACATCGTTCCGTCAAAACCGTACTTCAATTCCAAATCGCCTTATAAGCTACTGATATGGGAAGCTTTTTTTCCCCTAAAACTAGGATGAAACTTTTCTTTTAAAACTATCAAAACTCAGAGAAAACGCTGACGCTGACATTTTTTAAATTTTTCGGATTTTTAAAAAGGGCGTTAGCAGTGCAAGAGAACCAGATTTGTCGAAGCTCCGTATTTAGCCGACGCCAAAAATGAAGCAACCCTGGGGGCCGTCTGCCCCCAGACAGAGGATACTTGCCAAAGGGTTAGCGAAGGGCGGTTGGGTAGGTTTTGCAGAGGAAACGAGGGGTAGGTCGGCTGGGGACGCAAAACGCGTTTAAAGGGCGCCTGAACGGCGAATGCCACCACGTTTCCATGGTGGCATCTACCCTTTACGGTCATCGGCTTCCCAGCCTACCGTAGCCACAGTGAATCACGCCAGTCAGGTATTGCCAAGCGGAATTCTTTTGCCGGCCGCCATGAGGTCCTGAGAGGTTCTGATTCATGAGCACGAGCAATACACCCCAGCTGACCCGCGACGCAAAGACCGGCCGCCTTACCCAGGCGCGTGCCGAAAAGATCAGTGCTGTCGAACGTATGGTGCTCAGCCCGCGCATGCGCAAAATCCTCGCCCTGACCAAGGACCAGCCAGCCGAGGAGCGCCGCGCGCAGTTCGCTCGCAAATCCGCCTAAATATTGGTCTTTACCCAAGTTGCTGAAGGCTCAAGGGCCGACACCACGGGTCATGATCACCGACAAGCTCCGGTCCTTTGATGCCGCCACGCGCGACCTCATGCCCGGTGTCGAGCACCGGTTGCACAAAGGCCTCAATAATCGAGCGGAAATTCGCACCAGCCGACCCGGCGACGCGAAAGGACCATGAAACGCTTCAAGTCGGCACGCCAGCTTCAGCGGTTCGTTTCCATCGATGATCCGATTGCCAACCTGTTCCACTTTCCCCGCAATACGCTGTGATTGGCTCAACATCGAGACCTGCGTAACGCCGCCATGCAAATCTGGAACAAAATCGCGTGTGTCGCCGCAGCCTGACAGCCGTCCCGGCCAGCTATCGCTGCATCAATCCGCTGATAACTTTAGTTCCTACCTTGATCCATCTCAACTGGAGCATTTTTCGCTGTAGCAGGAGTAGGCCATAAGGCCCACTCCTGTCGCCCTACCAATCAGGCGTCGACTTTTTGCTTGGCAAACAAGTTATAGGTTGCTTGCAATGACTGTATTGCAAGGGTTGCCGTCTGCGAATTTTGTGCACTGTCGGCGTTGACCAAAGCGCGTCCCCCCCACCTGCCTGATCACCTTCGAGCGGAACCGCTACAGCGTGCCTGCGTCTTTTGCGAACCGGCCCGTCAGCCTGCGGATCTATCCCAAGCGGCTGGTCGTTGCGGCCGAGGGCAATATCCTCTACGAACAGACGCGGGTGATCGAGCGCAGTCACGACAAACCACCGCGAACGATTTACTGGCGGCATTGCCTTGCCGTCATCCAGCGCAAGCCCGGTGCCTTGCGCAATGGTGCGCCCTTCCTGGAATTATCGTTGGCGTTTCGGCGGTTGCAGGACCAGATGCTTCGCCGCCCCGGCGGTGATCGTGAGATGGCCGATATCCTTGCTCTCGTCCTCCATCATGACGAACAGGTCTTCCTCCGCGCTGTGGAACTGGCCCTGGATGCGGCGTGGCAACCAAAACGCATGTGCTGAACCTACTGCATCGACTGATCGACGGCAAAACCACTGATGGTCCCGATATCGACACACCACAGGCGCTGACCTGGCGATGTCACGTTGTCGGCAACTTAACGGGTGGCGGATAATACGGTTGAGATGACCTCATCGACCATCAGCTGCAAGAACCACCGATTTCCACCGCAGAATATCGCCCGTGCGGTCTGGCTGTATTTCCGGTTCCCGTTGAGCCTGCGGCTGGTCGAGGAAATGTTGCTGGAGCGCGGTATCGTCGTCTCTTACGAAACTATACCGCGATGGGGCCGCAAATTCGGGGCAGCCTAGTCAAGCAGCTGCCTAGAAAGAAGCCGTCGCGGAAAGATATCTGGCATCTGGACGAGGTCGTGATTTCCATAGGCGGCCGAAAACATTGGCTGTGGCGTGCTGTCGACCAAGACGGCTACGCTCTCGACGAGATCGTCCCGACCCGCCGCGATACCAAGGCTGCCAAGCGATTGCTGGTCAGGCTGCTGAAGAAGCAAGGTCTGTCGCCGAAGCGCATCATCACCGACAAACTGCGCTCATACGGAGCGGCAAAACGGGACGTGATGTCCGCTGTCGAACATCGATCGCACAAGGGCCTTAACATCGCGCAGAGAATTCTCACGTGCCGCTTCGAAAACGAGAGCGGATGATGCAGGGCTTTCGATCCGTCGGAGGTTTGCAACGTTTCATCTCGGTCTTTTCAGCAGTCCGAAATCTTTTCGGCGCGCCGCACCAGAGACACTCAGCCCTAGCCACCCATATTCATCGCATCCGCGCCATGGCCCAGTGGAAAGCCGTGACCGCTGCAATTGCATGAGTTTACCGACAAGCGACTTTACGGCCGTTGATCAAACAACGTGACATCGCCGGTTCATCCGCTGGACGCGACCCTTCGCCTGGCTCGAATTTGCGCAAAGAATCTCGATATTTAGCTCTGAGAGCTCACGCCCGAACTGGGTCATGCCCTGGCCACCCTTGGCATCCTTCTTCGCCACCCGAAACACCGAATGCTTGTCGGAACAAAAGGCAACGGGCGCGCCGTGATCCTTCAAATAAAGCTCCAGCGCCTCGAAATAGCTGAAGGCGCTTTCCGAGCGCACGAACCGCAACTGCATCAGCTTGCCCGTCGCATCGTCGACGAACACCAGCAGCGAGCATGGATCACCGCGGTCCTCGAACCAGCGATGCTCGGACCCGTCAATCTGCACCAACTCGCCATAGGCTTCACGCCGCAAGCGCGGCTGATGAAACGTCCGCCGCTGCTTGCGCGAGAGCCACAGGCCCGCATCCACCATCCAGCTGCGCAACGTCTCACGCGACACCCGCAACCCATCGCGCTCGGCAAGCTTCTCGGCCGCCAAGGTTGGTCCGAAGTCTGCATAGCGTTCGCGAACCAACGTCACGGCGTAATCCCGAACACCATCGCTGATCCAGTGACGGTCGGCCGATCGCCTTGTGCCGGATCGACGCCGCACCGGCCGTTCTGATCCGATCCAACAGCCGTCGCACTTGGCGTGTACTCAGATCAAGCACATGCGCCGCCAACACCATCGTCATCCGGCCGGCGATCACTTTCGATAAAATCTCGATCCGTTGCAGGTCGCGCTCGCTCATCGCTATCAGTCCCATCCGCAATCCCCACCGTCATCAAACAAGGGGAGTGTGACATTCCAACTTTGCAGAAACAGGACATTTCGACTTTGCGGTGGAGAAGCTAACCCAAGTGCATCACGCCTGTTTTGCAGAGTAGGGGATCACCTATCTTCGTGCAAATGCGCCATAAACACCTCGGTTGGCGTCCTGTATCCGAGGCATTTGCGCGGTTGATCGTTGACATGACGCGTGAGGTGGAGAAGGTCGCGTTGCGACACAACTGCCAGATCTGTGGTGACTGGCATGAAGCGTCGGATGCGCTTGTTGGTGTTCTCGACGGTCGCTTTTTGCCAAGGCGCACTTGGGTCGCAAAACCAACTGCACGCACCGATCCCTTCTTCCAAAGCCCTAAACCCGGCAAACTCGGTACCGCAATCGAATGTGAAGCTTTGGCGCGCGAACGCCGGTAAAGGAGAAAACGCTCTGATGATCTCGTCCATGATTGGGCGCGAGTGCCGGCTCGGATTCTTGATGAGAACGGTATAGTGGCTCTTGCGCTACACGAGAGTGGTGACATTGGCATGCCCGAGTGGGCGATCGAAGATGAGGAGGTCGCCCTCCCAATGGCCAAACCGTGGTCTATCTCCAACAAAATCAGGCCGTTGGGATATGCGGTCGTGGCTTAAAACGCACCGTCGCGCGGCTTCCTGGAGCGCATTGGACGACGTTTTCGGCGTGCCTCTGGTAGATACTGATAGAGACCAAGCCCATAATCTTGCTTGCTGTAGATGAAGCGATAGATTGTCTCCTTGCAAACGCGAATACGACTGAGGCCGTCCGACAGCAGGCGTCCGGCGACCAGCGAGCCTCCAACTGGTTGGTGATCTCTGTGCGCAAAGTCAAGTGGCGCCGCAGCTTTCTCAGCCGGCGAAGCGCAATTTTTGTGTCTTAGGAACTGAGCAGATCGACCTGGCTGGTGACTTCGTTGTCGCCGGGCAACGGCGAGACGATGTCAAAGCATGTGGTAGAGGGCGGCGACGTTGCCGGGCTGTTGGATCGGTTTGCGCAGTTACAACATAAGGCCGGCTCCGAACGGGAAGATCGTTTCCCATCGTCACGATCCAGGAGGCGGGACTGGACGGCTTTTGGATACATCGCGTGCTGGAAGCAAACGGGATCGAGAGTTACGTGGTCGATGCTGCTTCGATCGCTACTTCACGTCGGCGCCGGCGCGCGAAGACCGATAAGATTGATGGTGAAGCACTGGTCCGTGCACTGCTTGCGTTCAAGCGCGGCGAACCACGCGTATGCGCAATGGTCAAAGCGCCGAGCCCAGAGGACGAAGATCGGCGTCGCATTTGCCGGCTTGAAAAAGGCTGCAATCGTGGCACTAGCGCGGAAGCTCCTTATTGCGCTGTGGAAGTATGTCACCGCGGGTGTTGTCATTGAAGGCGCGGTCATGAAGTCTGCATGACGTTGGACCAAATATCGAAATCTTCCAGGACTGATCAATCCTCGCGGATCCAGGTGAGCGAACCGACTCAAAGTCTGGCTTCAGATGCCGCGCTTTAGAATGGTCCCGTTCTCCTGAGCCTAGCCGCAACGCCAGCGGGATGGTGGTGCTGCCGAACGAACGGCAACCGTATGTGAGTTTGAAAGGGCGACGGAAACGT
This sequence comes from Rhizobium binae, assembly GCF_017357225.1. Lineage (NCBI taxonomy): Bacteria > Pseudomonadati > Pseudomonadota > Alphaproteobacteria > Hyphomicrobiales > Rhizobiaceae > Rhizobium > Rhizobium binae. The sequence goes on along the minus strand of NZ_CP071610.1, from coordinate 159,578 downwards.
GCCGCGTCATGCAATCTGGCTCAGACTATGGGTTCGAAACAAACATCCAAAGGAAACGTTCTATGCATCAATGATTGGTCTTGACGCAGAAATCCTCATGTGAGCTTTGAGATATGCTCGCCACCATTTATTCTGCTGCCTCCATTCGTGCCAGCGCCTTCTGCCTTTTTGCGATGACCTCCGGATCATTCATGAAGTCCGTCCGCCGGCCAGGCTTGCGGCCACGCTTCTGATAACCATTGCCCTGGCTGCCATCGGGAATACCGAACATATGATCCGTCTGGCCAGTACGGCGAGGGCCGCTCTTGCTACGCTGCTGTTCCCGCCCGGCCTGCAGCTCGGCGACGATCGACAGCACGTCGTCCAAACGCTTGTTCTCAACGACTTCGGCTCGATGCACTGAGCGTAACGTGTCGGTAGTCGAACGTGTTCTCCGATCCGGCAAAGCGCAGATGCAGCAGCTTGCCGGTGGCGTCATCGATATAGACGAGCAGGGCGCATTTGGGGCCGCGGTTTCTCGAACCACCGGTGATGCGACCCATCGATCTGCCCTTACATGCAATGTCAAAGCTGATTAGATGCGCGACGCTGTCAGCCAGTTAGAAACGCGACACCGGCTCCGCCGATCAGCCCACGATCCGACCGGCTGGGCCGGGTTGCAAGGGCGGAGCGGGGGCGGGTGAGGAGCAGCACTTCGGCTTTAGCTTTGAGATTATGAGTGCCCCATTTATTCTGCTGCCTCCATTCGTGCCAGCGCCTTCTGCCTTTTTGCGATGACCTTTGGATCATTCATGAAGTCCGTCCGCCGGCCAGGCTTGCGGCCACGCTTCTGATAACCATTGCCCTGGCTGCCATCGGGAATACCGAACATATGATCCGTCTGGCCAGTGCGGCGAGGGCCGCTCTTGCTACGCTGCTGTTCGCGCCCGGCCTGCAGCTCGGCGACGATCGACAGCACGTCGTCCAAACGTTTGTTCTCAACGACCTCGGCTCGATGGACCGATCGCAACTTGTCGAAGGTTCTGTAGGGGAGGGTGAAGTTCTCGTGCATGATCTCGAGGCGGCCATCCGGGTAGTCGCAGACAACGACCTTCTTTCCCGCCAGCGGCCTAGAAAGGTCCGTCGGATCAAGAATGAACAGCACCTTGTCGTAGCGTAGCGTCAGGGATTGCGACAGCGTGCGCACTTCCTTCCGGCACATGGCACCATCGAGGTTCTCATGGTCGGCCAGCGACCGGTGCATGTCCTTCGGATTGCGCGGTTGCTTGCCGAAACGAGAATTGAAATCCGCAATGAACTCAGGCGCATAGGCATTGGCAGCTTCGATCGTATCGATGCCGCGAAGCCGCATCTCCTTGACCAGCCGATCCTGCAGTGTCTGGTTGGCACGCTCCACCCGGCCCTTGGCCTGCGGGGTGTTGGCGCAGATGATATCGATGTTCAGCTCATAGAGCGCCCGACCGAACTGCGTCAGGCCGCTCGTGCGGTCTTTCTCCGACGCATGGGTGGAGCGAAAAACGCCGTGCTTGTCGCTGTAGAAGGCCAGCGGCTTGCCCCATTGCTGCAGATAGGCCTTCGTCGCATGCAGATAGTCGAACGTGTTCTCCGATCCGGCAAAGCGCAAATGCAAAAGCTTGCCGGTGGCGTCATCGATATAGACGAGCAGGGCGCATTTGGGGCCGCGGTTCTCGAACCACCAGTGATGCGAACCATCGATCTGCACGAGTTCGCCAAAGCAGTCGCGTCGGCCGCGCGGTTGGAAAACCCGCTTCTTTCGCTCACGCCGCGAGATCCAGATGCCGGCCTCTGTCATCCATTGCCGTAGCGTCTCCTTGGCGACCGAGATGCGATGCAGTTCGATCAGCTTCTCGCGCGCCAGCGTCGGACCGAAATCCAGATAACGTTCGCGGATCAGGTCGAGCGCCGCATTGCGAAACTCCTCGCTATGGCGCCGATTGCTCGGCTGTGATCGCTTCTTGGAAACAAGTCCGGCTGGACCATCTCGGTCATAGGCCTGCAGCAGCCGATGGACCTGACTTCGGCTAAGCCCAAGCAGTTCGCCGGCCTGGACGACGCTCAGGCGTTGGTCACGGATCTTCTGGATGACTTCGAGGCGATGCAACTCTTTCTGCGACATGGTGATCATAAAGGACATGACGACTCCGACCGCTCATGGTCTCGACCAGGCTGAAGGTCGTCATCCTTGCTCCCAACGTTGACATTGACCAGCGCGTCGAGAGGCGAGACTGTCGCATCTCTAACTGGCCCAACTGTCGCATTACTAAATAGCCCCCCTGGAGAAGCTAACCCAAGTGCATCATGCCTGTTTTGCAGGATAGGGGATCACCCATCTTCGCGCAAATGCGCCATAAATACCTCGGTCGGTGTCCTGTATCCGAGGCATTTGCGCGGCTGATCGTTGATATGGCGCGTCAGGTTGAGAAGGTCGTGTTGCGACACAACTGCCAAGTCTGTCGTGCCTGGCAGGAAACGTCGAATGCGCTTGTTGGTGTTCTCGACGGTTCCTTTTTGCCAAGGCGCACTTGGGTCGCAAAACCAACTACGCGCACCGATCCCTTCTTCCAAAGCCCTGAATCCGGCAAACTCGGTACCGCGATCAAAGGTGAAGCTTTGACGCGCGAAGGCCGGTAAAGGCGAAAACGCTCTGATGATCTTGTCCATGATCGGGCGCGAGTGCCGGCTCGGATTCTTGATGAGAACGGTATAGCGGCTCTTGCGCTCGACGAGGGAGGTGACATTGGCATGGCCGAGTGGACGTTCGAAGATGAGGAGGTCGCCCTCCCAATGCCCAAACTGCGATCTATCTCCAATAGAATCAGGACGTTGGGATATGCGGTGCGTGGCTGGAAAAACACCGTCGCGCGGCTTCCTGGAGCGGAGTGGACGACGTTTGCGGCGCGCTTCCGGTAGATACTGATAGAGACCAAGCCCATAATCTTCCTTGCTGTAGATAAAGCGATAGATTGTCTCCTTGCAAACGCGAACACGACTGAGGCCGTCCGACAGCAGGCGTCCGGCAATCTGTTCCGGAGACCAGCGAGCCTCCAACAGGTTGATGATCTGTGTTCGCAAATTCGGGTGACGCCGCAGCTTTTTCAGCCGGCGACGTCGGTCCTGCGCAATGTCGTTCGCAACCGTGCTGTAGTAGCCGTCGTAGTCCGGAAGGTCACGATCGCGAAACGTGTTGCGCTTGATCTCGCGGTAAATCGTCGAGCGGTGACGGCCAAGCTGACGGGCCATCTCGTTGACCGGAACTTTCGCCGCCACCAAGTGATGCAGGCGTCGGCGATCGGCGAGGGCAAGCTGCGTATAGCATCGGGACATGCCAAAATCTCCAAAGTGAAGCCATTGAAATCATTGGCATGTCGCACTTGGAAATAGAATGTACCCCCCTTACATGCAAAAGTGGCATAAACACAATTATGGAACTAGGACGTTTACGAGCCTTATCAGTTGCTTATCTACACCTTCCTCCACCCTACGTGGCAAGCGACATGTTGCTCGAGTATTCGCCACCGTGGCGTAGGCAATCAGGCCGCGAGGCTTTCCTAGCTTGTCCATGACACCGTCGCTGGTCGATGCAGAGCGGCTCTGCCGGTTGCGACGGGCATTGACCGGCTCGACATTGAGCCGCGATGTTATCGCGATCAGGTGCAGTGTAGAGGTTCATAGGACCTATCCGATTTCACCCGTCCTTGTCCCATCTGCCGCGCATCCGTTATTGATGCAGATCAAGAAATGCCAAAAGGCAATCTCGTGGGAAAGCAATCTTCACGAAAAGGAAAAGGCCACGCCCTGGACAGAGGGCGTGGCCCGCAGGAGCTGCCGAGGAGAGACACGGCTGGCACGTCCTCGACCAGCCAACTACTAACGGCTCGTATGCTTGTGGTCTTTGACACAAGTCAAACTGACGAGAGGATTGCCGATCTTTGCCGGATCATCCTGCTCCATGACATAGGATAAGCTACACTGATAGACCGAGCGTCAGGAGGACCTTCATGCCTCATCGTCTCCTGTCGCAATCGACGCCGGATCGACGACGTAGCTTTCGATCTCTTCGGCCTGCAGTCCGCGCGATGAATCCAGAAGCCGTCGAACCCCGGCCTCCTGGATCACGATGATGAGAAAGCATCGCCCGCTCCGCGCCTTAGCCTTTCTCTTGAGCTCGGCAAACCAGTCCAGCATGCCTGCGACATCACCGGCCGCCACCGCAGCTTTGACGTCTTGTCGCCCCCACCCGGCGACAGAGGTGATTAGCCATTTCGGGCGACCCAATTCCGATGAGTTGAAAATTGCGCGAAGATCGGTACGGATAGCGGTCAGCGCTTAAGATCGGTGAGCTGCAACGGGCATGCTTGCCTCCGAGGTAGGGTGTTTAAGCAACGTCACTTTGCCACAGTGCAGGTCGCCATCCACCTTCCTCATAGGATCTGGCGGAGCGCAAGATCGCCGCCTGTATTCCTTCGAGAGCAAACCGTGATATGATTGCTACGCCCACACTTTCTTCTCAAGCATATGCATTGCAGCGACGGCGTTGTTGCGCGGATCACCCGGCGACTGATATTGGGCTTTGGTTTTCAGTCTCCTGATCGGGGTTTTGATGATGTCGCATAAGTTCAGACCGACGGGACAAGATAGCCAAGCAGAAGTTTAAGGTGACGAATTGGGCGGCCTATAATGAAAGCCTGCGTTGCGGCGCTGATGGAGTTCGATATTGCCGTGCCTGACTTCTCCACCCTGTCGCGCCGGAGCAAAGGGCTGGCGTTGCCGTCGACAAAGTCCGGAGCCAGAGCGTCCGGTCCTGTTTATCTGGTGGTCGATAGCACGGGGTTAAAAGTCTTCGGTGAGGGCGAGTGGCTGGAAAACAAGCACACAATCAAGGTGAAACGTAAAAGATGGCGCAAGCTTCACATTGGCCTTGATCTTGCTAGCGGTGAGATTGTCTGCGCGGATCTAACCACGGATGATGTTGGCGATCCGACCGCTTTGCCAGGTCTTCTGGATCAGATTGATGGCCCAGTTGCCAAGTTTATCGGTGATGGCGCCTATGACGGAGCGCCGACCCGTGATCTTCTGGAGACGCGCTTCGGCGAGATCGTGGAGATCATTATCCCGCCTCCCAAGACAGCAGTTGAAAGTCCGCAATCGGCCGTTGAAAGTCCGCAATCGGCCGTTGAAAGTCCGCAATCGGCCGTTCAATCCAACGGTACGGGACCGCCATATCGCCGAAATCGCGAAAACAAGGGCCGGATGGCCTTGGCAGAAATCCACCGGCTATAACCAGCGCAGCCGGGTGGAGACCCAGATGGGTAGATGGAAGACCGGTCATTGGGCCAAAACTCAAAGCGAGGAATTTCGACAATCAGAACAGAAGCCAAGATCGGCATCCACGTTCTCAACCGGATGACTGAACTTGGTCGTCCAGAATTCCGGCGTGTTGTATGAAAAATCCCATGGGTGGGATTATCTCGCACAGAATCTGATCCCTGCAACACGTCCCCCTGGATGCGGGCGTGGCGACCAAGACGCATGTGCTGAATCTTCTGCACCGCCTGATCGACGGCAAGACCACCGACGGTCCCGACATCGACACGCCACATGCGCTGACCTTGCTGCGTGAACCCAAGGCAAACGTAGAGCGCTATGATGGCCTGCGCGTCCGGATAGCAGGAGGCCGCAATGCGTCATGATCCTGCCAGCGCCGCCGTCGTCATCATGCTGCGTAGCCTGAAGATGTATGGCATGGCCCAAGCGGTCACGGACCTGATCGAGCAAGGTGCTCCAGCCTTTGATGCGGCCGTACCCATCCTATCCCAACTGCTGAAAGCCGAGATGGCCGAGTGCGAGGTTCGCTCGATCGCCTACCACATGAAGGCGGCTCGCTTCCCGGCCTACAAAGACATCTCCGGATACGACTTCGCCGCCAGCGAAATCAACGAAGCGACGGTGCGCCAATTGCACCGGTGCGAGTTCATGGACGGAGCGCAGAATATCGTGCTCGTCGGTGGGCCGGGAACAGCAAAGACACATGTCGCGACAGCCCTCGGCATCCAGGCCATCGAGCATCACCGCCGAAAAGTCCGCTTCTTCTCGACGATCGAATTGGTCAACGCTCTCGAACAGGAGAAGGCTAAAGGCAAGGCAGGTCAGATTGCCGAAACGCTGGTCCGCCTCGACCTACTGATCCTGGACGAATTGGGCTACCTTCCGTTCAGTGTCTCAGGCCGAGCGCTGCTCTTCCACCTGTTGAGCAAGACACGCTGCTCGCTTCCAAAGAAACATCAATTCCGGCAAAGTACTCCATGGCTGTTCCTCGCTTGATGTTTGGGGCCGACCAGCTCGGACCCCGTCTCAACATCGTCATTCTGAGGGACAGCCACCAATCTGGCTACATTCTCGGAAGCGTCGGCCCATTACAGCATCTAGTGGGTGAGGAACCGGTCGCTCGACGGCGGAGCACCCGGATCGCATGCTTGCGATGATAGCCGGTAGACTAGCGAGCGCGATTCAGTGCCGTAGAGACACTACCGCTCCTTAGTAATAGCTATGCGAAGAATTCCTAAATCAACAATAACTTGAATATAATCGGGATCCTCTATAATCTCGATGCCGACCATGACTCCGGTAATCCAATGGGTATCAAAGAACACTTCTGCTTCTCCAAGTATTTTAGTCACACTGTGCACCGGTCGCCGGAGGCGACGGCTGCAGCAGTATCCACTGCGACGTCCACGGATGTATCCCTGCTTGCGCTTCTATCGTCGCTTGGCTCGACCGCGTTGCCGCGAGGCGGAATGACGATAGCCGCCGCGCTATGATCGATGACTGCGTCGTATGTAGGTTTTCCATCACAGGCACCGTCGGCTGTGAACTGTCCGATCAGACCGCCAATCTGGTCGAGGAGTGGCGCAACTTGAGAGACATCGCCAGCATCCTGATCCGTCAGGGTATGGGCAACGATCTCGCCGCTATCGGCATCCAGTGCCAGATGCAGCTTTTGCCAACCTCGGCGGGATCTGGCTCCATGCTTCTCCTCCAGCCACTGGCCCGCGCCGTAAACCTGCAGGCCGGTGCTGTCCACCAGAACATTTAACGGTCCGGCAGGTGGAACCTGATTTCCGGGCCGCTTCCCGGCAGATCGCCATGCGCGCGCCCGACGGCTCAGCGTGGTGTGATCGGGAACGGCAAGCGCTAAGCCCATCAATTGCAGCACCGATTCCAACAAGCCTTCTGCCTGGCTCAGAACGCTAAACGTTTCGTGCACCAACGCCCCATTTCACCCCTTCGATTATGCATTGGCTGCAACGAGGAAGGTTCTGACGCGGTTCAGTTCACCGCCGACAGTGGAGAGTCCTTCCCGCAGCGTCTTCCCGATCGAGTTTGGACCAAAGACCGTCGGAGGGTTGTCCAGCATCTGGACGACATCGTTTTCGTCGAGGTGTTGGAGGAGTGCTTCGAAGACTGCTTCGGCGCGCTCGATCACGTCAAAATTTACTCCGCCTCCTTGCTCAACGAGGTCAGCAAATTCGTCCGAAACCACATCCTTGATCTCCTGAAAAAGCTCAACGACAGGCTCCCAGGTTCCACCGCGGGCTTGCTCATTGTACGTCTCGATCTTGCTCTTCGTCTCCTCCCAATGCACGAGTGCTGCATCGAGGTCTGCTCGCCATTTATTTTCAATGGTCCGAACGATTGCGTCGAAATCTTCAAGCTTGTCGCTCTTGCTGAGGCCAAGCAGGGCAATCAACTGATCATCGTTGCCGAGGCGCTGCTCTACCACGGCCATAAGGCGCTCGAAAACCTCACGCCTGCCAGCTGACTGGCTTGGCCATTGTGATGAGACCATCATGGTGATTCTGTCGGAGTTCGAGTTTTCCAAATGATAGGGAAGCCGTCGCGCTTGAGCAGCGGCCTTGGTCATTCGGAATAGGGTTTCCACAACCTCTCCTTTCTCAACGGGGTGTCTCCCAACGTGGTCCAAGTCAACCCCACCTATCATGAACGCCTCGCGCTCAACGCCATCGCCGGAACCATCCGTCTTCACCGCGTCGCCATCGGGCGCCTCGTCCACATACTGAAGATTTCTCCGATGGTCGTCGTAGGCCAGCATCAATAGCAGCCGGCAGGTGAAATTGTGTAAGGCATCCTCCTGCTCTTCCAACGGCGTGGCGGCCAACATAGCCTTGAGCCAATCATCGATTTTATTTGTCAAGGGGCCGAGCTCAGCGGTTTGCAATGACCCCGTTTGCCGACTGATACGAATGGAGTGGCTTGCTATTGCCTCTGCCGAAATGGCAACGACTTCCTTCAGCCCTTCCGGCAAAGCTTCTTCAGCACCTTCCTCGGGGTTCGCTTCGGCGACCTCCTGATTGTCTGACGGCAGCTCATCGGCGTTCGCCTGAGCCGCTATCTCAAATCGATTGAGGTCTTCTTCATTCAGGAGTTCAGCTTCCTGTAGATCCGGAAGGCTTACTCTCAGGTCTTTGAAATAACGCCTCATATTTGTCTTAACCGCCATAAATTTGGCCATACCTCCTTTGGCAAGCCGTACGACAATGATGCCCTCTTTGTTCATTCTCCCTGTGCCGGACCTCAGAAATTTAAAGTCATCGGGCTCTTGAACACCTTTGACAGTTTTATAATGCATATCCTCCAATGCTCTCCGCAGGCTCGTCAGGCCTTTTTTCCGCACCAAAACCACTGGCTTCTTATCGCCGGCGATGACGATGGTGCCAACAGCAAAGCAGAATTCGAGTCCTTCTTTGGCTTGAGTGCTCCTGATCACGGACAAGAAGCGCTGGGCCATTTGCGAACTGTGTACTTGGCTCATTGTATGTCTCCATTTTGGTTGGCGTAGTTTCAATTTCGCTGAAAGATGGACGTAGTGTGGCCTTTCCCTAGCCCGAGCCAGCGACGACGTCGATCAAAGAGATCGCCCCTCAGGCAAGTGGAAGCCCCTATCGGGTTTCTCCGCGACCCGATGGTAAGCCTATCCCGTCCACCGGCATTGATCTTTGGCAACTTCCGACTGCAGCCTCACTCGGATCAATGGCAGTTTTCCGTTAGAGTTGTGGACATCGGAATTGCGATAAGAGGCTGCGAGATAGCGGGTTGATCAGGTTGTCGGATTGCAGGATGAATGTCGCCCATCGGCGGCCAGCCTCCATCCGCACGTAAATGCGGTCGGAGTCTGCTTGGGGAAGCGTTTTCCCCTTATCCAATAGCCGGAGCAACGCCCAGGGCCCCACCTCAGAAAGCGCCGTACGGTCGAAGGCGTCGAAAGTAACTGAAGCGCCACCGACGCCACCATCCGTGGGCCAGTGGAAACGCACAGGTTTGTATGCTCCTCGGCGCTGCGTGAGTTGCTGGCCGTCGATCTCGACCCCCACCTCGTCGGTCCACGGATCGGTGTCAGCGACAGTTAGCAGGAAGTCAAAGGACGGCTGATTGCCGCCATCCTTGAACATGGAGTCCCCAATTGCAGCCGCTCGTTTGAACTGCGCCAAGGCATCTCGGTTAATTTGTATATCGGCATTTCCCGTCGACTGAAACTTCCACGACCCCTCGGAACGATCAACAATGCTCGCCAAGTGCTCTGAGAAAAATGCGTCTATTATGCCATGTCGGCGAAACAGCCGAGCGAAATCTCCCAAAGGAATATCGCGACGGGATCCGCGTGCGAAGGGGTACCGTCCCGCGGTCGCGCGTCGACACAAATCACCAGCACCAACCGTCCACATCTTCGCGAGACGGCGTTTTGTGTCGCCGATCGAGAGTTTCGAGCTTAGGTGGCCCACGCCACCAACCCACTGCTGGATGGGTGGCGGCAAATTGGCTGCTCCGGCTTCAATTTTGCGGATGGCGACAGTGGTTTGATCACCCTTCTCAAGCGCCGGGCTCTGCACATCGCTGAGCGACTGATAGAGAGTGCTAAGGTCGCGGATTGCGCTGTCGATCGGCGCTTGGGCGCCCGCCGGGCTGTTTGGCGCCACATCGACAAGCTGGTGCAACCAGTGGAAATGCTCATCGGTATAGAGCCGGGGTTGGCTTTCTGGATCGCGGGAGACAATCCTCGGATGGAAGAGTGCCTGGAGGTCGCTTCGCCAAGGCTCCCCCTGGGCAGTGCTGTTACCTTTAGTCGGCGTTTCGGGTGCCGGTGGTTCGCCGAGCTTGGTCTCGCGTGCCGCTGCGGCGAGGAACAAACGCATAGGCGACGTCGGCGCGGAAAGGGCATTCAACGTTCGCAGCATGTCGTCAACACTTGCGATCGAACGGATGGAGATGTCGTTAATGAGTTGATCCCAATAAAACGCAAAATCCTGAAAGTAGAGATCCAAAGCCGCCTCTTGCAGCTTCTGACTCGCTTTATCGCCCGGAGTGATCACCTGATCACCGAGCACCCAACCTTCTGCAACAACCGCATCTGCTATCCGTGGCAAAAGTTGCAGGACAGGGCCATAGAACCCGGCTCGGGTGTAAATGCCTGCGACCCCAGTGTTGAGCGGTTGTCCTGATTTGCGGATCAGGACGTCCTCCGCCGTCGGTCCAGCGTGGTCGGATAGACGCCATGTTGGTAATTGGATGGCCTGAGGAGTGGTTGTGATGATGTTGAGGACTCGGCGGGATAGTGAGATGGTCCTGAGCTTCGCGCGGGTCTTTTCAATTAAATGGCTGTCGAGACCAATATTTAACCGAGGGTTCTCACAAAGAGCATCTAGGTGTTCGGCCAACGCGTGGCGAAGGCTGGCATCGGCCTCAGTTGGAAACTGCACTTGCCAGTCTAGGGTCATCCAGTCTTTGACGGCCTTGGGCTCAAAAGGACCTTGTCCCCCAAGCATCAAATATATTTTCAGCGCTTGATAAAGGAAAGGAGGATCATCCTGTCGTTCCGCCAGTAGTGTTTCCAGTCGCAAAATCAGACGCGGCAGCAAGATCGTTTCAAGACCACGACCGTAGGCCGCACGGGTTTGAATGCGGATCTCTTTGCTCTTGTCAAACTCAATTCTTTGGAGGGGATGGCTCGATCTGATGCCTTCATCATAGTCGGTCCTCATGTCGCGCAGTCGCTTGATCAGCGGCAAGACCCGTCGAAGATCGCTATTGTCCACCACGTCGATCCTGAGCTTCTCCGCCTCCTGGGCATAGCTACTCAGCGGTTGACGAACCCTTTCGATCATATGGACTTCGCGGGCGAGGCTGACGATCGAGAAGACGGACACAACGACCACAAGTGCGCTGATCATCGCGCAGAGGCAATATCGACGCCAACGCTGACGCCGTTCGGCATGGGGGTGGGTCTCGACAAGCCCAACGTCGGCGATAACTCGTTCTCGAAGCAAACGAGCAATAAAATAACTACGCTTCTGGTCCGGCGAAATAGGTCTGGCCGGCTCAGTGATACCGAAAGTCCGCGAGGTCGCCGTCACGACGCGGTCAATCGGCGTGCCCACCTGCGTCCCGCTCACGAAGTAGACGCCCCGGAGCATGATCGGATCCTCGAACGAATTGGGAGCGAAGACTTCCTCCAGAAAGTTTTGTGACGGATGCTTCAGACTTGCGACCTGCTGTGGGAATCGGAACACAAGTGCGCGACGTTGAATATCGCTCTCTTGGTGTATCCGTTCGAGCAGCCTGTCGTTGAGACGCCCAACGAGTGCATCATATTCCGTTGCGTAACTTTCCATCGGATTGCTTTCCCTCTCCGATGGCACCTGAGCGAGGGTGAATCCCCAAGCGGCTTCACGCCCCTCGCCTCCGAGGTCGTCAAAGAATTCGTTAAATCCAGCAATCAGGTCGCTCTTGGTGAGTAGCACATAGATCGGCAGTCGCACTCCGAGTTCTCTGTAAAGCTCAAGAATCCGTTGTCGGATACATCCGGCATGATGGAGGAACTCGTCCTCGGATAACGAACTCAGCTCGTTGATCGCGATTGATACCAACACCCCGTTCAGTGGCTGTCGGCGGCGTGTGCGGCTGAGCAGTCGAAGGAAGCCATGCCAGACCTCTTTGCTCTGGTCAGGATTGGGCTCGTGGACTATGTAGTGTCCCGGAGTATCGATGAGCACGGCATGGTCGGTGAACCACCAATCACAATTTCGCGCTTCTTTGACCTTGCTCGCGGATTTCCGGCTGAGTCTTTGTGCCAGAGGGAAACCGAGGCCCGAATTAGCAATCGCGGTGGTTTTTCCAGACCGGGGCGCACCGATAATTGCGTACCATGGAAATTTATAGAGCCACCGCCTGTCGAGGACGCCGTCACGACGGAGACCCTTGAGCGTGGTACGGGCTTCACGGAAACGAGCTGACATCGTCTCCAACTCTGCTCTCGTAGCGGCGTTGGCGGGCGTTTTCCCCGAGTTGGAAGAAGAAGATCCCGCGCCGTCCTCCTTTTGTTTTACCCCATGGCCGTCCAGCATACCGGACACTCGGTCAAGGAAAAAGTCTTCGAAGTTGCCTTGGATCATATAGATCACGACATACGCGATGGGAATCAACGTTGACGCCAGGAGCTGCTCGCTGAGGGTGTCAAATGGGCCGATGCCACCAAATGAGAGGTTCCGTCCAAACAGAAAGATTCCTGCAATTACGAGACCAACTAGTCCGATATGAAGCCATTTTGACTGAAGCGCTTTGTTTATTGACTGCATGATCTAATTCTCAATTTGACTTTCGGATTATGATTTCGATCCGCCGGTTCTTGGCGCGCCCTTCTCGCGTCGCATTGGAAGCGATCGGTTCACCGCTGCCCCTGCCCTGTTCTCTCACCTGCCCGGGTTCTCTCATTGTTGATTTGATCGTCTCACCCGCTGCTTTGGCACGCGCCAGAGAGAGATCTTTGTTGGAAGGATAGACAAGAGATTGGATTGGCACCGAATCGGTGTGTCCGGTTAAAATAACTGGCCCCGGCTGCTCGTTCAGTGCTCGACCAATCCGCAGAAAAAGCGGCACGAATGATACATTCACGATCGAACTTGCCGGGTCGAACATCCCGGAGCCGCGGATGGTAACTAAAATCTGTTGCGCATCCTCGGTGACAGTGACGGACCCATCGCGGATCTCAGTCTCTAGAAAATGACGTAGTCTATTGCTGTCAGTAGCACCTGTGGCTTTTGTGGTGGCCCTCACCATCCTTACTGCACCGCTCGGTGGCAGAGCGGCGAGCTCCGCGAGGACCACATCAGAACGGTTGGCGAATATGTACTGGAGCCCCCCATAAAGCGATAGGACGGAGGTTACGCCGAATGCGGCGATGGCCCACGTGGGAACGAATCGGCGAAGCGGTCTACGCGCGTCTGCGCGTTCTTTCCGGCGCGGGGATATGTCACCCTCGAAGTCACCCCGCGCTGCTCGGATCAGGCGGTACGCATCCTCGCACAGCAGGCTGAGTTCGGACGCACCTCTAGCAGCCACCCGGAAGCGGCCTTCGAAGCCAATCCGCATGCAGTAGTAGAGCAACTCCAGCAATTCGATATTGATTGCCGGGCCCCTTTTTAAGCGCTCCAGAAGGTCGAAGAATCGGTCCCCGCCCCAGGTCTCGCCGAACAACGTCCCGACCATACTCCGCGTTGTCCATATGCTCTGGTTACCCCACGCGGTATTCAGAACGATGTCGTCAATAGTAGCGCAGAGAGCATATTTGCTAATCTTGATCGCCCCTGCCGGTAGTCTAAGCTGTACTATCCGGCGATCGAACACATCAATCTCTCGCAAGACCTGCAGCCGAAGCTCCTCGACATTCTTATGTTCCGTATTGCTCTTGAGTTGAGCACAAAGGCTCAGCAGCGCTGCAGCGGCCGCGACAAGTGGATTGAGCCTGTGGAGCGTTAGCGATTCCCAGAACTGTTGGTCTATCGCTGGCGACGTCAAGGCCGAGGGCTCAGGGGCGGCGGCAGACTCGGGGGGACTTGATACGGTTTCTTCAGTCAACACGGCTGTGATCCCTTTGAACCTTCACCGCAACCGGTGGTTCTTTCTGGGTTGGCGTGCCCACGCGGGGCGACGATCCAACGTCGGCGGCAAAGCTCCGAAGGATGTCACTCTCGATGTCCGAGACGACATCATTGAAGACACGACAGTACTCATCCCAAAGTCTGGCCTTCCCCCTGCCACTCCAGAGCCAACTGGTCCGCACAACCGACGCCTCGATCGCTGCCGGGCAGAGTCGTTCGCGGACGCTCAGTAGAGGTTTCAGCAGTGAGGTAAGCATGAAAGCCTCATGCGCATTGATGTCAGCTAAGGCTGGCTCGACGCCGATGTCCCCTTGAAGGAGTGGCGAAGCGTCGGAGCACAGAGCCGCCTGCAACGCCTTCCTGGCGCCCGCCATGACTTCTAGGCGGCCTCCAACGGGCTGCTTGGTCACCGTGCACCCGGCGGCGGCTTCGCATGGCGAGAACGTGGTGCCGAGACCGGCGGCGGAATTCAGTAGCGTCAGCTCCGCACGGTCCGTAACGGCTAAAACATCGCCTTGTTCAATAGCTGCTGAAGATAGACCACAGGCGGCAGGTAAGGCCGCTACGGCCACATGTTTTTCGTCGCCACAACCGACCTTCCCAACCGCCTGTGTTATCCTTAGTTCTGTCGCGAGATCCCAATCGTCTGGAATGGTCTCAACCGATTGCCTCGGGTGAACGAAGACACACGCATGGTCCGGGATATGATCTGAGAGAATGTCCGCCTGCCGGATATCTACGCTGGCTAGCGATTGGCATTGTTTTACATCCAAAAACGGCGGAAGATTACAGTCTCGATCGAGCAGCTCCCCGAGTCGCGTAACCCTGCAAACAGACAGCTCAGAAGCCACTTCGACGACGTCCACCAACCTCGACTCATCAAGGGAGCCTCCAATGTGCCAACAGGGCTCGCTAACATGCTCTCTTGAAAAAGCGTCGATATTGATCGTGTAGCAGCCGGTTCGAGTGACATCACTGCCACTCAAGGTAGTTGACACCTCCGACGGCAGCGGTTTCGCCTGGCCGTTCAGAAATACGCTGTTGTCGTTGGGCTTGATCATTGCGAATCCTATCCGCTCGCTCGATCGCGCAGCGGTGCTTTGACATGGTCATGGTGGTCGTTAGACAGAATAAGACCACGATCCTCGAATAGACTTTCGATATTCTATCGCCCGATCCAATCGCCTGGATTATGCCTGCAGTTCACCGATGAATTGGCTTTCGTCTTCGTCGCGAGTATTTTAGCCTGAGCTAGTCGAACGGTCGCTATGACCGCGGATGGCCCAGAGAGCCATTTGGAGATTCGGGAAATCACCCGCCACATGCAGCGCCAAGCCCGCGGAGTGAGGCATGTCCTTCCAAAGCCGGCTGTGCTGGTCGATCTCAAAGTAGGTGACGCCGACCTGGAAAGGGATCTGCCGTGGGGCGACCGGCAGAGGATTGATGACAATCCCCTGCAGCGCGACGTTGACTAGCTCTTTGATCTTCTCAGCCGGACCAATCTTAATTTGAGTGGGGAACTCGCGTTGCAGCCGTTCGGTCTCTACGTCGGCACGCACGGCTAGCACGAAGCTCGCCGTTGTGAGCAGCGAGCGGTCTTGCACCTCCGCGACATGGACACCATACTTATGCTGCTGCAACGGCAACGATATCGCCGTCTGCTCTAGCACTGTGCTCAGCGAGGATCGAATCGACCGGATCACTGGCACAAAAGTGTGCGACAAAGCGTCGTGCCTGTAGTTGACGAAAGTTGGAGGACGCTTCTCGGTTCGAGAAAATGTCGCCAGTTCACCGGCCAATTGGACCATGAGGCCATAAAGTCTCACTGGATTCACGCCTGCCGCTTTGGAAAGGTGGTGGAAGTACGGCTCGTAACGATTGATTGCCTGAAGAAGAAGGAAATCAGCGATCTCCGCCACCCCGCCCCCGCCCGATTGCGAAACCCGCGCAGCCAGCGCCTCACCCCGATGGTGAAGCAAGCCGCTTATTTCGATCATGTAATTAGAGAGAACACGGGAACTGCCACAGTCAGGAGTTGGCGAGATGTAATCCTCGTCGAGAACGATCTGCCGGTCGGCTCGAACCTCTATTACGCGCGCTATAGGAAGACAGGTGAATCCAGCGCGATCTGCAGTGTCCGGTAAGAGCTGAAAATGTAGCCTCGCCACTTCGATGGAAGCGTTGCTGCGTTCGCCGGCATTTGTGTCGACAATGTCCTGAACAGCAACCTTAAAGCGGGTCGGGACATCTATCTCTGCTCGCGCATCTGTTTCCACTGCTCCTGGCTGATAAAGTGAAACTGCGAGATAGATAAGCGAATCGCGGGCATTGCTGGGCACCTCGTACGGGCCTGGCTGGTCCGCGTCGTCGGGAATGCTAAAAGGAGTGCCATCTGGCAGCACTCCATGCGCTGAATCGATAACAATCTTTCCCAAACCAAGCAGCTCCTGGTTGAGCCTGAGGTGGGTCACGCCCCAGGCATAGCTATGCAAAACGGCCGTTCTACTGCGCATCAGCTTTTCGAAGTAGTGATCGTTTTGCTGAAAATGCTGCGGCCGGAGAAACAATCCCTCCGACCAAACGACCTTATTGTCCAAAGACATCCGCTGGCTCCACGTTGTTCGAAAAATCGAAGCTGAAGGGGAGCTTAGAGTGCTTTTCTAACACCCTCGCATGCGCAGCTGGTATTTGCCCATCAACGAAAGGAATTCCGGTCCGCTTTGACGATGACCGCATATGCCTCTCGCATGCCACTGGCCGTCGATCATCAGCTAGACAGTCAGACATGACCTCAGACTGATCGGGCCTTCGGGCAGCGTGACGCTGTGAAGGGCAAACGGGAATTTGGCTATGCTCGATATAGATCATTTATTAAAGGCGGTCAGCGACGGCAACCCATGCGGTGATGCTCTCGACTACGATTTGAGTTTTCTTGAACTTGAGATGGCCGCGCAGGGCAGGCCCGGTCAGCAGATGGGAGATTCCGTTGTAGCCGGAGTGGCTCCCGACTGGCACCAAGTGTGGCAGTTGAGCCTGGGCCTCGCTGCCCGCACGAAGGATTTGCGCGTCGGTGTTATGTTAACACGCTCCGCTCTCAGCCAATTTGGATACCCTGGCCTCCGTCAGGGATTTGAGTTGCTTGCCGGCTATGTCGAATTCTATTGGCCGGAGCTGCATCCGCGGCCAGACACAGAGGATTGCGGCGACCAGACTGTGCGACTTAATGCCTTGGCAAATCTCTGCGATCCCTCCAGGCTTATTGCAGAGATTTGCCAAGTCCCCGTCACCGCGTCCAGACAGTTTGGAAACTTTACCCTCCATGACTGGATGGAGACTCAGCGACCTCGATCGAGCGAGATCAATTCAGCGCCTATCGAAATGGCTTTCGGCGACACCGACCCAGCCCATCTCTGCCAACTCAGTGAGGAACTCGACGCTAGTCTCGCGGCTGCTTTGCGCTTGGATGCCAGTGTAAAGGAGCGCGTCGATGTCATCGATGCTGTCCGCTTTGAGCCGCTCATCTCGGTTCTCCGCCAGGGAAAAGATGTGGTAAATAGATACCAGCAATTGCCGCAGTCCGCCATCATGCGGCCACCGCTATCCCACGACCAGATACGAAATCCGGAAGAGATCCGCGGCCGCAACGATGTTATCAGCATACTCGACTGGATCTGCCGATGGTATCACGTGAATGAGCCAGCCAGTCCCGTGCCAGCCCTGCTTGAGCGGGCAAAGCGACTTGTATCCAAGGACTTCATGGCTTTGCTCACAGATCTCGCTCCGGACGGAGCTGCTCAATACCGCACGATTGCGGGTGCGGCAGCTGACTCTGGTGCATGAAGTACCAACCTCCAAACGCGACTAACATCAGGATAAATGGAACAATGGCAAAGGCAAGCAGTCAGAAATTCATCAATCGGAATCGTCCCCCTCGAGTCCAGATCGAATACGACCTGGAGACCTATGGTTCCAGAAAAAAGGTGGAGCTTCCGTTCGTGGTAGGCGTCATGTCCGACCTCGCCGGCAATCCCGCCAAGCCACTGCCGCCCGTGGCCGAACGCAAAATGATGGAGATCGACATCGATAATTTCGATGACCGGCTCAGGTCATTAAAACCTAGGGTGGCCATGCGTGTACCGAACCGTCTCACTAACGAAGGTCAACTCGCTGTCGACTTGACTTTCGAATCTATGGACGATTTCTCACCAGCAGCCGTGGCGCGGAAAGTTGAAAGCCTGAGGGTGCTGTTGGAGGCGCGGATGGAGCTTTCTAATCTCCTGGCGTACCTGGACGGCAAGGTCGGCGCAGAAGAGTTGATCGTCCGCTTCCTAAACAATCCCGCGCTGCTCGGTGCCCTTAGTGCACCTTCCGAGTCTCTGGACCCCATTAAATCCCCCGAGACGCCACCGCCATCTCCGGATACGAAGGAGCGGTGAGTATGACCGTAACAACCCCAGTGCATGAGCAGATACATCCCCCGGGTGTCGTTGGTCTCGATGATTTCGTCGTTCTTGTGCAGCGCGAATTCAAGCCCCGTTCCGTTCAAAGCCGCGAGGCGGTGGAGAATGCGATTAGGACGTTGGCTCATCAGGCACTTCGACATACACCGCTGATTAGTGATGATGCTGTTGAGACAATCCAGTCGATTATAGCATCGATCGATCAGAAACTATCAAAACAGATCAACGAAATACTCCATCACCCGGATTTTCAAGCGCTGGAATCAGCTTGGCGAGGCTTGCATCACCTCACGTTCAATACCGAGACTGACGAGACGTTAAAAATTCGCGTTCTTTCCATCTCGAAGAAAGATATATCTCGAACACTGCGAAAATTCAAGGGAATCGCCTGGGATCAGAGCCCGCTGTTCAAGAAGATCTATGAAGAGGAGTACGGGCAAGTAGGGGGCGACCCCTATGGCTGCTTGATTGGGGACTACTACTTTGCTCACAGCCCTCACGATATTGATCTGCTCACTGGCATTGCGCAAATTGCTGCGGCAAGCCACTCGCCGTTTATCTCGGCTGCCTCGCCGCATCTTATGCAAATGGATTCTTGGCGTGAACTTGCCAACCCGCGCGACATCTCGAAGATCTTTCTGACGCCTGAGCACGCTGCTTGGCGAGCTTTTCGCGAGAGTGAGGACTCCCGGTATGTGGCGCTGACTCTACCACGTATACTCGGGCGGCTGCCTTATGGCGCTAAGACCAATCCCGTCGATGAATTTTCCTTTGAAGAGGACGCTGACGGTAGTGACAGTGCAAAATATCTATGGACGAACGCGTCCTATGCTATGGGTGTCAACATCACGCGATCGTTCAAGCTCTACGGCTGGCTGTCCAGAATCCGTGGATTCGAATCGGGCGGCCTCGTTGAGGACCTGCCGGTGCATACTTTCCCAAGCGACGACGGTGGTGTCGACCTCAAATGCCCAACTGAGATCGCAATCAGCGATCGGCGAGAGTCAGAGCTCTCTAAGAATGGCCTTTTGCCACTGTTGCACCGCAAGAACACGCAGCTGGGCGTATTCGTCGGAGCCCAGACGGTCAATAAGCCGATCAGATACGACGATCAAGACGCCTCGGCGAATGCTGAGCTTAGCGCCAGGCTACCCTATATTTTTGCGACCTGCCGTTTCGCCCATTATCTGAAGTGCATGGTCCGGGACAAGATTGGCGCCTTTAAAGAACGTTACGAGGTCGAGGAGTGGCTGAATCAGTGGATCCAAGGCTTTGTCCACCCCTCGCCAGAGTTGGGGAGCGAAGAAAGCAAAGCGCAACAGCCGCTCTCATCCGCTGAGGTCAAGGTCGAGGAAACCCAGGATAATCCTGGCTATTACACCGCGATATTCTATCTGCGACCGCACTATCAGCTAGAGGGCCTCACTATCTCGCTGAGGCTGGTATCGCGGCTCCCGTCGGCTCGCTCGGCCTGAGTCTAAACACCGCCTCCGAAGACGACGCTGATCGGTGACCATTTCGGCCACCGATCCGAAACGGCAAATAGAGGACATTCAGAATGGCATTCGATGCAGTCATGAGCTTCACGCAAGCGTCTAAAGACGGAATCCAGCCGAAGGGGGAGTCCATTATCCTAAAGGATGGCATCACGCTTGGCGACCAATGGAGCTTCTCGCTCGAGAACAAGCTCAATATCGGTCCACACACCTCGGGCGCTGGGTCCGGTAAGGCCGAGTTTGAAGTCTTCACCATTAAGAAGCAGGTGGATAACTCCTCTGCCCCCCTGTATGTAGCATGTGGCCGCGGTGCCCATTTCAACAACGTTGATCTAAAGCTATTCAAGTCGACTGGCGCCGGACGGGCGACGGCCTCGTCGAACCTATTCCTGCACTGGAGTTTCAACATGCTGGCGATCGAGAAGGTCGAGTGGGCACATGCGGAGGACGCCCCGGAGGAGACGATTACCTTCCGATTCGGCGCCTGCAAGATCATCTACTACGGGCAGGACGATAAAGGTGTTCTTACGAAATCTGGGGAGGGTATTTGGAATCAAATCGCCAACAGTACGGACTTCAACAGGCTTGTCGCATGAGGCAAGCGCACCCTAGGGGTTGCGCTTTGCGCGTCCGGCTTCTTGCACTCCATATGGAGATTGAATATGGTCATTGCCAAGTGGAATTTGATTCAGCCATCGCTTCTCGACCGGCTAACGGACGACGCGCCGCGCGCTACGTTCGAATCGGCAAACTTTTACAATTTCTCGCTCAGCAAGATGCAAGCGCTGATCCTGCGTGACGTGTCCTGGCTGCTTAACGCAACTCAGTTGGCCGCAACCATAGACCTCCGGTCTTATCCCCACGTTGAAGCCAGCACCCTCAATTACGGAGTCCGCGCTCTTGCCGCGGTCGAAAGTCTCGACGCAAACGACTTAGGACAGGAGATCGCCTATAGTTTGCAACTTTTCGAACCTCGTCTCCTCGCGGAAACCGTCAAGGTTACACCGCTGCCTGACGCTCATAGTAGCGGCCCTTTTGGGTTTAGAATTGAGGCTGACCTCTGGGCGCAGCCAGTGCCGCTGCGGATCGTAATGCGTACTGACGTTGATGGAGGACGTGGGATCGTTCGCATTGTCGAAACTACCTCGGAGCGGAACTGATGGACCCGAGGCTTCTCCAATTATACAATGATGAGCTTGCATATATCCGGGAGATGGGAGCAGAGTTTGCTCGTTCATTCCCAAAGGTCGCTGGTCGGCTCGGAATGGAATCAGCCGAAGTTGCCGACCCCTATGTCGAAAGGTTGTTAGAAGGGTTTGCTTTCCTGGCGGCGCGTGTCCAATTGAAGCTGCAGGCTCGTTTTCCTGATTTCACGCAGCACCTGCTGGAACTGGTCTATCCACATTTTCTGTCTCCGATCCCATCGACGACGATCGTCCGATTCGAACCGGATCCCTTGGCCGGGCGGTTTGAACAGGGATATGTGGTGCCGCGCGGAACGAAGCTGCTCGGCCAACTCGCTTCAGACGCAGTCACCCATTGCGAGTTCCGCACTGCTCACGACGTCCATCTCTGGCCGATCGAGGTGAGTGCTGTAGACTACTATACCACGCCGTCGCAACTTTCGGCTCTAAATCTCCCACCCCTGCAAGACGTGAAGGCTGCGCTGCGACTTCGCCTTCGGACAACGAATGGAATTCCCTTCAACAAGCTCGCGCTTCGTGCCCTGACATTCTTCCTTGCTGGACCCGGCGGCATCGGCGCGGCAGTCGCCGAACAGCTTGTCGCCGATCCTCGCGCCATTGTCGCTCGGCCAGTTGGCCGGCCACCCCCATGGCAGGAGACAATCCCACTCAGCGAACTGCGGCAGTGCGGTCTGGACGACAACTTTGCGCTTTTGCCGGCGGTTCCGCGCTCCTTTGACGGTTATCGACTGCTGCAGGAATATTTCGCGCTTGCGGAGCGAACCTTGTTCATCGAGCTCAGCGGGCTAGCCGACGCGGTGGGCCTGTCGGCGACAGATACTCTCGAGATCGTGTTCGCGCTCGGCCGTGCCGAGCCACGGCTGGAACGTCACGTCGGAACTCATAACATCGCTCTCTTCGCGACACCGGCTATCAATCTCTTCGAGCGCCAAGCAGATCGCATCCACTTGAGTAACCAGAATTACGAGCATCATTTGGTTGTCGACCGAATGAGGCCACTTGATTTCGAAGTTCAGTCGATACTCGAGATGAGTGGAAAAGGAGAGAGAAGCGAAGCAGGCCCCGTTCAGTTTTTTCCTTTCTACAGCATTAGCGCCCATGGACGGGAGGTGCAGAACAACAGCTATTACACCGTTAGGCGACAGCATCGACTGCTGCCGGAGCACCAGCATCTGAACGGCGCCAGGACTGGCTATGTCGGCAGCGAAACATTTCTCTCACTGGTCGACCGGCGGGCGGCGCCCAATTCGGTGGATATCTCATGGTTGTCGGTGCGCTGTCTTTGCTCGAATAGACATCTTCCCCTGCTACTTCCGATCGGTCAAAACGAAACAGATTTCACTCTCGAAATCGGAGCTCCGATTACCGCCACGCGGTGCCTGTCGTTGCCAAGCAGGCCGCGTCATTCCTCCGCGAGCGGAGATGTGGCGTGGAAGCTAATCAGCCACCTGTCGCTGAACTATCTCTCGATCACCAATTCTAACAATAACAGTCACGGGGGCGCAGAGGCGCTGCGCGAACTCTTGCGCCTTTACGTCGATCCCGAAGATGCTCTTGCCGCACGGCAGATCGACGGCATACGAGAAATCCAGTCGCGACCGATAGATCGGCGACTGCCAGGCGGCGGACAAGCAGCTGTCGCACGCGGTACCGAAATCAGCGTTATCCTGGACGAAGCGGCTTTCGAAGGCGTGGGTATTTTTCCTCTCACTTCTGTGCTCAACCAGTTCTTCGCGAGATATGTATCAATCAACAGCTTCACGGAGATGGTCGTCTCGACATTGCAACGCGGTAAGGTGATGCGATGGCCCACAATGCTTGGTCGCCGGACGGCCCTGTGATGCAGAGCAAGCTCGACCACCTTCTTGGTGCGGTGGCGGCCGAGCCGCATGCCTACGATTTCTTTCAGGTTATGCGGCTCATCGATGTAATTTGTTGGGATGGCCCTCGGCTTGGGGAATCGAGCCGGCCGAACTTAGATAGGGTGCGACTTGGACAGCAGCCCACGCTGGCCTTTCCGACGCGGTCTATCGCGCACGTGACAGAGGCTTTAGGGAACCGTCCCGCCAGTATCTCCACCTACACCTTTGGCCTGTTCGGCCCCAACGGCCCGCTGCCTCTGCATCTGACCGAGTTTGCTCTATTTCGACAGCGCAATGCTGCCGATGAAACATTCGTACGCTTCACCGATATATTTCACCATCGACTAGCCTCGCTCTTCTTCCGCGCCTGGGCGGAGAGCGAGCCCACGGTCAGCCATGACCGGCCACATGCAGATCGCTTTGCCCTGCAGCTCGGCGCCCTCGCAGGCTTTGGAATGACCTCTCTTCATAGGCGTGACGCCATGCCCGATCTGGCTAAATTACACTTTATCGGACGGTTCGCCTCGCTAACCCGCAATGCCGACGGGCTAGCCGCCATTCTCGCCGGCTTCTTTGCGGCTCCCATCGAAATCCGTGAATTTATTCCGAAATGGGTTGAGTTGCCTATCAGCTCGCTCTGCCTTCTGGGTCGTGATCCACGCACCGGCACAGTTGGAAGCACAGCTACTGTTGGTGGCAGGATCAAAGTCTACCACCACCGCTTCCGCATCGTCATTGGTCCGCTCGGCTTGGCTCAGTACGAGCGGCTACTGCCAGGAGCACGTGACCTCGAGACTTTCGCCACGATTATTCGTAACTACCTGAGTGATGAACTGGACTGGGAGCTCAACCTTGTTCTCGACCACAAAGAGGTGCCGAAAGTTCTTTTAGGACATAGCGGTAGGCTCGGCTGGACCAGTTGGGTGGGCAAACGCAGGATCCTTCATGATGCCGCCGACCTGACCCTGACGCCAATCGTGCGTCTGCCGACCGGCGCGGATGTTCAACCTTCGAAGTAATCTCATGGAGTGGAATATTTGAGCTGCACGAGTCTCAACAGCAAGTCGAGTGTCCTTCGCGAGGTCACAGTCAAAAGTGCGACAACATTTAGCGGGGCGCACTATTCAACTTATTTTGAATTGAAGCCCGAACCGCTCAATAGCACGGCCAAGCAAGATTTGTGGCGGACTATACCAAATCGTGGCGTTGACCAAGGCATTCTCGCAGGGCGAGCGACCTTTACTAAGACTATTAAGACCTTGACGCCAGTGAGCACCTACAGCCCACCGATAACGGTACCGCGTGATCAGAAGAACAGGATGCGGACGGTTTCGTTGCGAGAGCGCCATCCATATGGCGCGGTCCGGCCAAAACATATCGCCCCTAGTCTTGCCGCCGCAATAGCATATGCCCGTTGGCCAATTGCCGAACAAGTTGCTGACCCTGTTGGACCTCCCCCGCACCCAACTCACCATCAGCCGCCAACTGCAGTTATCTCAAACCCGAAATCCACCTTCTTCATCAAGGAACGAAGGTGCTGCAGCATAAGATAGGTTGGCGCCCTGGGGATTATCAAGTCAACGCAACTGAACGGCGGCGGCGGTGGAGGCCAATCGGCGGGGCTCATCAACGAAGTCCCTCGTGCCGCCTTTCATATTTTCATCTGCGGCTCCGGCCGTGTCTCTTCAGCCAAGTGAACGAAGCGCTGCGGCGCTCTAGCAGCAAAACTAGCGGAAATCCATTATGGCCCAGTCTAAAATCAAAAATCTTCTGAAGCACAATCGATTTGTCGCGATTACATCGGCCGCATTCCAACCGGGAGATGTCACTATTCGCTGGCTCAAAGGCACCGAACGCCTGTCGCAACCCTTCCTTTACAAAGTCATGCTCGCCGCCCCGACTCCGATTCAGAATTTCGCCAAAGTTCCTGGCCAACCCCTGACGGTCGGCCTTAAGCTGAAGGACGCGGCAACGCGCTTTTTCAACGGCGTAATCACTCGGTTCGAATATCTCGGGCTGCACGCCACCGAGCACCTAAACTACGTTGCAGAGGTACGTCCCTCGCTCTTCTTACTCGACTATCGTACTAACAGTCGGATTTTCCAGAACAAGACCAGCATCGAAATCATTACGTCCATCCTTCAAGAACACAAACAAAATTTCAAGAACCGTACAGTCGGGCGGTTTCCTCGGCGTAGCTTTTGCGTGCAGTATGGCGAGTCGGATTTGAACTTTGTCAGCCGCTTAATGGAGCAGGACGGCATATACTACTATTTTGAACACGGGGCGAACGTACATGATCTGGTTCTTGTCGACAACCTTTCGAGCCACGCGACATGCATGCCTGAGACCGTGGAGACCCATCCAAATCTTAGGCCAGCCCGAAACCTTCATCATGATGATTTAATCTTGGACTGGAGCGAAGTCGTGTCACTGCAGCCTTCCAAGGTCGTTCTCAAGGACTATGATTATGAGAAGCCGATGGCAGAGCTCACTGCTATCGCGCACCTCCCATCCGTGCGGATAGGAGGCATTCCACCCGCAATGAATGCCGGTATCAACCGTTCTGGCGCCCCTGTCATGGCATCGGAGTCCCTGACTTCAGTCGTTTCCCCAACATTGAAAGAGACATTCAACTATCCCGGAGATTACAAGCAAAAAGGGGATGGCGATTTCTACGCCGCGATCCGCGCGGAAGAACTCGCGTGTAATTACTATCGCGCGAGCATTGAGACTACGGCTCGCCAGATCACAACAGGATCCATCTTCAAGGCGGCCAATCCTTTTAATTACGGCGAAGGGGGTGTGCGCCCGAAGGCCACTCAGCGCTTTTTGGCGATTGCAAACGAATTCATGGTTCTGGGGGATGTTGGAGACGATCCGTCGAGAGGGGTCGCCGGCCGCGATCTTGAGCGCTTTCTCTATCGTGGTAAGGTCGAGATCATCTCTGCGAGCACCCAGTACCGCCCGCCGCGCCTCACGCCGGTGCCCATTATCAAGGGGCCGCAGACGGCGGTCGTGGTGGGCTCGAAGGGTGAGACAATCGCCACAGATCAGTTCGGCCGGATCAAGGTCCAATTTTTCTGGGATCGCCAGGGCAACAAGGACGAAAGTAGCTCCTGCTGGATCAGGGTAGCCCAAAACTGGGCGGGCAAGGGCTTCGGCTGCCTGCTAATTCCAAGGATAGGTCAAGAGGTTGTGGTGGATTTCGTCCATGGCGACCCTGACCGTCCACTCGTGACCGGGGTTGTCTACAACGGCTCCAACCTGCCGCCCGAGGTCTTGCCGGCCAACCAGACCCGCTCCACTTTCCGAACGCACACCGATCGCGGCACAATTGCAGATTACAACGAACTGCGGTTCGAGGATAGACAAGGTTTTGAGGAAGTCTTTCTAAAAGCGCAGAAAGATCATAACGTCAAGGTCGGGAATATCTATGCCATCGAGGTCGAGAATCAATACCTCCTGACGTCAGCTGCGGCGGCACTCGGCAGCAGGATCGAACTGAGCCCTGACAAAATTCGACTCTCAGTGAAGGCCGCAACCGGTACGCAAGTCATCGAAATCGGCGCCGCCGGAATCACTCTCACGAACAGCCAGGGAGCCTCGGTTCAGATATTGGGTCCCTCGGTTATGATCAACAACGAAGCGCTTGTGGTGACCTGATGCCTGGTACCGTCCTTCACACAGGTACCATCGCGAGCTGCCCGCACGGCGGCATCCTCACTGTGGTAAAAACTACCTCGCCGCGCGTCTCCGTCTCGTACATGCCCGTGGCGGTCTTGACTGACCAAGGACTGGTGGCCGGCTGCGCCTTCACGCTTCCAGACGGCAAACCGCAGCCCTGTGTGACAACACGCTGGATCGCCGCCGCCACGCGCATACGGGTCAATGGTCAGCCCGTCCTCATTAATCCAGTTACCGCTCTATGCCTCTCGGCAGAACAGATCCCTGGCGGTCCGCCCATCATCGCCGCCAGCCAGAGTCGGGTGATGGGGACATGAGTACGCCCCAGCGTTTAAGCGCGGGATACCCGCCCGTCGTCTTCGAGCACGGCGCCATGACCGATGGCCCAGATTGCAACCATGGCCCACACCGCAGCGCGCCCCTTTCGTCGATGGCGCGCATGCTTAAACCGACCTCAACCTTGTACGTTGCCGTTGCTGTATTAAGGGGCTGCGCGGCGGAGATGCGTGTCATCCTGGGTCTTGAACTCGTGCCTCAGCAAGCATCTCCGTCGCCATGTCTTCGCTCGAACGGTTGGTTGGGCTTCGAGCCCGCGTTGCAAGGAGGAGCAGTCATGCATATCCAGCAATCTTTCATGGTCGGTATCGATGTCTCGAAGGCCCATCTCGACGTTGCCGTTGAGGGCAAACGCGCCGTTGTCCGCTTCGACAACAATGCGCCAGGCTGTGTCGCACTCACTGCGGCAGTGGCCGGCGCAGAGCTTGTCGTCGTCGAGGCGACCGGCGGTTACGAGATGGCAATCGTCAGAACGCTTATGGCCGCCGGTATTGCCGTCGCCGTCGTCAATCCCCGCCAGGTGCGCGACTTCGCCAGGGCCAGCGGTCGTTTGGCCAAGACCGATCAGGTCGACGCCCGCGTCACGCTCCACTTCGCCAGAGCGATGCGGCCGGCACAGATCCCCCATATCGACGACGGCCGCATCGCGCTTGCTGCGCTTGTCACCCGCCGTCGCCAACTCATCGACATGGCGGTCGCCGAGAAGAACCGCCTCGAGCATGCGCCTGAGGCCGTCGCAGCGCTGATTGGCGAGACCCTCGCCGCCCTCAAGGCTCAGCTCGCCCGCGTCGATGCCGCCATCGCGCTCGCCATCGAGGCCGAGCCCGACATGGCCGCACGCCGCAATCTGCTGCTGACCGTGCCGGGCATCGGCGAGGTCAGTGCCGCCGTGCTCATCGCCGAACTGCCCGAACTCGGCGCCATCGACGACAAGAAGCTCGCCGCCCTCGTCGGCGTCGCCCCCATCGCTCACGACAGCGGCACATGGCGTGGACAACGCCATATCGCCGGCGGCCGCGCACCGTCCGATGCGACCCTCTATATGGCTACGCTCTCGGCCATCCGTTGCAACCCGGCTATCAAGACCTTCCACAAAAGGCTGCGCGACGCGGGCGCGCCGCCCAAGGTTGCCATCGTCGCCGCCATGCGAAAGCTCATCATCGTGAGCAACATTATTCTTAAAAACATGGAACCAGCCCCAACAACACTGTTGCTGAGGGGCCAGCTCGGCCAATTTCCATCCTATGTAGGGAACACCATGAAATACCGAAAAGAACCTATCGTGTCTATCTCCGGCGCAAATGAACAAAACCTCGGCGCCGCCCTCATAGCAGTTCAATCGGCACTTTGGGTGGCGATTGAGAACTTATCGAAAATTCAAGAAGGTAAAGGTCAGAAGTGGTTTGATGATTTAGAGGAGGTCGCGCTCAATGAAGCCAAGGGCACCGCCACGATAGGTATCTCCATCGATGCTGAAGCAGAAAGCCTCAAGTTTGGAATCGATGTCCTTAAGGCAATCCTGCGCGCTAAGCGCATTCAGCTCGGATTTTCTGCAAAGGCATGACCCGACAGAGGTGGCTCGGGAAATTTGAACAGCTAGACTAAATGTTCGCCTGGGGACCAGGTGACCCGTCTCACAATATGCAGGTATCGAGGGTTGCGTAAGTTAACCTCGCACAGAGCCTCATGCATAGGAGACGGCATGAACGAGACTATCATATATGTTGGTTTGGATGTTCACAAAGATACGATCGCGGTAGCGCTTGCTGATGGCGGTGAGCGTGGTGACGTGCGTGCATTTGGCCAAATCACCAACACCCCTGCGGCTCTGTCGCGCCTGCTGACCAAGTTGGTTCAGCCGGGTCGAGCCTTAAAGTTCTGCTACGAAGCAGGTCCGTGCGGCTACGGTATCCAGCGACAGCTATCGGATGCCGGGCACGACTGGTGGTCGTTGCGCCGTCGTTGATCCCAAAAAACCCGGCGATCGTATCAAGACGGACCGCCGCGACGCCAACAATTTGGCGAGATTACATCGCGCCGGGGAATTGACTGGATACCCGATGCCGCTCATGAGGCGATGCGTGATTTGGTAAGGGCACGGCTTGCCGCGGTCCGCAGCCTGCGTCAGGCCCGACAGCAGCTCAGCGGATTTCTACTCCGACACGGCTTTCACTACGGCCGCCCAGCCTGGACACAGATGCATCGACGTTGGTTGCCCGGTCTTCGCTTTGAGCAGCCAATCCACAATATCGTGCTTGAGGATCACATCGCCACGATCGACGCAGCCACTGAGCGGCGAGATCGGCTGACGAAGCAGATCGAGACCATGCTGGGCGACTGGTCATTGGCCCCAGTGGTGGTCGCACTGCAATCGTTACCTGGCATGGCTCTGGTGACGGCGGCGACGATAATTGCCGAACTCGGCGATCTGAGCCGCTTCACAAACCCGCGGCAATTGATGGCCTATCTAGGGCTGGTGCCCTCAGAACGCTCTAGATGTGGTGCGGATTCCGACCTGAAGCCGGCCGCCATTCCAATCAAAAACCGGCCAGTTGTCGGCACCGAAGATATCCCTTGGGTCAGCAACTTTGGCATCAATCACCTCGCGATGAACGAGGACATTTTGATGCCGGCAAAGAGAAGGCTGACCATGAGACAATTAAGACAAATGCTTCGGCTTGCCGGAAGCGGGAGGAGCTCCCGCGAGATCGCCGTCGTATTGGGAATGGCGTTGGTGAGCGGATATGAATCGAACGCATATCGGCCTTTGATGTTGTCGGTTATACCAGCGAGCGCAGAGTGCGATTCTTTTGGGATTCCCGAATCGGTGAAAATCGAGCAAACGGGAGATTTGCAATGGGTTCGGCGATTGCATTGCGCGATGATTTTGATGGTCCTGCTCTGCGGCAGTTCGCGAAAGGGACCAGGGATGCCGCTCAAGCGCGGCGGCTTTTGGCGTTGGCGGAAATTTATGACGGTGGCTCGCGTACAGATGCGGCCCGGATCGGGGGCGTGACCTTGCAGATTGTTCGCGACTGGGTCGTTCGTTTCAATGAACACGCGTTTGCCGGGGTCCTCAACGGCAAGGCTCCTGGCAATCGGCCCAAGCTGAATGTTGATGAGCGCCAGGCCTTGGCCAAGATTGTAGAGCGTGGTCCGATCCCGGCTATCGACGGTGTCGTTCGGTGGCGGCGCAAGGTGGATCTTCCAGGAATTCCGGATCTCGATGGACGAGACCACGGTTGGTCGTGAATTGAAGGCTCTCGGCTTTGCCAAGCTGTCTGCCCGGCCGCGCCACTACGCCCAGAATGAACTCGAAGTGGACGCTTTTAAAAAGAGTTCCCTGCCGCATTGGCAGCCATCAGAAACAGCCTCCCGAAGAATACCGAGATCGAACTCTGGTGGGCCGACGAAGCGCGCATAGGTCAGAAAAACAAGATCACCCGCCGATGGGCTCGCCGTGGTACCCGACCTTCAGCGCCATTGGATCAACGGACGATGTGGGCGTACATTTTCGGTGCCATCTGCCCCAAGCAAGGTAAGGGCGCGGGCCTCGTATTGCCCTGTTGCGATACCGACGCCATGAATTTGCTGGAAATCAGCCAGGCAGTCGATGACGGCGCTCACGCGGTCCTCATCCTCGATCAAGCCGGATGGCACGTCACGCCGAAGCTCATAATGTCTATTGGACTGCGCCAGTGGGCCCATCGGTTTTGATCAACGCATGTTGGTATTATGCCTGCCTGACTTGACGCCGGACAGACTCCGGGCGTCCACATGCCAGCATGCGGTTGAGGACGATGCAACCGATGGCGACCTCTGTCTGCTGGGTGGCGAACGAACGAGCCCGCACACGTCGCCCGATCAGCCCCCCTTGTATCGCCCGATGGCGGTTTCGATCAGTGGACGCTTGCCGTAGCCGGTGGCCGCCTGCCATTGCAGCCGACCGTCTTTTGCGATCGCCGCTATGTGCTTGTCTCTTTGATCAGGTGGCCCTGTATCACCATTGCTTTCCACCGCCGTCGAACGCGGTGGAATGACGACGTTCGCGGTTGCGCTGTGCTGCAGGACCGTCTGATAGGTTGGCTTGCCATCATAGGCTCCGTCGGCGGTGACTGGTCAATCTCGCCGTCGATCTGGCTGAGCAACGGCTCCACCTGGGAAGGATCATCCGTGCCCTGATCGGTCAGCCTATGGGCAATGATCTCGCCACTATTGGCATCCACTGCCAGATGGAATTTGCGCCAGTTGCGGCGTGATCTGGCGCCATGTTTCTCCTCAAGCCATTGCCCGGCGCCGTACACCTTTAACCCCGTGCTGTCGACCAGCACATGCAGCGGGCCGTCCGGCAGAGGCGGGTTTCGTTGGGCCGGCAGCTTCCACGTTTGTGCCCGACGGCTCAGCGTCGTATGATCGGGGACGGGTATCTCAAGTCCCATAAGATCGAACACCGAATTCATGAGCCCTTCGGTCTGGCGCAGCCGCATTCCGAACACACAGCCCAGGGTCAGGGCCGTTTCGATGGCAAGATCGGAATTACGGGGTTGACCACCTCGCGTTTTTCGCCGTCGTGCATGCCATCCGGCCAATGCTTCCGGCGTCATCCACAGTGTAAGACTGTCCACGCCGACGCAGGCCTGCCTCGTACTCCGGCCAATTCGTCACCCTGAAGTTCATCTTTGCGATGTGATGACGACGATTGGCGTTGTGTTTGTACGGCATGGCACTCGGATCAAGCTGATTGCGATCCTGTTTGCCTATCGCCGAACCGTTCAGAAACCATTCATGCACCAAAGCCCCAGCCGCCCAAACCTCGATCCCTTCGCCCTTTAAAAGTCCCTTAATCGGGCCTGGAGTGCTCGCCGATCGGCGACGAGGTTGTCGAGGTCCCGCGGGGGCTGTCCTCGTGTCAATTGTCCAATCAGCGCCCGCGCCGCCTCCAGCAAAAAGACGCCGCAATCATGATTGTTCGGCTGCTGGGCCATCCCCATTCGGATCACCCTGGCTCCCACCCCCCTTGCGACCCGTTCGGCAGCGTCGGCGTTGTAGTCGTCGGCGGAGTCGTAGTGATAGGCAATCGGGCTGTTTCGATCGCGGCGATCAAGGAGTAGCAGCGACCAGTGGGTGCCGCGCTGATTGGGATCACCACCCTGGGCGTCAGTCACTGGAATGAACACGAAGTCGGCTGCATCCTCGGCACCCTCCTGCGCGGTACCGGGTTGGCCGCGGACCATGTACTGGAACGCCCTTAACTGGTCCGTCTGCATAAGTTGCACTACCGCGGGATCCACCAGCGTCGTCCGAGCGGCGAGATGCGGGTGGTTTCTCTGCAACTCACCCCTTAGGCGAATGAAATCCCTTTCGATGTGCCGGTCGTGCAGCCAATCTCTGTCGCCGAGCCAAGCTCCGGATTGATGGGTGAGAAAAACACCTCCGTCCCACTGCAGCTCGGCCGTGTAAAGCTCGTGGTTGATCAACAAGTGTGTCTGTGAGTTCCAGGCTGGCATGAGGCCGTGTGCAATTAGAGCGTTGGTTAGAACGTCCGGGGCAGGCTGGCGGCCGTGCTGCCAACGGCCGACGACAGAGCCGAAATCCGGAATATTGGCCGCGTCCCAGGGGCGTTCTTCCGGTGTCGGAGGGTGTAGCTCGTTCTGCGTCAAGCCGAACTCCGGCGTTAAGGGCGGGGCAAAGTGCCAGTTCTGCTGCCAACCGTCCGATGACTGACGCGTATTGTCCCAGGGGCGTTCTTCTGGTGTCGGTGGAGGTAGCTCGTTCTGCGTCAAGCCGAACTCCGGCGTTAAGGGCGGGTTAAAGTGCCAGTTCTGCTGCCAACCGTCCGATGACGGATCTATCTGGGGCGGGGGTGGCGCGTAGCCTAAGAACCCTGCCGCCACATCCTCCTGCCAGTTCTGCTGCGAACCGTCTGGCCAACCGAAGGTGTTCGAGTATGGCGCGATCGCCGGGACCTCTGACGACGGATCTATCTGGCTCCGGGGAACTACGACCTGCCACGGAAAAGGTTGAAGGCTTCCGCCTACATCCTGCGAATTTTGCGTCCGCTGGGCCTCGCGGTGTGACTCAAGCATGCGCAACCCGCCGGCCATTTCGGGGCTATCCAGGCCCAACTCCGCAACACGGTTTTTCAGCCTCGTCGCGTTCTCGATTCCGGTAAGGCTCTGGCCGCAATACCGGAGCGCCTCAGCTAACCTGCGAAGAGGCGTAGCATACTGGGAAATGGTCACCGGGGCTAACCTTCCGCGCGCCGTCTCCATTGCCTTATTTATGAGGGCCAGGTCTTCAGGAGAGGGACGACGCACTGCTCCCGTGCGCGTCGGCGGTGGCGCTTGATCCATTGGCTGATACCGTTCCTCCAACGGAAGGGTATCTCTGTGGTTCTGAAGCATTCTCAGCGCTTTTTTATAATAAGCACCCCCCTCGAGCTCGGCGTCAACATATGCGCGCAGCTGTTGGTCACTAAGTTGAGTTAGACTGGATCCGCGAGAGTTGAGCTCGCCGGATAATCTGCGAAGAGCGGACCGATTAGTTGCGATGTAGCTCTCCGCATAATCATTCCCCGTTGCCGTCGCGACCGCCTCATCAATGAGGCGCTGGTCGTCGGCAGAGCCCGCAGGCTGCTTCTTGGCATGATCGACGCGAAACGTCGTCTCAACGACCGTTTCCGGCTCCCGCGTCCAGTCCTTCGACGATTTCTTGCCGCTCCTTTGAGCGAAGGCCTTCTTCACTTTATGTGCGGCTGCTGCAAAGAATCCTTTTTTTTTCGGCTGTCGGGTTATCGGCTCCTCCTGCGAGGAGGTCGAAAGCCCGGACCGCGAGCGGCTCGAGGCTTCGTAAGACTGGTCTGTGCTGTGGCGCGCGCCGCTGATGTTGTTGTCTCGCAGGGAAGGCTGCACCGGCATGCGCATCGACCCACCCATGGACGTACGCCGAATTGCACCACGGCCTAAATGGAGGTCGCTCAGCTGCTGCGCCACATCTTCCCCTCTCAAATTCCTGATCCAAGTATCAGCCTCGAGATTTTGTTCGGGACTAGAGTCGGACGATTCGTCGGACGATTCCCAACCTGTATTGCGCATCGCGGTCTCTCCTTCGCCATTAGGTATCTATCATGGGTATGATACGGCCGATTCGTCTCTGGCCGTCATGCAAGATTGGTATTCCATGATAATGGTAATCCCCCCGCCAATTAATGGGCTTCAAAAGTGGAATTTTCTCCGGCTTTATGATCGAGGAGATTTCGATGAGACGAGCAGATTTAGCGAACCACAGATAATGGCCATCCTGCGCCAGGCAGAAGGTGGTGTCCCTGTACCCGAGCTATGCCGGGAGCACGGGATGAGCACGGCCTCATTTTACAAATGGCGGGCCAAGTATGGGGGCATGGACGCATCGATGATCAGTCAGATGAAGGCTCTGGAAGACGAGAACCGTCGACTGAAGAAGATGTATGCGGAGATGAGCATGCAGGCCGAACTGCTCAAAGAGGCTCTGGGAAAAAAGTGACGCGGCCATCTCAACGCCGGGAGATGGCCGGGAAAGCAGTGGCGTTGCGCGGGGTGAGCATTGCGCTCGCCTGCCGCACCTTCGAGGTCAGCGAGACCTGCTATCGTTACAGCACCAAGCTGAACGAGGAGAACGAACAGATCGCCGATCTCCTCATCGGGCTGACGCGAGCAAAGAAGAGCTGGGGCTTCGGCCTGTGCTTCCTTTACCTGCGCAATGTCCGGGGGCATCTGTGGAATCACAAACGGGTCTACCGGATATACCGCGAGCTGGAATTGAACCTGCGGATCAAGCCAAGAAAGCGCTTGAAGCGGGACAAACCCGATACGCTGATCGTCCCGGATCAACCGAACATGGTCTGGTCGATGGACTTCATGGCAGACCGCCTGGAGGACGGCAGGCAGTTTCGGCTGCTGAATGTGCTGGATGACTTCAACCGCGAGGGGCTCGGCATCGAGGTGGACTTTTCGCTACCGTCTGAACGCGTGATCCGCAGTCTGAACCAGATCATCGAATGGCGAGGCAAACCATACGCCATTCGGGTGGACAACGGCCCGGAATATGTCAGCGGCAAGCTCATGGAATGGGCCGAGAAACAAGGGATTGCCTTGAACCACATCCAGCCCGGAAAGCCGCAACAGAATGCCTATGTCGAGCGCTATAACCGCACCGTCCGCCATGAATGGCTCGACCAGAACATCATCGAAAGCATCGAGGAGGCACAGAAATTCGCCACACAGTGGCTATGGACCTACAACAACGAACGGCCCAATATGGGCATCGGCGGCATCACACCCGCACAGAAATTGAAAATGGCTGCGTGAATTCTACTGCAGAGCCCCGCTAAAAACGGGGGGATTACCCAGTTCATTCAGGGAGGTGTGTGGTTTTCAGAACCGGCAACAGGACACTGACGACGGTGCCGACCCCCGGCGACGAAGTGATTCTGATGTCGCCACTCATGGCGTTCACCATTTTGATGCAACTTGTTAACCCCAGGCCAATGCGCGAGCCCGCGCCGGTTGAAAAGAATGGCATTGCGGCTTTGCGCATCTCGTCTGACGTCATGCCTCTGCCGGTGTCCGAGATTTGAATTAGGATCCTGCGGGCGAACGAGTAGCGTCGCTTGAGGAGACGCGCATGGATCGTTATTTGCGCGTCTTTCTTTCCGCTAACTGCAGTTATAGCGTTATTAACGAGCTCTTCGACGATCAAGTGAACTTGAACGCCAGGAACTTGTAGGAATTGTGCATCGTTTTCGATTTCCAACCGAATATTGCTGGTGGGTGTACTGCCTATCCGATGAAGGAGTTTGCCGAGCGCCTGTGTTCGGGGGTCTCGTTCAGAAGCAACGATCCGCACGAGCGCATTGTTGATTCGTTCGAGTTCGTTCACCGCGTCTAGCGCAGCCCGAAGCA
Source organism: Rhizobium binae (assembly GCF_017357225.1). Lineage (NCBI taxonomy): Bacteria > Pseudomonadati > Pseudomonadota > Alphaproteobacteria > Hyphomicrobiales > Rhizobiaceae > Rhizobium > Rhizobium binae. The sequence continues at coordinate 123,623 of NZ_CP071610.1, read as the reverse complement.
TTTCGGGTAGAGCTGAACGTTGGTCACCAAGGCGGTCCAGAAATAATCGAAGCGAAGTAACTCGTGATCGGGTCATGTGCGCGTGAAGCAATGCAAAGGAACGAACGTAGTCATCGCGGCGCGCGGCAAATTCGCGGTGTTGAACAATCGTATTAATGCCAACAATGACTAAAACTAGACATGATCCGAATACAAGAAAGCTACATTCCGTGCTGCGCGCACCTTGTGCCTTCTCTACCAAGTTCCTGCGGTGTTCGACCGCCGAACCGTAAATTCCTGTCAAATTTCTGTCAATTTGATCCGCGTAACGGAGCGCTTGATCATAGTCTCCGCCTTTCAATCCGATTGGACTAAGGTGCGTCTTTATGAGTTCGCGCGTTCGGACTAATAGGTTGCTGTTCTTCCCTCTCAGGAATTCGAAGGTTTGCAGTAGATCGATATTGTTGACGGCAGATTCTACTTCGTGGCCGTACTCCGGCACCATTTGACTGGTCTTGCTGGCTAGACGAAGCCAACCGGCAACCCGGGTGATGCTCAAGCGGGTTTCTTCTGAAGTAATCGCCGCTTCAAAAGCCTTATTAAATGATTGTCGGGTTTCAATTCGGTAGTATTCGAGTCGAATAGTTGACCAGCAACTCAGTGAAAGTGCCATCACCAATACGACATAAAGTGCGATTGCGGAGCTGAGTAACCTTTTAGGGTTCGCGACACCACCGGCGGGACCGCCCAGACGCAGGCCTGCCGTAACGGGTAAGCGCACATAAAAGCTAGCCAGCCGTTGCAAAAGAGATTCCGGTGACCTTCGGACGCGTGCCTTCATAGTCAACACCTTCGCTGTTAGGAGCTCCCTGAATCAAGTTACTCGAAATGATTCATCTCGCTCGCGATAGCCGTTCACTCGCGGCGAACATCTGCTGCTGGCGACGTCGTGCTCGTCTCAGGTCGCTCCCGCCGCGGCCGCTGCGACAAACTCGCTGCGCAGCCATTGATGCCTAGGGTCGCGATGACACCGCTCGTGCCAAATCAACATTAGCTCGTAGGGTTTGTGTTCCACGGGTGGGTCAACAGCCGTGAGCGGCAGCATCTCGGAAATACGTGCCGCAGCCCGGCGTGGCACCGCCAAGGCCAAATCGCTCGTGGCCGCCACCATCGCGGCCGTTAGTACATGCGAAAACCGCGTCGGATTCTGATCCGGTAAGTCCACGTATGGCAGTTCGTCATAAATTCGGCCGTCTCGTATAGGGAGGTCGGAGTTAGTGCCAGCGTGACGCAACGCCTTCAAGCTCTCAACTGTCCAATCCTGCGCCAAAGCCGGGTGGTCGTGTCGTAGCAAATACACGAGCTGGTCAGTATAGAGGCTGCGCCGCAAATAGCCGGGCGGAGCGGAGGAGATTTGCCCAACTGCTAAATCGAAATCGCCTTGCTCAAGTCCCTCGAGTAAGCCACTGAAGAGTGAATGGGGGGCGATTTCGAGGTGAGGCGCCCGCTGCAGGAGGTGCGGTAACAAAACAAGCGTTTGGTGATCAGGCATCGCCACGATTGTTTTCGGTCCCCATTCCATTGTGGGGAGATTGCCTTCAGTCATCATGTCCCGAATGTTGTTCATCGCCGCTGGTAGTCTTTTGGCCAGTCTTTGACCGCGAGGGGTAAGCACGTAGCCGGTTGAGGCTCGAACTAATAGCTCGTCATTGAAAATGCTCCGAAGCGTCGCCAACGCCCGACTCATCCCCGGTTGACTCCTGCCGACGTGGTGGCCCGCATGTGTGACGTTCCGGTATTCTAATAGGGCTTCCAATGCCACTAAAAGGTTCAAGTCAATCGATGCAAGATTCAGCGTTTTCACGATCGTTCTTTCGCAATGATGTACGTGCCACAGTGTTAAGAATAGATGATGCACGTATCTCATGTTTGATAAAAGGGGTGCAATCATCCCTATTCTAACCACCACAGCGCTAGTTGGTCGTTGGCCAGAGGGCCGGTGTCCCGATGAATGGTCTAGCTCGCGCGTGATGGCCGTGCTTTCCGGCAAGGGCTGTAGGGGCGATGTCACGTTGTTTGATCAACGGCCGTAAAGTCGCTTGTCGGTAAACTCATGCAATTGCAGCGGTCACGGCTTTCCACTGCGCCATGGCGATCCGATGAATATGGGTGGCTAGGGTTGAGTGTCTCTGGTGCGGCACGACGAAAAGATTTCGGACTGCTGAAAAAGACCGAGATGAAACGTTGCAAACCTCCGACGGATCGAAAGCCCTGCATCATCCGCTCTCGTTTTCGAAGCGGCACGTTAGAATTCTCTGCGCGATTGTTAAGGCCCTTGTGCGATCGATGTTCGACGCCGGGCATTACATCCCGTTTTGCCGCGCCGTATGAGCGCAGTTTGTCGGTGACGATGCGCCTTCGGCGACAGACCTTGCTTCTTCAGCAGCCTGACCAGCAATCGCTTGGCAGCCTTGGTATCGCGGCGGGTCTGGACGATCTCGTCGAGAACGTAGCCCTCCTGGTCAACGGCGCGCCACAGCCAATGCTTTCGGCCGCCTATGGAAATCACGACCTCGTCCAGATGCCAGATATCTTTCCGCAACGGCTTCTTTCTAGGCAGCTGCTTGACGTAGGCTGCCCCGAATTTGCGGCCCCATCGCCGTATCGTTTCGTAAGAGACGACGATACCGCGCTCCAGCAACATTCCCTCGACCAGCCGCAGGCTCAACGGGAACCGGAAATACAGCCAGACCGCACGGGCGATAATCTGCGGTGGAAATCGGTGGTTCTTGTAGCTGGTGGTCGATGAGTGCAAATTCCGAGGCAATCCGCCCCCTGATTCCGAAATGATGTCGCCCCCCAATTCCGAGAAATAGTCGCCCCCTTGTTCCGAGATGATGCCGCCCCCTTTGAGGCATCTGGCAAGGGTGGTCTGCAGGTGTGAAGTTTCTTCCTTTGACGTCGAAGAGGAAGGAACGGGATTCCTGCGGAGAGACTGGAGATGCGGCGTGTCCGCGAGATATTGAGATATCGCTTTGAGCAAGGACTTGGGCACAAGTCGATTGCGGTGCGGGTTGGAACTGCGCCCTCGACGGTGCGCGAGACGCTACGGCGTGCGGCGGTAGCCGGGCTGTCGTGGCCTCTGGGTGACGAGGTCAGCGATGCCGTCCTGGAGGCGGCGCTCTACAGGGCGGCCGGGACGAAGATTGGGCACCGTCGCGCTCCGGAGCCGGATTGGGCGCAGGTTCATCGCGAGCTGAAGCGCAAGCATATGACGCTGCAGATCCTATGGGATGAATACATCGGTCATCATCCGGATGGCTATCGTTACAGTCGCTACTGTGACCTGTACCGGGGCTGGGCGTTGAAGCTGCCGGTGACGATGCGGCAGGATCATGCGGCCGGCGATAAGCTGTTCGTCGATTATGCGGGCGATACCGTTACCGTCGTAGTCGACCGATTGTCCGGCAAGACACGACAGGCCCATTTATTTGTCGCGGTCCTGGGAGCATCCAGCCTTTCGTTCGCGCAGGCGCGCTGGACCGAGACGCTTCCCGACTGGGTCGAATGCCATGTTCAGGCGCTGGAGTTCTTCGGTGGTGCGCCAGCGTTGCTGGTTCCCGACAATGCCAAGGTGGCGATCATCAAGGCGTGCCACTTCGATCCCCAGGTCAACAGGACGTATTGTGCAATGGCAGCGCACTATGGCAGTGCCGTTCTGCCGACGCGGCCACGCCGTCCTCGCGACAAGGCCGCCTTCGCCATCGCACCTTCTACAGTTTGGGCGAGGTCAATGCGGCGATCGCCGATTTGCTGCATGATCTTAACGACAAGCGTGTTCTTCGCCGGGTTGGCATCACGCGCCGCCAATTGTTCGAAGAGCTCGACCGACCCGCGCTTTAAGGCTATTGCCTGTGGAACGCTATGTCTTTGCGGAATGGCGTATCCGGCGTGCCGGGTTGGATTACCACGTCGAGATCGAGCGGCACTATTACTCTGTCCCCTGCCGCTTCGCTCGCGAGCAGGTCGAGGCGCGCATCACCGCCAATACGATCGAACGCATTCAACTTGAGGCTTCTTCCATCGGGCGGAGGTTGCGTTGCTGTGCGAGAAGATCCTCGCCGATAGGCCGCACCCGGAGCAGGGCTTTCGAGCCTGCAGGGAATTATCCGCCTGAACAAAGGCTTTGGCCGCGACAGAGTGAATGCCGCTTGCAGCCGTGCGTTGGAGATCGGGGCCCGGACCTACGGTTCAGTACGCTCCATTCTCGACAATCATCTCGATCGAGCTGCCTCCACCTATGGACCAGCCTCGCATGAGCCTATCCATCACGAAAACATCCGTGGACCTCGCTATTATCACTAAGGAGAACGAAGAATGTTGCCCATCCAACACTCGATAAACTCAATTCCATGGGCCTGGCCGGCATGGCAAAGGCCTTTGGGGAGCTCGTCACCAACGGCGAAGCCGAACATCTCTCGCACCCCGAGTGGCTGGGACTGCTGCTCGAACGGGAATGAAGTTCCCGCTACGATCGCAAGCTTGCTGCACGCTTCCGGTTCGCCAAGCTGCGTCACCAGGCGACGCCGGAGGACGTCGATTACCGCAGCGAGCGCGGCCTCGATCGCGCGCTCTTCATGAAGCTGCTCGGCGGCGACTGGATCAGCGCTCATGACAATCTGGCCATTTGCGGACCCTCAGGTGTCGGGAAAAGTTGGTTAGCTTGCGCTCTCGGTCACAAGGCTTGCCGAGACGATCGTTCCGTTCTCTATCAGCGCGTCCCAAGGCTGTTTGCCCAACTTGTGCTCGCTCGTGGCGACGGCAGGTATGCCCGACTGCAACGCACACTCGGCCATGTTCAAGTCCTGATCTTGGACGACTGGGGCGCTCAACGAACCAGCCCGTCACGATCTGCTGGAAATCCTCGAGGACCGCTATGGCCGTCGCTCCACGATCATTACCAGCCAGCTCCCCGTATCGGCCTGGCACGGCGTCATCGGGGACCCACCTGCGCCGATGCCATCCTGGATCGCCTCGTCCACAATGCCCACCGCATCGAACTCAGCGGCGAAAGCCTACGACGAAATCTGCCTCGAAAAGCTTGACACCGTACTTGAACGAACTGACAACAATTACTGCCTGCAGACCCCACTAAAAAGGGGGGGAGATCATCCCGGAATCAAGGGGCGCAATCATCTCGGAACGAAGGGGCGGCTTCATCGGTATCGGCATCGATGAGGTCATCTCAACCGTATTATCCCCCACCCGTTAAGTTGCCGACAACGTGACATCGCCCGATCAAGTGTTTGGGACCCCCGTCGCGGAACCCATCTTGGCCAGCGTTCATGTGTGAGCGCAACAAAAGGCCCGACATATGAACGCAAGAGATCCGATCAAATCATCAAAGAGTTCTTGCAAGGAGGGGCCGTCCACATATGGCTTCTCGATGAAGCCGTTGTTTCAATCCGCGGCAAGAAGCATTGGCTGTGGCGCGCAGTTGATCAGGACGGTTTCGTCTTGGAGGTTCTCGTGCAAAGCCGCCGCGATGCAAAGGCCGCCATGCGCCTGATGCGCAAGCTCTTGAAGGGCCAGGGACGGTCGCCGCGTGTGATGATCACCGACAAGCTGGGGTGTTACGGCGCAGCAAAGCCAGAGATCATGCCGGGTGTAGAGGATCGCTTCCACAAAGGGTTGAATAATCGGGCAGAGAATTCTCACCAGCCAGTCCGGGGGCGAGAGCGGATCATGAAGCGCTTCAAGTCACAGCGACATCTACAACGCTTCGTCTGCATCCATGATCCGAATCGCCAACCTATTTCAAATCCCGCGCCACGACATCTCCTCCGGCCACCATCGCGAACTGTGCACGGCGGCGATGAGCCTGTGGGTGAAAATTGCCCGAGCATGAAAGATATCTGCGGATGGCGTCTTTCGCTGGCCTTTCATCCGTTAAGTTTACGATGCCTACACTCCGTCGGGCGATAGGCCTCGCCGGAGCAGCTTGGCCCGAGCCTGCTTGTAGTATTTTTCAATTGAAGCGGGGTCGACCCCAATCCGTTCGCTGATCTGTTCGTAAACGTCCTTTCGCTTGGCTCCACGCTCACGGCGGCGCATCGCATTTAACGTTTCCTGCTCGCGGCCCGTAAGCCCGGAATAGTGAAAATCAACCGCCAATTGCTCCTTGTCCCATATTTGAATGGAGAACCCATTTTGAGAAATTTCCTGCAGCACCTCAGCCAGAAGTCCGCTGATCAGTCCGATCTTGCTGACGTATCCAGCCACACCATACCGACGGCAGTGGTTAGCTTCGGCAAGCGAATCCAATCCAGTGATCACCACGTGGATCGCTGAAGGGGACGCATCAACGACCTGCCTGATAACCGAAAGTCTGTCGACTTGTGACGTTGGATTTACGCCTGGCAAGCCGGGGTCAATGAGAACGAGGTTAAAGTCCCCCGACTTCAGCAGAGTCTTAGCAATTTCTAATGTCGGAGCCCCAAGAAGAACGCTACCAATGAGACGGTCCTTTAGTTCCTGGATCAGCGCCAAACGCATTAAATCCTGATCTTCGATCACTAAAATCCGCTGCATAGAAGCCTCTTTCCGCATCAGTATAAATCGGGAAGGTCGTTCAACTTCGATTTTCCTCAACCTCTCACTTTGAGACCTGCTCCGAGCCAATGAACCTTAGTTCGTCGTCGACCGAGCTTTTCCTTTCTCGGTCATTGTTTGCTAGTCGTCGAAATCAACATTGGGTAGTCCTCGTCGGCCCAATAAAGACGTAAAAAGCTGTCTTGGGGGTGTAGAAGCTGGGGCCAGGGTTCCGGCGCGGTCGTCTTGTTATGCTATCTCCTGTCCCGGACATCTAAGTCGGCAGAAATTCCCCTTATCCTAGCTGTTCAGATTTCCCTAGCCACCTAGAACTCGTGGCTTAGTCTGGTCGCAGGAACCTCTCCGTACCCGGTGTTCTGGCCGCACGTAGTTCTGACTACCCTGATCCGTGATGTCGTGACCTGCGCCAGGCCCTCTCTCCCCGTTTTCGGATCGCACTGATAATTTCTAAAGTTGATCAGCCATTTTATTCCTTTCCATCATGCCTAATTTCGACAAGCCAAGAGCCCCGCGAGAAGGCTCGGTCAAATTGCTGCTCACATCGGAAGATGTTCAGGCTCGTTTGCGAGGTGACCTAGAAAACCGATAAACTTACCGGAACCTCACCCGCGGCTGCCCTATGGACTATATCGGACGATTGGTAAAATTGATTGTGTGGATTAAACACATCCATGCTATGAATGAGAAGCTTGCTTAAAGCCTCGACTAAACTTTTGGCTCGAAGCATTGCCGCGTGTTGGTTTCCACGCGGAACTGAGCCGGTTTTTCCACCGAAAAGTGAGTCACTTCTGAGTATGGTTTTCTGATCAGGCTTTGGTCAAGGCATTGGCCTTTTCTCCTCTCTTCTGTGCGGCCGCCGCCGAGCTGGCTTTGAAGCGCAAGCTGTCATTTCCGGTTTCGAGGATATGGCAACGGTGGGTCAGGCGGGGCGTTGTTGCGCGGATTACCGGCGACTGATATTGGGCTTTGGTTTTCAGTCTCCTGATCGGGGTTTTGATGATGTCGCATAAGTTCAGACCGACGGGACAAGATAGCCAAGCAGAAGTTTAAGGTGACGAATTGGGCGGCCTATAATGAAAGCCTGCGTTGCGGCGCTGATGGAGTTCGATATTGCCGTGCCTGACTTCTCCACCCTGTCGCGCCGGAGCAAAGGGCTGGCGTTGCCGTCGACAAAGTCCGGAGCCAGAGCGTCCGGTCCTGTTTATCTGGTGGTCGATAGCACGGGGTTAAAAGTCTTCGGTGAGGGCGAGTGGCTGGAAAACAAGCACACAATCAAGGTGAAACGTAAAAGATGGCGCAAGCTTCACATTGGCCTTGATCTTGCTAGCGGTGAGATTGTCTGCGCGGATCTAACCACGGATGATGTTGGCGATCCGACCGCTTTGCCAGGTCTTCTGGATCAGATTGATGGCCCAGTTGCCAAGTTTATCGGTGATGGCGCCTATGACGGAGCGCCGACCCGTGATCTTCTGGAGACGCGCTTCGGCGAGATCGTGGAGATCATTATCCCGCCTCCCAAGACAGCAGTTGAAAGTCCGCAATCGGCCGTTGAAAGTCCGCAATCGGCCGTTCAATCCAACGGTACGGGACCGCCATATCGCCGAAATCGCGAAAACAAGGGCCGGATGGCCTTGGCAGAAATCCACCGGCTATAACCAGCGCAGCCGGGTGGAGACCCAGAGTAAGCGGTTAGCCGATGGCGTCAGGCTTGAAGTTCCATGGCATAAGTGCCTCGAGCTCGGATACTGGCCAGCCTTTCGCGATGCGGGTCAAGGTCTGGGAAAGCCAGTCGAGCGGATCGACGTTGTTCATTTTGGCCGTCTGGAGAAGCGTGGCCAGCGTCGCCCAAGTCCGTCCACCGCCCTCGCTGCCGGCGAATAGACTGTTCTTTCTCGTAATTGTTTGGGGCCTGATCGCGCGCTCGACGATATTGGAGTCAATTTCGATCCGGCCGTCCGTCAGGAAACGCTCCAGTGCTTCGCGCCGGGTGAGCGCGTAACGGATTGCTTCGGCGGTCTTGGACTTGCCAGAGACCTTGCCCAGCTCCTTCTCCCAAAGATCAAAGAGTTCGGAGACGATGGTTGCAGATTTTTCCTGACGCAGGATGGAACGGCTGCCGGCATCCCGACCGCGGACCTCATCCTCGATGCGCCACAGCTCGGTCATCGCGATGATCGTGTCCGTTGCAGCCTTTGAGACACCACTGATGTGAAGGTCGTAAAACTTGCGGCGAAGATGCGCCCAGCATCCTGCGAGCCGGATCGTTTCATTGCTGCCGTCTTTGGCACGCGTCTTGGCGAGACTGGTATAGGCCGAGTAGCCGTCAACTTGCAGGATGCCGCTGAATCCGGCGAGATGACGCACCACGCAGTCAGCGCCCCTACTGTCCTCAAAGCGATAGGCCACCATCGGCGGGCTGGTTCCACCATAGGATCTATCATCGCGAGCATAAGCCCAAAGCCAGGCCTTCGTCGCCTTCCCCGAACCGGGCGCAAGAGTGGGTAAGGTCGTTTCGTCGGCGAAGATCCTTTCACCCTCCTTGACGCGCTCAAGGATGTAATCGGCGCAAATCTGAAGTTCGAAGCCCAGATGCCCCATCCACTGGGCCATCAACGATCGGCTGATCTCGACACCGTCGCGTAGATAGATTGCCTCCTGCCGGTAAAGCGGAAGGCCGTCGGCGTATTTGGAGACGGCGATATAGGCGAGCAGCCGCTCCGTCGGCAGGCCGCTTTCGATGATGTGCGCCGGTGCCAAAGCCTGGAGCACGCCATCGTGGCCGCGGAAGGTGTATTTGGGGCGGCGCGTCACGATGACCCGGAACTTCGGCGGCACGACATCCAGCCGTTCGGAGCGATCCTCACCGATCAGGACCTTTTCCAAGCCCACGTATTCAGCAGGGATCTCCGGCTCGATCACTTCCTCGATGCGTTCGAGATGAGCGGCAAAACCCTTGCGCGGACGTGCTGCCCGTTTCGGCTTGTCCTTGGCCGCGTGATCAAGCTCGCTCTGGATTGCCGAAAGGCCGGTCTCGACTTCCTCGAAGGCAAAGGACACCTGCTCGTCATTGACACCAAGGCGCAGTCGCTCGGAACGGGTGCCATGTTGGGTACGCTGCAGAACCTTCAGGATCGATGTGAGGTTGGCAATCCGCTCGTTGGCGCTCTTCTCCACCGCCTCCAACCGGGCGATCTCAGCTTCAGCGGCCTTCAGTCGGGCTTCTTTCGCAGCCTGCTCGCGCGCCATCGCGAGGACCATCGCTTTCAGCGCGTCAACGTCGTCCGGCAGGTCGTGAGGGGGCAAATCCATGGCAATGAGTAGAGCACAAAAACAGCCGTTTTCCCAACCATTACAGCGGCATGATTCATCTTGCCGCAGGCGCTGTCAGCCCGTCAACAAGGGGCGCCGGACCTTGGCCGGGCGGATCTTTTTCCAATCCATGCCGGCCAGCAACGCCATCAGCTGAGAATGGTCCAGCCGGATCCGTGCCGCCGATATGCCCGGCCAGCAGAAGCCCTGATCTTCCAGGGTTTTCGAATAGAGGCAGACCCCACTGCCATCCCACCAGACAATGCGAATACGATCGGCCCGTTTCGAGCGGAAGACGTAAAGCGCGCCATTGAAGGGATCGAGACCGCCATCCCGCACCAGCGCCATCAACGAGGCGGCCCCCTTGCGGAAGTCGACCGGCTGGCACGACACATAGACCACCACACCCGAAGCCATCATGCCTTGCGAACCGCCCGCAGAACCCTCACCAGGTGATCGGGGTCAAAATCGCCGCCGACGCGCACGACCATATCGGCAATGACAATATCGACCGAGCCGTTGCTTACCGTTTCAACGCGCGCGAACTTGATCTGCTTGCCCGTTCCCTCTGTAAGGGGTGCAACAACGCCCGATGCCAGTGCCTTGCGACGCCACCCATAAAGCTGCGAGGGATCCAAGCCTTCAGACCGGGCAACCGCCGAGACATTGGCCCCAGGCTGCAGCGTCGCGGCGACGATCCGCGCCTTTTCGTCATCCGACCAGTCCCGCGGCTTGCGTCGTCTTCGCACGGGCTCCGCGGTCAAAATCTCAAAGGTTCGAGGCTGATTCACACTATCACTCATAGGACTCTCCGCATGACTCATGCAGAAAATCGCCGATCAGCAGTCCGAAAGATACGTGGGATGGCCTACGCGCTTACGACCCAGATGGGTAGATGGAAGACCGGTCATTGGGCCAAAACTCAAAGCGAGGAATTTCGACAATCAGAACAGAAGCCAAGATCGGCATCCACGTTCTCAACCGGATGACTGAACTTGGTCGTCCAGAATTCCGGCGTGTTGTATGAAAAATCCCATGGGTGGGATTATCTCGCACAGAATCTGATCCCTGCAACACGTCCTGCAGCGACCGTCATCTTCTGGCTTTGATTCAGTGAGTCCTGAGCCTATCAGGTAGCCGTGCCGCTACCGAAGTTTCGGAAAAGTCGGGTGACACGCCGGATCATCGACGGCTGATAGGCGTCGGGCGTATCGAGCTGCAGGTGCACAATAGGAGGCCCGCAGAAGGGATCGCACGAGATTGCCACCTTAACCGCCTCGAACGCGTCAGCGCCGCCCCTGAAGGCGCCCAGGGCGTACTCGCTGCCCGAGCCAATGGTGAAGAAGTCGTCTTCGAGCGGACCGGATGGATAAAAGCAACCGCTGAAGAAAAAGACCGAGCGATCGACCTTTACCAGGATCGCCTGAACCTCGGACTCGCGCGTGCCGAACGCATCCTTGTTCATGCCCGCCATCACCCACTGCGTGAACTGTTCACCCATACCGGGTTGCCTGGTGGTGACGCCGAGCAGCGCGCCCCTGAGTGGCCCTGCCCCGATCCGGTGAATCTTCCTCTTCGCGCCGATCGGATGGTGGTCGCCGGAAGTGCCGCGGCTGTCGGCGATCATAAGCTCGCGCTTGCGGTCGTAGACGATGACGGTCATTAGAGCAGCCCTCTCTTGATGCGCTTCGGGCGCATGATGGTGTTCGTAACCGAATGAAACCGGACCTGCGTCAGGAGCTGACGTTGAGTAAATTTGTCGCTGCAGCGTTCGACCGAGACCGGGTTCGGGCCCGGTCGGTCGAAGCACCGGCATAGCTTTGCGACCGTCAAATTTACCGACTCGCTGCGAGTCTCAAAACCGATATATCCCGCAATATCATAGGTCGCAGCCAGATTGAGGCACTCATCCCTCACCGCATCGAAATCTTCAGTATCGACCAGTCTCGCCTTACTGTATTCCGCCATAAGGTAGTCATACTGGATTGGATTAGCCGCCAGAGTAATCGGTTGGTATCCAAGACGTCGGGCGGTTTGAATGTACCGCAAACCATTGCTTCTCGAACCTTCAATTAGCAGGAGTGCTTTTCGTCGCGGATTTTTGCCCTCCTTGCGCCCGAGCCTATATCCGACGGCAAATTCGCAGCGCGTTGTTTTTAGAAAATTGCATTTGTTTGGGTTTCGCGGATTCCGTTGCAATTTATTTGCCACACGAGGGTCCTCTGTAGGAGTAGCGCGTCACGTGTTCCTAGACGCCCTTGCTCGGCGAAACCTTGATTCCGGACAGATGCGATGCAGGTGCGAAAGTGCTCACTGTGATTTCCTCATTTCTGGAGAGGGCGATTGGCTTCAGTGGACGGCTTCGTTTCGCCGATTAGCGATTGACTATCGATGTTGTCGGCCTTATTTGCTCCCGCCATCACCCAAACCGAACTCGGCGGACTTTTCCTGACCGGGAAGATGCGCGCACCTCATCAAATTCGCCTCGTCTCCGGGATCATGATGGGAAGAGTTCCTTTGCCGAATGGGCCCCAATCTGAAACGGGGCGTGTCAGCATTCGCGCGTCCGGTGTGGCGGCAAACCACGGCTGCGAGCGCGCAGCGGTGGCTCGTGTTGGTCTCCTTTCAGGCATCAGTTGGCAAAGAACTGCTAGGTCCCCTTCGCCTCAATAGCGTCTACAAGTCGCGAGAGCGCGTGGACGTAGGCGGCGCATCGCAGGGTTATGTTCTTGTCCTTCGCACACGCCCATATTGCGGCTCCTTCCTCTTCCATTTTCGTCTTCAGCCGGGCATGTATGTCCTCGATGGGCCAGTAATAGCCTTGGCGGTTCTGTACCCATTCGAAATACGAGACAGCGACCCCACCCGCATTCGCGAGGATATCCGGAAGAACGACGACGCCCCTGTTCTTGAGGATGTCATCGGCCTCCAGCGTGATCGGGCTGTTGGCGAGTTCGAGAATGATCGGAGCCTTTACATTGGCAGCGTTGCCCGCGTGGACCATGTCCTCCAGGGCCGCCAAAACGAGCAGGTCGCAATCGACCGAAACCAGTTCGTCGGCAGCAATTCTCGAGACACCGTCTGAACCCGCGAAGCTGGTAACGCTTCCGTGGCGCTCTTTAGCACCATTCAGCTTTTTGATATCGAGGCCAGCCGGGCAATAGATCGCACCCTTTGAGTCAGAAACAGCCACGACTTTGTATCCGGCGGCTTCGAGCAAATGCGCTATGTGATATCCGGCGTTGCCGAAGCCTTGGACTGCCACTCGCGCTCCCGGCACTAGTCCGAGCTTCTGCGCCAGGAATTGGAGGAGATAATAGCCGCCACGGGCTGTCGCATCATCACGCCCAAGTGAGCCGCCAAGGCTGATCGGCTTACCGGTGATGACCGCAGGGGTCACCTCGCCCACGATGGAATCGTATTCGTTCGCCATCCACGCCATGGTCATCGCATTGGTGTTGACGTCAGGCGCCGGGATGTCCCGGTTTGGTCCGATGACCTTGGCGAAGATCTGGACATAGCCACGTGCAAGGCGCTCCAGTTCAGTCTCGGATAGACAGTGAGGATCAATCTGGACGCCGCCCTTGCCGCCACCAAACGGCAGGTTCACCACTGCGCACTTGATAGTCATCAGGAAGGCGAGCGTCTCTACTTCATCTGCCGTTACACTTTGGTGATATCGGATGCCTCCCTTGGTTGGGCCGCGGGTATCGTCATAGCGGGAACGCCAAGCCCGTAAGTGCTTGTGGGAGCCGTCGTCCATGCGAATCGTCAGACGAGCGTGCGTGGTCTCTAGCGGGAACTCCAATCTTTCGAGAATTGTCGGGTCGATGTTGAGGTGCTTGGCCGCATCAACAAGGCGTGTCAGGGCCTGCTGCAACATGGTCTTCGAGCTCATTGTGCTTTTCCCCCAAATCGGATGATCACCGGTATCCGTGGTACGTGATGGTCCACGAGGGCCGCTAGCGTGTTTTGGGACGTAGTGGACTTGCCAATTCCGCCCTTTCCGTAGAATGCGATCTGACGCAGAGCTGCCATGCTTAGAGTTCCTTCATGTGTTCGAAGCAATGCGGTTATCCCGCAACGCGGATACGGCGGCCGTTCCGCTGCCTCGCAATAGCTCTCAAGATTCGTGCCAAGCAGGCCGATTGAGATGACGGACAATAATTTGCTGCGATTCCAGTTATGTGGGCGGAAAAGGCGCGCGAACGAGGAGGCAGCCTTTGTCGCCGATCTGACAAAGGTGACGACAATGTCGCAAATCGTTGTCATGCGTCTGAAGGATCACAAGCTGGCGCTGGCCCAATGCAGCAAGTCGCGTCAGATCAAGTTGCTTCGGCTTGTTCATTTGGGGATACGGTAGCCCAACCGATCAGAACGGCGTTGATATGACGATTGAGGCGCGGAAAAGCCAAGACCTCGACGCGCTGCGGCAGCGTTCATGAACGGCCTTCGATTGATATTTCCAGCAAGGGTTTCTCCACGCTTCTGGCAATGATCCTGGTGGCGCCGCAACATCAGCTAAAACGCTTGTCCAACCTCACTAGGCGCCCGCAGCGTTATTTTCTCGATCGCTCTGCTTCTGATCGCGCATACGGGTGTCGCTAGTCAGATTATCAACGGTAAACCGAAGCTCGATACACGCCCACCGCACCAGAACTTCAGTCCCCGTGCTATCTCCCGGGGGCCGGCTCGTATCGCAGCTATCATGGAGTTGTCCGACCTGAAGCCTATCGAATCGCCATCCGTTCGCGGTGGTGATCGGGGCGGATTGCGACACGACATGTCGGCAACCATACAAAACCCTCCGCATAGCGACAACGAAACATGTGCAATCTCGAAGGCTTACCGGCGCAACCTGATTGGCACGAGTAGTGCTCAGTGTAAGCCGGGTCCCTAAAGCCCAAATCCGATTGGAGCTTAAACGACTATGCACATCGTGGTCTGTATCAAACAAGTCCCGGGCTTCGGACGCCTGGTATCGTCTTCGTCGGGACGCAGACAATTGACGGCGACACGGCCCCGGTCTGACGGGCATCGGAAGGAGGCCGAACCTCCAGCAATCGACTTACATGGCGAGGAGCTCTGGAATGGCCTCGTGCTGCATCTGCATTAGACCTCGGCATCTTCCCGTCACGACGGTGACTATCGTCACGCTCTCAGAAGAAAGAATTCGCAATGTCACGCACCCGCAGAAGCCATTTCAGAAGACGAGATCACCAGCGTTTGTTGTCCAACCGATGGAACGAGCGCCGCTCTTCGAAATCGGAGCAACTCGAGCTGATACTTGGCCGGAAGGGCTCATTCCTCGAGCACGAAGCGGCCCATAAAATACTGTGGAGCATAAAACATGGCCTCTAGTTTAAATCTCGGCTCTCCAGCCCCGCCTATCAAAGTGCAGAACTGGCTGCGCGGCGATCCGCTTTCCAACTTCCAGCTCGGCAAGATATACGTCGTTGAGTTCTTTTCGACTACCTGCGGTTATTTGGGGCCGGAGCTATCCGACCTGGCGAAGTTGCACAAGAAATTCAGAGACACGAGAGTTGAGTTCATTGGGATCGCAGCAAGTGAGGAAGTTGCAACGGCTGACGACGCCCGAGCCCAGGTGGACGCGTCCATAACCAAATCGCTCCCGAATACGAACATCCGGATGGGATTCGACCACTCAGGCGAAATGGATGAGGATTGGCTCAAAGCCAGCTTGTCGTTCCACGTTCCAAAGACGTTCGTTGTCGACCGAGACGGTAGCATCGCCTTTATCGGTGATCTGGTTATGCTCCAGGACGTTTTACCAAAAGTGATTGACGGCACCTGGCGCGCCAGCGCGGAAGCAAAGAATGCCGAAGAGGAGCGGATTGCTGAAGGCGAGACTTATGCTGCGCAGATTGTTTCATGATCGAGTCTCGGCGGCGATTGAGATTAAGAATTGGAAGGCGGCGCTCTCGGCGATTGAGGAGGGCATCAACCTGAACCCGGACAGCATCTTCTTGCGGCGCAACTTTATTGGCACGAGTAGTGCTCAGAGTAAGCCGGGTCCCTAAAACCCATATTCGACTGGGAGCTTAAACGACTATGCACATCGTGGTCTGTATCAAACAGGTGCCGGACTCTGCGCAGATACGCGTCCACCCGGTGACAAATACGATCATGCGCCAAGGCGTACCGACCATCATTAACCCTTACGACCTGTTTGCTCTCGAAGAGGCACTACAAGTTCGTAACCGCTATGGGGGCGAGGTGACTGTTCTCACGATGGGGCCGCCCATGGCTGAGCAAGCGCTACGCAAAGCCCTCACCCACGGCGCAGATCGCGCAGTGCTTCTGACCGACCGCCACTTTGCTGGATCTGACACGCTGGCGACCTCGTATGCTCTTTCCCAAGCAGTCGCGAAGATCGGCGAGAGCTATGGGGCGCCTGATATCGTCTTTACCGGAAAGCAGACAATTGACGGCGACACTGCCCAGGTCGGACCCGGAATTGCAAAGAGGCTGAACCTCCAGCAACTGACTTACGTAACGAAGATTGTATCCATTGATCCCACTTCGCGCGAGATCATGGTTGAACGGCACGCAGAGAGCGGCACCCAGATGCTGAAGAGCACGCTGCCATGTCTCATCACCGTGCTGGACGGTGTCAACGCTATCCGCCGGGGCTCTCTCGATGACGCCTTCCGTGCCGCGCGAAGCCCGGTTCTTAAATGGGGGGCCGCTGACGCCAGCATTGGGGAGTTGACCAAATGCGGCCTACGGGGATCGCCGACGGTCGTGAAGCGAGTATTCGCTCCTGGTCCGCGCGCCGAAAAAGCTATCCAAATGGAGATTAACGACAAAACGTTGGCCGAGGTCGCCGCGGAGACGGTCGCTGCAATTTTTGCCCGCCAGCCTTTTTTGGAACGCAAGCTCACGTCCCATGGCAATCGGTGAGCAGCGAGGAGTAGATTTTGGTCGCTAGAAAAAATGAAACGCCGGCAAACGCTGTCGGCCGCGCCAGCTCAGGGAAAAAGCTGCTGAAGTGTTTCGAAGATCACCGGGAGCTATGGTGGAAAATGGGTGATGACGGTTTGAGAATGGCGGCGTATCGAGGCGGGTGATTGAAGCCAGCCAGACCCTCTCAAGGAGAGCGATACGCCATGAACGAGACTATCAACATTTTTCGGCTTCGTCAGCCCGACGAAATTGAAGATCCCCTGACGAATGTGCTGCGCAGCGGGGCGCGCAAATTGCTAGCGCAGGCGATCGAGATGGAAGCCGAAGCATTTCTTGGCGCGATGAAGGATCTCAAGCTTGCCGATGGTCGTGATCGGATTGTCCGGCATGGTCACGCCCCGGAACGGAGCATCCAGACGGGGATCGGGCCGGTGCCGGTCAGCCGGGTGAAGATCCGGGACCGCGGCGCGGAATGCGAGGTTGACCGGATCCGATTTTCCTCGTCGATCCTGCCGAAATGGGCGCGTCGGACGCGCAGTGTGGATGCGCTTCTGCCCGTTCTCTACCTGCGCGGCGTTTCGACGGGGGATTTCCAGGAAGCCCTGTCGGCGCTACTGGGCAAGGACGCGCCGAACCTTTCACCCTCAGTGATTTCGCGACTGACGGCGGAGTGGGGCATCGAATATGATCGTTGGCAAAAGCGCGATCTTTCGGCGCGCCATTATGTCTATGTGTGGGCGGACGGGGTCTACCTGCAGGCGCGCATGGAAGATCAAGCCGAATGCATGCTGGTCCTGATCGGCGCCACGCCCGAGGGCAAGAAGGAACTTGTCGGCTTCCAGACCGGTATTCGCGAGAGTGCGCAAAGCTGGCGCGAGCTGCTGGTCGACATCAAGCGGCGTGGCCTTAAGATCGCGCCCGATCTTGCCGTGGGCGACGGCGCGCTCGGCTTCTGGAAGGCGCTCGATGAGCTCCTTCCCGACACCAAACACCAGCGATGCTGGGTGCACAAGACAGCCAACATTCTCAACAAGGTGCCGAAATCGGTGCAGGCCGGCATGAAGGCAGTCCTGCGCGAAATCTATCTCGCTCCCAGCCGGGCCTCGGCCGAGACGGCAATTGCCGTCTTCGTCGAAAAATATGACGCGAAGTATGCCAAGGCAGTCGACTGCCTGACGAAAGATCAAAATGCGTTGCTGGCGTTCTACGATTTCCCCGCCGAACACTGGGATCATCTGCGAACATCCAATCCCATCGAAAGCGTCTTTGCCACCGTTCGCCACCGCACGGTGCGCACCAGGGGTGCGCTATCCTCGAAGACCGCCACGCTGATGGTCTTCAAGCTGGTCATCGCCGCCGCCAGGACGTGGCGACGATTGAAAGGACAAAATCAGTTGCCGAAACTCATCGCAGGTGCCAAATTCCAGGACGGAATCGAGGTCATCGAATCGAAGCCACAGAGCGCCGCTTGATCAACCTCGTCACCCAAATTCCAGCATAGCTCGATCACCGGCACGTCTGGGTCTTCATGGAACTTGAGCGCGGCAATGTTCATCCCGTATCGATTGAACTCCTCGGCGAAGGCCGCAGACTAGCTGACAAGCTGGGTGTCCAACTGGCCGGGGTAATCCTCGGTTCGTCTGAAGGCGTGGGCACCAAGCCTGCGATCGAAGAGGCCTTCGCCTACGGAGCTGATGTCGCCTATCTGGTAGAGTCGCCCCTCCTCGCCAACTATCGAAACGAACCCTTCACCAAGGCTTTGACGGATCTGGTCACTACTCACAAACCAGAAATTCTCCTTCTCGGCGCGACCACGCTCGGCCGTGACCTCGCCGGTGCTGTAGCAACGACCTTACAAACGGGGCTTACGGCTGATTGCACCGAGCTGGATGTTGATGGAGATGGTTCACTCGCAGCGACGCGGCCAACTTTCGGCGGGTCCTTGTTGTGCACGATCTACACGCTAAACAGCCGACCGCAAATGGCAACGGTGCGGTCCAGGGTCATGGCGACGCCGCAACGTGCGGATAAGCCAATTGGGCGCGTTATCCAGCACGAACTCACAATGGTCGAGGAAGCGATCGTCACCAAGGTCCTCGCATTCCTGTGCAATGACGGTTCTGAGCAATCCAATCTAGACAACTCCGACATCGTGGTCGGGGGCGGACTCGGCCTCGGCGCCGCAGGAAACCTGCAATACTTGAGAAACCTGGCAACGACGATCGGCGGGGGAGTCGGGTGCTCGCGCCCACTGGTCCAAAAAGGCTGGATGCCTGCTGATCGACAAATTGGCCAGTCCGGCCATACCATCAGACCGAAGCTCTACATCGCGGCGGGAATATCTGGCGCGGTCCAGCATCGCGTTGGCGTCGAAGGAGCCGATCTGATTGTCGCTATCAACCTCGACCAGAACGCGCCGATCTTTGACTTCGCCCACATCGGCGTTGTCGCTTGCGCGCTGGAGTTCTTGCCGGCGCTAACAGAAGCTTTCGCCAGGCGAATGCCACCGCACAACTCTATCAAGGGTATGGACCGAGGAAGGCTAGATGACCAAGAGTAAGTTCGACGCGATCGTCATTGGTGCCGGTATGTCCGGCAACGCCGCAGCGTATTCGATGGCTAGTCGCGGTCTAAAAGTGCTGCAGCTGGAGCGTGGAGAACATTCGGGCTCTAAGAATGTTCAAGGCGCTATATTGTACGCCAACATGTTGGAAGCGATTATCCCAGAATTTCGCGATGACGCTCCTCTTGAACGGCATCTGGTCGAGCAACGATTCTGGCTAATGGATGACTCGTCGCACACGGGCGTGCACTATCGCTCTGATGACTTCAATGAACTGAAGCCAAACCGTTATACGATCATCCGCGCCCAGTTTGACAAATGGTTCTCACGCAAGGTGCGCGAGGCGGGAGGCACAGTCCTTTGTGAAACGACAGCGACCCGACTCGCTTGGGACCTGAGCGGTAAAGTAATAGGCGTTCACACGGACCGAGAGGGCGGTGTGATCCTCGCGGACGTAGTCGTCCTTGCTGAGGGCGTGAACGGACTGCTTGGAACACGAGCCGGGTTACGCGATATGCCGAAGCCGGAAAATGTGGCCCTCGCTGTCAAGGAAATGCATTTCATGCCGGAAGAGGTCATCGCAGAGCGCTTCGGCCTCAACGGTAGCGAAGGCTGTGTGATCGAAGCCGGCGGCACGATTTCACGCGGAATGGCCGGACTGGGCTTCCTTTATACCAACAAGGAGTCGATCTCGGTGGGGATCGGCTGCCTCGTCTCCGGTTTAGCGGAAGGCATGGAAAATCCGTACCGCCTTCTTGACGCCTTCAAGCAACATCCCTCGATCCGACCATTACTGGCCGGATCAGAGATCAAAGAATACGCCGCGCATCTTATTCCTGAGGGGGGCTTCAAGGCAATCCCCCAGCTCTTTGGCAACGGGTGGGTCGTCGTGGGCGACGCGGCGCAACTAAACAATGCCGTGCATAGGGAGGGGTCGAACCTTGCGATGACATCAGGCCTCATGGCGGGTGAAGCGATCTTCCAGATAAAGAGCCGTGGCGGTCTGATGACGAAACGCAATCTCTCTCTCTATAAGGGTATGCTGGATAAGTCGTTCGTCATGAAAGACTTGATGAAACACAAAGATCTTCCAAGCCTCCTCCACACCGACAGTCACAATTTTTTCATGACGTATCCAACGCTTATATCTCAGGCGGCGCAAAATTTTGTGCGCGTCGACGGTGCACCTAAAATCAACAGGGAGAAGGCCACAGCTGCCTCCTTTATCAACGCACGATCCCGTTGGGGGTTGATTAGCGACGCGGTCCGCTCCGCCGTATCTTGGCGTTAAAAGGAAAATTCGATGAAGGCGACCACCATTGAGCGCATTGAGGATAAGCTGTACCAAAACCGATATCTCGTCGATACTGGACGTCCGCACATTACGGTGCGACCGCATCGGTCGCCGAGCCCAAACCTCCTCGCCTTGACGCAAATCTGTCCGGCCAAATGCTACGAGGTGAACGAAATTGGTCAAGTGGCGATTGTTTCGGATGGCTGCTTGGAATGCGGCACATGCAGAGTGTTATGCGAAGCGAGTGGCGACATAAAGTGGAATTATCCCCGGGGAGGGTTCGGGGTCCTCTTCAAATTCGGATGAGGAGTCCCTACCTCCGCCGGGATAGCAGCGATCGATGCAGCTGCATTAGCGGCGGCGATTGAATGTGCATCCACTCAACCTTTCGAAAGGCTAATTTTTGCGCCGTCGATAACACGTATTTTTAACTTAGGAATATGCGTTAGCATATTTCGCGTACCAGGGTAAAAAGCAGTGCACCCTCCCCTGTTTGTAGGCATGATTAAACCAGAGGCGCGGCTCCATATTCTCTACGACATCTCCAAAGAGCTTATCTCTTCTTTTCCTCTAGACAACTTGCTGAAGGCTGCCATGAACGCGCTCGTCGAGCATCTGCGATTGCGCGATGGCGGAATCGTGATTCACGGCTCCGGAGGAGAGTCTTGGATAAACGTACGGGCTCCCATTGGGGACGACGTTCGCTCACGTTCTCTGACAATTGAACAGGCGGACGCAATAAATCGTGTCATCGCTAGCGGTGAGAAGCACTTTGGGAAAAATTCTGTCGTTCTCCCCGTTAAAGTAAACCGGAAAGCAATCGGCGCATTGTGGATTGATTTCGCGCAGAAAAGCGGAGATCAGGACGAAAACCTTCTGGCAATGATTGCCGTCCTGATCGGCTTAACCTGCCAGCGCGATCGCGAATTGTGTAGCGATGGCGGCGCAGTCGCCGAGGAACAACAAGCAGGACAGATTCCGAAAATCAAACCGAAGCCTCATCCCACCCAACTCGATAAAATCGACTGGATCGTTGGGGAGAGCCCCGCGATCAAGAGGGTATTAGCTACCACCAATATCGTGGCCGCGACGAACTCCGCGGTGCTCTTGAGAGGAGAGAGCGGCACTGGCAAGGAATGCTTTGCTAGAGCAATACACGCATTATCGATACGGAAAAGCAAGGCGTTTATTAAGTTGAATTGCGCTGCGCTGTCGGAAACCGTTCTGGAATCCGAATTGTTTGGCCATGAGAAGGGCGCTTTCACTGGCGCTCTCCTTCAACGAGCTGGACGTTTCGAACTGGCCAATGGCGGAACGCTGTTGCTTGATGAAATTGGCGATGTATCACCACAATTCCAGGCGAAGTTATTGCGCGTGTTACAGGAAGGCGAATTCGAACGTCTCGGCGGAACGAAGACATTGAAAGTAGACGTTCGAGTTATATGCGCCACCAACAAAAACCTTGAAGTGGCCGTCCTTCGAGGGGAGTTCAGAGCCGACCTCTATTACCGGATCAATGTTGTGCCGATCATTTTGCCGCCACTTCGGCAGCGCGACGGAGACATTTCGCTTCTAGCGCAAGTGTTCCTCGAGCAATTCAACAAGGCAAATGATCGAAATTGCGACTTCGCCCCGTCGGCCATAGACATTTTGTCGAAATGCGCCTTCCCCGGCAATGTTCGCGAGCTGGACAACTGCGTTCAAAGGACCGCCACTCTCGCCAGTTCAAATACCATCACTTCATCGGATTTTGCCTGTCAGCAAGACCAGTGTTCTTCGGCGCTCCTCTGGAAAGACGCCCGCGACGGCACTGGCAACGGCCCGGTGCATAGTCTCAACCCGCGAGATACAATGTTAGGCGGACTGGGGGCCAACGTAGGTACTCCCAGCGGTGCCGCAGCCACAATCGAGGCAGCGGGTCTCACTGAGCGTGATCGGCTGATCAATGCAATGGTGAAGGCTGGCTGGGTACAGGCCAAAGCGGCTCGTATCCTGGGTAAGACGCCGCGGCAGGTCGGCTATGCGCTACGCCGGCATCGTATCGATGTGAAGAAAGACTAAGCGGAGAACGATATGAAGAATGTCGTAAGCTTTGGTTGAGTCGGCCTAACGACTTTGGGAGCGATCCTGTCTTGATTTCTACAAAACATCTTCGGCAGCAAGCGGGAAAAGGGGCATAAGCGCTGAAACAACAATGTCGCGTCGACCGGAATCTCTCTTGCTTTTGGAGCTGTAACCTTTCCTCAACAGTGGAACAGTGCGATGTGGGAACCGGAAATAAAGGTCGGGACGACCAGCAGCGCCCCCTTCGACCGGGCGCCGATGGCTCCCGCTATGCTCGGTGGCCGCGCATCTTCGTCCTATGGCCTTTCGGTGACGGATGACAAAGATGCGCGGATCTGGGAGAGAATTAAAGATCATCCCTGCTTTTCAGAGCAAGCCCATCACTATTTCGCTCGCATGCATGTCGCGGTTGCACCTGCATGCAACATCCAGTGCAACTACTGCAATCGCAAATATGATTGCACCAACGAAAGCCGTCCCGGGGTCGCATCGGTAAAGTTAACTCCCGACCAGGCACTACGCAAGGTGCTTGCCGTTGCCAGCAAAGTGCCGGAGCTTTCCGTAATCGGCGTTGCCGGACCGGGCGACGCTTGTTACGACTGGAGGAAAACAGTCGCGACGTTTGAAGGAGTTGCGAGAGAAATACCTGACATTAAACTATGCATCTCCACCAATGGATTGGCGCTTCCGGATCATGTCGATGAGCTAGCTGACATGAATATCGATCACGTGACGATCACTATCAACATGGTGGATCCGGAGATAGGGGCGAAGATCTATCCATGGATAATTCACGGACATCGTCGATACACTGGCATAGAAGCTGCCAGGATCCTTCACGAGCGCCAAATGTTGGGTTTGGAATTGCTGACCAAGCGCGGCATCCTCACCAAAATCAATTCGGTTATGATTCCAGGCGTCAATGACACGCACCTCGTCGAAGTTAACCGATGGATCAGAGACCGCGGCGCATTCATGCACAATGTGGTGCCCCTGATTTCCAAGCCTTCGCATGGTACTTATTACGGTCTTACGGGTCAACGTTGCCCGGAGCCGTTCGAACTGAAGGCACTTCAAGACTGTCTCGATGGTAACATTAAGCTTATGCGCCACTGCCAACAATGCCGGGCCGACGCCATCGGTTTGCTGGGCGGTGATCGCGAGCGAGAGTTTGCCCTCGACCAGATCTCCACCAAAGTTGAATTCGACACCAGCAAGCGCGAGGCCTATCGCAAGCTGGTCCAGCATGAGCGAGGGGATCAACTGGCAGCAAAATTGGACGCGAACAAAACAGTCAAGTCACTGGGTTCTTCGGGAACCCTTGCAGTTGCCGTGGCGACTAAAGGTGGCGGCCGGATCAACGAACATTTCGGCCAGGCAAGGGAACTCCAAGTGTATGCAGTCTCACGAAAGGGGATCAACTTGGTGGGACACCGCAAGGTCGAGCAGTATTGCCTCGTTGGTATAGGCGAGAAGGCCACTCTCGATCACACTATCGTTGCACTCGACGGCATCGACATTCTGCTCTCTTCCAAAATCGGCGATTGCCCAAAGAAGCGGTTGGCAGAAACTGGCGTGCGAGCCAGTGACGCATTTTCCTATGATTACATTGAGACTGCGATTGGCGCGCTATACGCCGCCGAGTTTGGCGGCAAACCGGCAATGCCGACGGCTTTAGGCCCCTCTAATTGAATCAGGAGCTAAAACATGGCCTTCAAGATCATTGTATCCCAATGCACCCAGTGCGGCGCTTGCGAATTTGAATGTCCCTCAGATGCGATCAGTTTCAAAGGTGAGGGATATGTCGTGGATCCAAAAAAATGTACCGAGTGCAGAGGTGAGTTTGACACGCAACAATGCGCTTCGGTGTGTCCGATGCCGAAGACCTGCGTCCCTGCCTGATCGCCACCGGACTAAAGCGCAAAGAAATGAGACGAGCGGTCAGTGGTCTCCTAGGCGAACATGAGGTTAAAAATTCACTTACCACCAATATCCTATCCAGTGCGCGATGCGCGCAACCTGAGTAGCCGACGTAGGCCCCGGAACGGATGCCGTCCAAACCTCAGACAGAGCCATAACGGAGATACCGGCCTGGGCATATGTCGTACTAAGTTAACAGGCTTTGATAACGCCCGACTTCCGGAGCTCCAAAGCCGCCGCAGCGAGAAGGGACATGCATGAGAGTGACAATCAGCAGAACTGACGTCGGCTTATCGGTCTATATTCACAAGAAAGACCTTGAGGAACCGATCATTTCGGTTGAGCACAAAAACCTCTGGGGCGGCTTTATTTTGCTGAAAAATGGATGGCGGATAGCCCTCCCCGATCTATCGCAGAACAGGCGCCTGCCCGTTACTGTCGACGCGAGGAGGCTATCCAGTTAGAGTGTGCGCGGGTCGATGGATGAGCGTCGATGCCAAGCGCAGGCGGCATACACCCCAAATAGAGGGCATCGAGTTCCCGATCCCTTGAAGGCGGCCATCGGCAAGAGGCCGCCCGTAAATCAGGAGGAATCGGATACGGCGCTCGCGCTTGGTGCGCAAGCGGGAGAGAGGCGATTGGCCGAGGTGATCCGGTCGTGCGGTTTCACTCATGCCCGGCGCGCAACCCAGACGCCCCTCAACATGGTTCTCGAGGCGACCGGATGACAAGGAGTGGCGCGTCGGGGTCCAGCCAGATGTGCAGGTTCTCGGTGCAAACATGACGCCGAAAAGCGGATAGCCTTTAAATTCGGACTACCTTTGCACGCTTGAGGCAGATCCGGTCGTCGCTCTCCAACTCCCCTGCTGGACGAGCGAAAGAGCGGGCAATACCCGCCTCATCGGCGGCACAGAGAAGCGCTTCCCGGAATTGTTCCGAGGCAATCTTCCCGCTCAATGCGTCGACGCAGGTTTTGACGGCAGCCACATATTCCTCGCTGTCATCGCAGGTCCAGTCGTTGATCAGGAGACGCGCCGCGTCGCCCAGCCTCCATGCGATCTTACGGGATGCCGGGCCTCGCAAAGCAAACCCGACCGTCGTGAATGCTGCTGATGATGATGATGATGTGAAGTGGCATTCATCACCGCATTAGTCGCCGCCGAAGCAATGCGGTCGACACGAGGAATGGTACGACTATGTAGATGCAGAGAACGCCGATATGCAGGCAGACATTGGCGATTGGTTGGCCCAGCATCGTCGGGCGGATAACATCTATCGAATGTGCCAAGGGCAAGAAGGCCGCTATCTGTTGGAATGCTACGGGCAATTGGTCTACGGGAAAGACTGCGCCTGACAAAAATAACATCGGTGTGATGACAAGGGTTTGGTAAAATATGAAGTAATCGTAGCTGGGCGCGAGGGCCGTGACGACCATTCCAAGGCTCGCAAAGGCTAAGCCAGTGAGGGCGATGACCGGAAGCGCATAGAGAAGGCATAACCAATGTGTGTATCCCAGCGTGGCGGCGACGATACCAATACCGGTGCCCGCCAGCGCCGCCTTAGTTGCTGCCCATGCCATTTCCCCAACGACGATATCCCCTAGTGTGAGCTGTGTGTACAACATTGCTTCCCAGGTGCGCTGGCCCTGCATTCGGCCAAAGGCCGCATAAATCGTCTCGAAGGTTGCAGCGGTCATCGCGCTTGTCGCGATCATTCCAGCCGCCAAAAACGCAGTGTACGATACGCCGTCAACGCGCCCTACCATCACTCCCAATCCAGCGCCGAGCCCGAATAGATATATTATGGGATCGGCTAGATTTCCGAGAATGGATGCCAGCGCCGCTTTTTTCCAAGCCAGATAGTTTCTGCGCCAAACTGCGAGCCAGTTCAAACCGCCGGCGGGTAATGTTGCTACGCCCATCGTCTACTTCTCCATCTCGCGTCCGGTTAACCGCAAGAAGACATCCTCTAGATTTGGTGGACGCTCCAACAAGCGCAGGCCCGAATATCCACGCAGTTGCGCGCGCACCTGCTCTGGATCAGGCGTGTAGCAGAACAGGGTCTCTCCGCTGATTTCCAGTCGCCTAGCATTTGGCCTGATCAAAAGACTAAGCTCCCGCGGATCGCCACCATAAATTTCGATCACGGGACAGCCAATCTGCTCCTCGATCAGGGCATGCGGTCGGCCTTCGGCGATCTTTCGCCCAGCTTCAAGCACGCACAGCCGGTCGCACAAGCGCTCCGCCTCTTCCATGATATGGGTGGTCAGAAGAATTGTCTTGCCTCGTGCCAACAGCGATCGAAGTCGTTCCCAGATCAAGTGGCGCGCGTGTGGGTCGAGGCCAGTGGTCGGCTCGTCCAAAATGAGTAGCTGCGGGTCATTAATGAGCGCACGCGCCAAAGTGAGGCGCCGCTTCATTCCTCCAGATAGGTCTGCCACACGCGTATTCGTCTTGCTCTCAAGTCTCGCAAAATCAAGCAGAGACGGGATGACCGCTTCGATTTCTCGGGTGCTCATGCGGAAGTAGCGGCCGTATACTAAAAGGTTTTCGCGGACCGTGAATTCCAGGTCGAGATTATCGAACTGAGACACGATCCCGATTTTCGCTCGTGCCAAGCGAACCTGGCGCGGTTCCCGTGCTCCGAGTACAGTGATTGTGCCTGCACTTGGCGACGTCATCCCTAGGATCATACGGGTGATCGTACTTTTACCTGCGCCGTTCGGCCCTAAAAGACCAAAACATTCTCCGGCGGCGATAGTAAACGACAAGTCATTGACGACGACTTTACCACCATATGATTTCGAAACGCCGGCTAGGTCGATTGCGACTGGGGACAATGAGCCAGAAGGCGAATCCATTGCCTTAAATTTCGATTGGTGCTGCCGCTCCGATAGGATGAGATGATCCTGGTGCGGATCAGCGGTCGTCGTCGTCAAATTCGTTAATTGCCCGTTCATTTCTTGTCCCAGATTTTGAGCTGCAGTGACGTGTTCATCACTCGCCACTATAGGCAATTTCAGATGTCGCCCGCCCTGGCATTTTGGTAGCGCCCTGCTGCCCAACAGTGGGCGCAATCGCGACTGATCCGCGCGACAGCCAGTCGCTATTGGATAGGGTACAAAGGGCATATGCCTTCAAGGGAATTAAGAGAAAGATGTTCACGAGCGTGTGGAGAGCAAAACCCAAAAACCTAAGTTCGCGGGCGCGATAGGCAGCCACGCTACAGCGTACAAGAGTCATGGATCCAATGACCAGGATCGTCCACCAGGGCAGTGTGGCGGTCAGCGCAAACTGGCCAATTCCTGTCAATACCGACAGCGCAAGAAGTAGCAGGCCGACATTTTGCCCGATTGCGTCCAGCGTGAGATACCGATCGAGACCAGGCAGTACAGGAAGCGCAAGCAAAGTATCCCGAAAGGTGCTGCGTGCCCACCGTAGTTGTTGGCGTAGATAAACACCCATCGTGTCTGGAACGACTGTCGCCGCGATGGCACTCGGAACATACTCAGTTCGAAAGCCTGCGCTCAGCATGAGAATCGTCAAATGGCGATCTTCGCCGAAGTCACTCGGCTTGCCGCGATAAAGCTGCGTCTCGTACTGATCGAGCAGCGAAAGCATAGCAGACCGACGGTACATCGCACATGGGCCGCAGCAACACATAACTGCACCGAAGCGAGCTTGTGCCGCGCGCTCCTCGTTGCAGGCAAGCCAGTACTCCATGTCAATCAAGCGAGTTAGCCAGGTGTCCGCCTGGTTACTGGCTTTCATTTGGCCCATCGCCGCACCGACTGCTGGATCCCGCATTTTGTGGGCAAGCTTAGATACGACGTCGGGGGCGATCGTGGTGTCTGAGTCCACATTCAAAATGAGATCCCCAGAGGACTGGGTTATAGCGGCGATTTGCGCTTTGCGCTTTCCAACATTTTTAGGGAGAATTGTGAAGTTGAATCTCTCATCGTCTGCATAGACAGCGCGCTGAGCCACAACCGCGTCGCGATTTTTGGAACCGTCGTCGACTACATAGATGCGCAATTTTCCGGCATAATCTTGCTCCGCAAGCGACGCGAGGCATTCCGAAAGAACGATTGGGTCCTCGTTGAAGCACGGCACGATGACATCAACGCTTGGCACGGGGTTGGTTTCAATGTCTTTCGCAGGTGTTGTTGAGATCGTTGTCCGCCTAGCATGAAAGACCTGCGCGCTCTTGTAAACGGTGGAGAGCATTGCATAAAGCGAGATGGCGGCGATGCTGGTTGTTGCGAGCAGGGTCATGGTTTCTCGTTTGTCCAGTGTTTCAGGGAAGTGAACGAAACTCGAATCCGCGGCTATGCAGTGCCGGAATAATTCGAGAGAGTGCTATGAGCGTCTGGTCACGGAGTCCGGCAAGCGAGCATTGCTCAACCTCATCGGGAGGACACCCGTCGTGCAAAAGCACGATTGCCCCAGGCCGAGCAGCAGCAAGCACCTCGTCAACGATCACGTCGACGCCCGGGCAAGACCAGTCTCTAGGGTCGGCCGACCAGTGAACGGCTCCAAGTCCAGCCCTCACCGATGCTGAAAGGACGTCTTCAGTCCAAACCCCGTAAGGCGCTCGTAAGTGCCGG
Source organism: Rhizobium binae (assembly GCF_017357225.1). Taxonomy (NCBI): domain Bacteria; kingdom Pseudomonadati; phylum Pseudomonadota; class Alphaproteobacteria; order Hyphomicrobiales; family Rhizobiaceae; genus Rhizobium; species Rhizobium binae. The sequence continues at coordinate 94,349 of NZ_CP071610.1, read as the reverse complement.
ACCAAGGCTTGGGGACAGGCCGAGACAATAGCTTGATGCGCCTCGTCTATTTCACGTTTGACATCCTTGGGATCGCAGGTGGCGAGGTCGGGGTGCGTCATGGTATGATTGGCGACATCATGACCTTCCGCCACAAGACGCCGAATGAGGTCGGGGTGATCCTTCACGTATGAACCGATAGCAAAAAATGTCGCCGGGACACGGTGCTCAGCTAGAATATCAAGGATTTGCGGCGTGCAGTATGGATTAGGACCATCATCGAACGTAAAATAAACGCAGCGATCTTCCTGGCCGCTTGTGTGATTGACCGGTACTTCGCTCATATAGGCAGGCCGCTTCATAGTTCCGACCCATTTCGTTCAATCAACGAGCCTGCGGGCCACTCCGTCATCGGACGGTCGACGGGAACTACCAATACGAGGACATCTTCAGTGCGCGTGGCTGGCAGGTCGGAATGCGCGTCTGGAAGCGTGGAGCGCACACGCAGCCCGGTCATCATATTGGCGGTACCATCTCGGCAGTATCTTTCCATGTGATTCCGCATGGCGTGGCGAACTGTTCCGAAAGCAAATGGAACGCTCAACTCGCGCAGAATCGGAAACATAGCGCGGACCGAGTGAGCGATGCCTAATCCTTCTAGATCCGGTCGCACTCCGTACAGGCCTAGCTCGGCCACAAGCAAATCAGTCGTACCGACTTTTATGAAGCGGCGTAACAAGCCCATGTGGCTAGCGACGCCGTGCGAGTCATATGCGATTGCGCGGCGTTCGGGCCTCGCACCACCCCAGCTTCGGCCAGTCTCGAACGGCTTGGCATTGAACGCTCCCGTCGGCCCATAGGTCTTGCAAAAAAAATCGGCGAGTTCCGCGTGGTCGGAAGCTTCCAGCTCATTTTCCCAGCAGATTTTCCATCGCACTTCAGAAGACATGCAAAAGCTCCAAGTTGTTTCTTCGCCCAACCACGATCAGAGCTGCGCGATATTGTTGCGCATACTTGTTGGATTGCCGGTTAGGCAATCGAGCGGTTAAGAGATGTAAGAGTCTCAAATCGGGCCCCTGCCCGGCGCTTCGTTTTTTAGTTCCTGGTCCTGATATTGATCAAGTTCCGGGTTTTCTATAAGTGATCCGAAAGATTGGTAAAATTGATTGTTTGGATGGCAATCATCTATGGAATGGATATTCAACCCATGCGTTTTAAAGGCCTAGATCTAAACCTTCTTGTAGCACTCGACGCTCTAATGACCGAGCGCAAGCTCACAGCAGCGGCGCGCAGCATCAACCTCAGCCAACCCGCCATGAGCGCTGCCATCTCTAGGTTGCGCGACTATTTCCGCGACGACCTTTTTATCATGCAGAGACGGGAGCTAGTTCCGACCCCGCGTGCAGAGGCACTTGCCCCCGCTGTTCGCGAAGCACTCTTGCATATTCAGCTCTCCGTCATCGCATGGGATCCAATAAATCCTGCGGAGTCCGATCGCCGATTCAGAATTATCCTTTCAGACTTCATGGCGCTGGTCTTCTTCGACAAGATCATCTTGCGCTTAGCTCGAGAGGCGCCACGGGTCAGCTTCGAGTTGCTGCCACTTGACGACGATCCCGAGGAGCTTCTCCGCCGCGGGGATGTTGATTTTCTGATCCTTCCGGATTTATTCATGTCTGGCGCCCATCCGAAGGCAAGGCTTTTCGAAGAGGAACTGGTGTGTGTCGGCTGCTCTACGAACGAGCAACTGCAAGGGAAGCTCTCCCTGGAGCAATATATGTCCATGGGACATGTCGCGGCTAAGTTCGGACGTGGTCTTAAGCCTTCCGTTGAGCAATGGTTATTGCTGGAGCACGGCTTCAAGAGGCGTATTGAACTCGTCGTGCCGGGGTTTAATTTGATCCCGCCGTTGCTGTCAGGCACTAACCGAATAGCAACCATCCCACTCCGGTTGGTCAAACATTACGAACAAACTATCCCCTTACGGATCATCGAGCATCCTTTGCCACTTCTTTCGTTCACTGAGGCTGTCCAATGGCCGGCTCTTCACAACACTGATCCTGGAAACATATGGATGCGCGAGATTATGATCAAAGAGGCTTCGCGCATGGAATCTGAGATGCAAAGTTGTACGTCCTAAGCGGCACAGCCGGGTTCATTCCACAGCCCCAGTAGTCAGATGAGCGCTGATTATTGGAACCTACGCATTCGGTGTGTTCCCAAACGAGGCATCACGTTACAGGCGGGACCCCGCTGCCGCAGCTTATCATTGTGCCGAGAGCGATCATTTCTACCTGAGAAGGTGGCCATTTGTATGCTTCCCTCGGCCTCGTGCAAAAGAGATTCAAAACTTTATTTCTGTCACTTATGTTCGGCTCAATGCTGAACACCAGCATCATGCCGCGGCGACTTCACCGACCTCCCGCACATGCTTCCTGCGCCGCACTGACAACGCGCCGGCCCGGGAAAGCGGCCAAAGTGGAGGATTTGCAACTGCGCCGGCGCATGAATTCAGCTGCGGCAATGCCCGAGCCACAATCCATAGCGTGGATGCTTTTGATCCACACAATCATTTTTACCAATCATTCCATATGATCCATAGCAGGGCGACCGCGCGGTGACGTTCCGGTAAGTTTATCGGTTTCTGTCGTCACTTCGCAGACGAGCCGGAACATCTTCCGATGTTAGCAGCAATTAAATCGAGTCTTCTCGCAAGGCCGTCGGCTTGTCAAAATTAGACATGATGGAAAGGAATACAAATGGCTGACCAACTCACACTGGAAATTATCAGTGCGATCAATAAGCTCGTCAAAGCTGAAAACGGCGAGAGAACGATCGTAGCGCTCGGCGAAATAACGACTGACACTGAGTTGACTTCACTTGGCATCGATTCGTTGGGTTTGGCCGATGTCCTTTGGGATCTGGAGCAACTCTACGGCATTAAGATCGAGATGAATACGGCCGATGCCTGGTCGAACCTCAACAACATCGGCGACGTGGTGGAAGCCGTCCGTGGCCTGCTCACCAAGGAGGTCTGAATGGATAGGCGCGTCGTTATCACCGGATTGGGCGGACTGTGCGGACTGGGCACCGATGCTTCCTCTATCTGGACGGAGATGCGCGAAGGCCGCTCCGCCATCGGCCCGATCTCAAACTCAGAGATTCATGAGCTGAAGGGGATGATCGGGACCGAGATCAAAGTGCTGCCTCAACACGACATTGATCGCAAGCAGCTCATCTCCATGGACCGCTTCAGCCTGCTTGCCGTGCTTGCAGCTAAAGAAGCCATGCTACAGGCCGGCCTTTCGTGCGATGAAGGAAATGCCCACCGTTTCGGCGCGACAGTGGGCGTTGGCTTTGGCGGCTGGGACGCTACCGAGAAGGCCTACCGCACCCTCCTATTGGGCGGCGCGACCCGCACTGAGCTATTCACTGGGGTAAAGGCAATGCCTAGCGCGGCTGCCTGTCAGGTAAGCATGAACCTCGGGCTGCGGGGGCCAGTCTTCGGTGCCACCTCTGCCTGCGCCTCGGCCAACCATGCGATCGCTTCAGCGGTAGATCAGATCAAGCTCGGTAGGGCGGACGTTATGCTAGCTGGAGGAAGCGACGCGCCACTCGTGTGGATCGTGCTTAAGGCATGGGAAGCAATGCGCGTACTCGCTCCAGATACTTGCCGGCCATTCTCCGCCGACAGGAAAGGACTAGTTTTGGGCGAGGGTGCGGGCATGGCCGTGTTGGAAAGCTATGAGCATGCCGCCGCCCGCGGTGCAACGATGCTTGCCGAGGTCGCCGGCATCGGCCTTTCCGCCGATGCCTATCACATCGCTGCACCAGCTGTGCATGGGCCGGAGGCGGCGATGCGCGCCTGCCTTGTTGATGCGGGTTTAAATGCCGAGGATGTAGACTACCTCAACGCCCATGGCACCGGCACCAAGGCCAACGATCAGATCGAAACGACGGCGATTAAGCGCGTCTTCGGTGACCATGCTCGATCGTTGTCCATCTCTTCTACCAAATCCACTCACGCGCACTGCCTCGGGGCAGCAAGTGCGCTCGAAATGATAGCCTGCGTGATGGCGATCCAAGAAGGTGTCGTGCCGCCCACCGCCAACTATCGCGAACCAGACCCCGATTGTGATCTGGACATCACGCCAAATGTGCCCCGGGAGCGCAGGGTGCGCGTGGCCATGAGCAACGCTTTCGCCATGGGCGGCATGAATGCTGTCCTTGCGTTCAAGCAGGTGCAATGAAGTGAAGCCCGTCACGACTAACCGTTGTAAGGCCAGCGGCACATGCTTGAAGCATGCACCGCCGATTCCCGTCAGCAAGGTCTCGTTCCAATACCTCGGATACTCTCGCATCTGAAATTTTTCTCTGCGCACATCATGCCACTCCGCCGTCTCGGGGCAAAGGCTGTGGGATGAGAGGGACGCAGCCCTTCGCCCGCTCTTTCCGGCATCAGCGAGCACACTCTTCTGACGAAGTTAGCTCGGCACCGATGCTTGTTGGCATTGATGAACCTTTACGGTGACTTTGCGGCCTTCGTGGTCATCGGAGAAAGCGATCACCACGCTGATATCAATTCGAGCGCCGTGGCTTTGGCGACAGCTTCACTGGTCGTGGCGACGGTCAGCTTTCGGCGTGCCGAGGCGAGATAGAGCTGCACCGCACTTACCGAAATGGACAAGCGGGCGCAGATCTGCTTTGCCAGAAGGCCGCTGGCCGTCATCTCAAGACATTGCAGTTCGCGGCGGGACAGTTGCGGAAAATCCGCAATTTTTCTCATCCCCGACAGAACCATCGCCCTGTCGTGGAGATGGTGGGCGAGAAACTGCAGGTCGCGCATGTTATCCATGCGGAACCGACGCCAGTAGGAGTCGGGCTGATTGGAGGTGATCGTAAACAGCGATCGCTCCCCGTGAGGCCCACGCACCGGCAGGGTCACGCCTTGCTGCCCGATACCGAAGGTCATCGCCTCCTTAAAGAAGCCCTGAGCCCGGCCTGAATCCCACTTTGACGCGGACCATTCCACGGGCAGAAAGCCGCGCTGTCCGAGCCGCACGACGGGATCGATGCTGAAATAATCCCGGGCAAGATATTGCTTCACCCACTCGGGCGGGTAGGTCAGCATGAGCAATGGATTGTTGGCTGCCCCGCCGGAGAAGCGGGTCACATGCAGAACCATGTGCGATATCGCATAGATGTGGCGGACTTCGTCCAGCGTCGTTTCCAGATCTCCCAATGTCGGCGACGCGGAGATCCGATCCAAACTGTAGAAAAAACGAGAACTGCTCAGCATGAGATGGACTCGCGGTTGTATGTTTTCCTGACTACCGGCAGTGGTACCATTTCGCGGTCTGCGAGAACAGCATATTTTATAGCAACCCTGGCGCGATGTGAAAAACAGGTCAAGGAACTGGCGAGACTGTTGGGCGGTGGTACGGCGACACTGGCCTTACTGCCTGCCACCATCGACAAGGGCTCCGCCAGGACAGGAAGAGGTATGATTGAGGTGTCGGGCTAGGTTGGTCCGAAGTGTCCGACAGTTGTCCGCGGTCACATCCCATAGGCCGACATATAGTTTGCCGATCTCGGGCAGTGATCGGGCAAGAGGCGTCGGCCTCCAGCCGATCCGGCGATACACCCCGGCCATCGCCCCATCATAGACGCCGACGATGTTTTCGATACCGGCGTCTAGAGCGAGATCGCAAAGCCCTGAGAGCAGTTCGGTGGCGACTGCGCGCGATTGCGCAATGTGTCCGGCAGATGGGTGAACGCAAAAGCGAGTACATTCCCACGTCGTCGGGCTGTCGACGTCGATAGGCTGATCGAAGAAATGCCGAAACTCGCTTTTGAGCATTGTTGCCCCCGTCGTCGGCAGCAGGCGCAGCGAACCCGTCAGCGTGCCGCAAGGTCGTTGCGTGACGAGATATACGGGATCTTCGGCTTCGTCATATCGGTCCCTTTCCGACTGGTCCCGGACGTCGACCTGCCATCCCAGCCGATCGCGAAAAACGGCGGCGCGCGCCCGAAACATTTCATCGAAAGCATGCCGATCGGTCTCAAGCATGTCTCTGGTGAGTATCCGCAACATATCTGGCCCTCCTGGTGCCTTGACGTTTCACAACGGGAGGTCGATGCGAAGCAATCTGGATATTTCCCCAGATTGACCGGTGTTTCGCTTTGCCATTCATTTTCAGACGAAATTTCTGATCTTTGACCGATCAAAGCTCGCTGTGGCTGCCAATTTAACGCAACCAAAGGAAGAACGCTCATGACCCACGATCAGGCGCGCGGCAAACGTATTCGGGAAGCGATATCTCGAGGCAAGATCCGGAAAGTGCACGCTCTTGCGGCCGAACTGAATGTCTCCGTCGCTGCTGTCTCACGCTGGCAGAATGGCGGCCATACGTCCCTGGAAAGCGCCTGCGCTCTCGCGCGCTTGTTGGATGTCTCCCTCGACTGGCTGCTCTTGGGGCGAGGGACCATGGACGGGCATAGGAACAGCGCGATCTCCACCACGGAATTGTTATGGGTAATGGCGCTGCGCGGCCGATCTGCGGCGGCTCAGTCCAATCTTATTGGGCTGCTCGAATCCATCCCTCCGGAACGCGCGTTACGCTAAGCACAATTTCGCACGCTTTTTTACCTTGCGATTGACAGCTTTAGGTTGCTAAAATGAGCTACGCCAACGATCTTTCTAGTTAGGGTTTCAATGACGGCGCCGGCAGGAAGCTTAGCCACCCTGCCCTCGCCGCAGCGAAGACCCTTGTTTCAATATCAACGCAGAAGGGTTGCCGACATGTCTACAATGCTGACCATCAACGTGAAAAACTACGAATCCCAGACGCAAAACTTCTACTTCTTTCAGCAGCCGGCAATTTATACCGGCGGCGGGCAAGTCTATTCGAACAGCCTTTTCTCGCAATCGCTCGGCAACTACGACAACACCGGCGCGATCCTGACCTTCCAAGTCAACCTGCAATATTATGCCGGCATCCAGCAGGCGAACACGCCGCCGCAAATCGGGGCCTCTTCCGGCTACTCGTCAGCCAGCCGCGCCATCGATCTTGCTCCGAGTTCGGGGGGCGGCGGTAAATCGAACGACTGGACGACTGCGACGGTCAATCCACTCGGACTTTCCTCGCCGATCTACGGGGAAGGTGTGCAGCCTGGCGCCTTCCGCATCACCACGCCGGTCTTCAACTCGCCGCCCTATTTCAATGTCGGCTCGGCGGTTGCCGTCAATGGCGGCATCGTTCTCTCCAACTTCGTGCAGGCAAACCCGGCCAGCAATACCGATTGCCAGCCGATCCTGAAATATTATGTCCAGACCGGCGCCTACACGCCAGGTGTCGTCATGAACTTCACGCAATCCAGCGTGAACGCGGCGCTTTCCGATTTCACCGGCGGCTATTCCGTCTGCAACGTCAGCCTGAAATCTGACGGCACCTGGACCACGCAGCTCCAGTAGGCCTCGACAGGCATGCAGGTGAAGACCCGTCCCCTCTTCACCTGCATGCGCACCATCCGCGCGGTTGCCGCCGCGTGCACGGGCGACGGACAGGCTTGATCTCAGAGGGGATTGTCACACGCCATGACCAGTTCGTCTTACCAGATTATCGTTCGGAACTTTTCGCAGACGACGCAATATTTCTATGTCTTCCAAAAGCAGGCCGCATTTCCGTTGCTGCCGAGCCATGGTCCCGTCCTCAGCGGCAGTCTCGGCTGCCAAAGCGTCGGCAATTACGCACGTTCGGGAGCGCAGATAAATTTCGGTTTGGACAGTCAGGTCTATGCAGGTGCCCTCAGCACCAAACAGGCGGCGTCGCCCTCGCAGCTTATCGCGCTTCTCTCGCTCAATGCCGCCACGCTATCCGTGGTCGGCAGCACGTCAGCATTCCGACCGGTTGCGCTCACGACGGTCGACGGTTCGCCGGACAATTGCACGACCTTGACGCTCGATCCGCTCGGACTTTCCGCGCCCGCCAATCAATCCGGAATTGCGATCGGAGGGTTTGGCATGAACGTGCCTTCCTATACGCCGTTGCCGCATCCGGAACTCTATTGTGGCGTCGTCGCACTGAACGGCAATCAAGCGATCATACTCTCGAGCTTCGTCGCTCCTGTTCCCAACGCCGTCATGAACTGCATACCGAAGCAGATCTTTTTCGTGAAGATGGGCTACCAGCCGGTTGGAAGCACCGTCGCTTATGACGAAAGCAACTCGGCATGCTGCGATTTCACCATCGGCTACGCGACCTACACGGTGACTTACCAAGCTGACGGAACCTTTTCGGCGACAGGAGGACCATAGACCCAGAGATCCGGATCATCACTGACGCTTGAGCAAGCCAACCAACCCCTGAAACAAAGGAATATAGTAATGTTAGGGATCACGTCGAAATTCTCTGGCCAAAGAGCACGTCGCGCTAAAATCGCTGCCGGGCTTGCCATTGCCACCGTCTCTATCCTCGCAACAGCGCTGCCCGCCGCCGCACAACTCGTTTTTTCGTCCGATTGCCGGAACTACCAGCCCATTGCGGTCGCACCGCCGAACGATGCGATCCTCTTCACCAAGCAGCCGGTGCCCCATCCGAATGGAATGGCCTCCGTCTTTGCGATCGTCGGAGCGGACACCTATGTCATTCCGGCTGGGGCCAACTCCTGCATCGTCGCCGCTCCCCCCGCCAATGACAATTACTGCTTCATTGCTCGCGACGACAACACGATCGACGGCGTCGGTTTTGCCGCCATTCGAAATCCGGGCGGCCTGACCGTCTGCCAGTAAGGGGGTGAATTTCCTACATTCAACAATTCTCTTCCGGTCTTGCGCGAAGGTTGAGGCGGAAAGTGGAATATCCACCTCCGCCCGCTGTCGCGCTTGTCGCCCCAATTCCGCACGCTAAGATCGGTGGATGAAAAAACTACAGCAAATGAGCGGTTCATAGGCAGTAGCCAGCGTGCGGTAACCTTGGCGGCTCCGGATTCTATTGACGGCGGCCGCGATAGCGGCCTCCGTCGATGAAGCAGCCCTTCGTCGTGCCGCGCCCCGCCAAGACCCTGACGATTTGCATTCCCGCCGGCATCGAGCAAGGCGGACGGCCCATAGCGCTTGGAATAGAATAAAACCTTCGGGAAGCTGGGCAGTGATTTGAGTAAAACTTCTCATGGAAACATTGTGAGGATCTCTTAGACAGCCTTGGTCGGCCTATGCGCTTGCCGCTGTGTTCGGAATCTGCCAAGCTAAATTATTGTGCCCTCCCCCAGCCGGTGAATCGAAGGTCGCTGCCGGTCTGCCTATCTGTAGGATTTGCCGCGCTTAAGCAGATGATTTCGAACAAGCCGCGAAAAGGCGAAAGATTGCTGTTAACTCCTCTGTGAGCTCTGCCGGTACATTGCCGAATCCGAGCGGTAACGACCAACCACTCCCACGAACAAGATCTGAGAAGAGACGATGACACGCAGCCAAAAAGAAAAGATGCTTGCTGGCGAAATGTACAACGCAGCGGACCCCGAGATCCAAGCCGAGCTGCTCCTCACCGGGGCTTGGCTGAAGCGCTATAATGACACGCTGGGCGACCCCGCCGAGCGGTGGCATGCGCTGCTGTTAGAACGATTGGGCACGGTCGGGCTTGGAGCTGCTATTCGTCCTCCGTTCCACTGCGATTATGGGTTCAATATCCGGATCGGAGCTTGGGTGTACATCAATTTCAACTGCGTCATTCTTGACGTGGCAGCAGTGACTATCGGTGACGGAACCGCAATAGGGCCTGCTGTGCAGATTTATACTGCGGACCATCCACATGATCCAGAGCAGCGCCAGGCTGGGCTACAGTTGGGACGACCTGTCAGCATTGGCAGCCACGTCTGGATTGGCGGTGGAGCAATCATTCTCCCGGGTGTGACGATCGGCGATCATGCTGTCATTGGCGCTGGTAGCGTGGTCACACGAGATGTTGCTGCAGGAAGCACGGCCATGGGAAATCCAGCTCGGGTCAGGGTTGGTGGACGCTTGCCGCAATCATAAAAGTAGGCGAAGTAGTGTTTTGGCTTGTGCGAACGGAACGCCTGGGCCGCCATGGCCCATGCGGTTCCAACTGTCGGCACTTTCAATCTGACACAAACCTCTTTGCAAATGCGGCTGGGCAGTCCTGCTGACCGACCCGTGATCACGTTTGCATGCAAAGGGGCAATTACGACTTAGGGTCAACCCACAGACACATACCGCTTCACCTGCAGAAAAACGAATTGCCTTTCAGTCCGTGCGCATGATGAGAGCCAATTGGTCGTGTCGAACGTCATGCCGTCAGCAAATACCAATTCCTGTTGGCTCGAACATTTTCAGAGGCAGGCGCCCAACACCCGGGCGTAGCTTATCAGTCGACACTTTGCAGAAGGCACCATTCGCTGCGTACGCGTTTATCGACCCTGCTGAGGGAGCCGCATCCATATCGTGGATGATAGCTATCGCAACAACCAATTTTACTAATCTGTTGGGATTTAATAGCACCCGCTGGAGGACACGCACGGAGCGGCGTCCGCCTTCCTGATTACCGGTCGGGGGCTCTTGGGACATGGGTGACGAGCATGTGTGGGATTGTTGGCATAGTGGGACATAAGCCCGTGTCGGAGCGGCTGATCGAAGCCTTGGAGCGGCTGGAATATCGCGGCTATGATTCATCCGGCGTTGCTACGATCTTCGAGGGAGAATTGCACCGACGCCGTGCAGAAGGCAAGCTCGGGAACCTTAAAACGAGATTGAAAGAAGCGCCCCTGAGCGGCACTGTCGGCATTGCCCACACACGATGGGCTACCCATGGCGCGCCGACAGAATGCAACGCTCACCCGCACTTTGCCGATGGTGTAGCCGTTGTTCATAACGGTATCATCGAAAATTTCTCCGAGCTAAAGGAAGCATTGGCGGAGGTAGGGGTCAAGTTTGAGACCGATACGGACACCGAGGTGATTGCGCATCTCCTGACAAAATTCCGCCGGGATGGCATGGGATGCCTTGAGGCAATGCATGCCATGTTGAAGTGCGTCAAGGGCGCCTTCGCTCTTGCCATCCTGTTTGAGGATGATCCCGCCACCATCATGGTGGCGCGCTATGGACCACCGTTAGTGATAGGCCACGGCGATGGTGAGATGTTTCTAGGCTCCGACGCGATCGCTCTTGCTCCGTTCACCAATGACATCACATATCTGAACGATGGCGATTGGGCTGCTGTAGGCAAAACCAGTGTCCAAGTTTTCGACACGGAAGGCAAAGTCGTTACGCGCCCACGGCACATGTCGCTTGCTACCGCAGACCTGGTCGGCAAGGGCAATCACCGGCATTTTATGGAGAAGGAAATCTACGAGCAACCCGAGGTCATCGCCCGTGCTCTTGGTCACTATATCAATGTCAACGATAATCATGTCATAGCCACTTCAACCGACATCGGTTTTGGCAGGGTTGAGAGCCTCGCAATTTCTGCCTGCGGCACTGCATATCTAGCGGGGCTGGTTGGCAAATATTGGTTCGAACGCTACGCACGGTTAATGGTTGAAATTGATGTCGCCTCTGAATTCCGCTATCGCGAAATCCCGTTGTCGCTGCGGTCGGCAGCGCTCTTCATCTCTCAATCTGGTGAGACGGCTGACACGCTTGCATCGCTACGCTATTGCAAAGCACAAGGTCTGAGAATAGGCGCTGTCGTCAATACCGCAGAATCAACTATTGCCCGCGAGGCAGATGCCATCTTTCCGATCCTCGCCGGGCCAGAGATCGGCGTTGCTTCTACCAAGGCATTCACCTGCCAGCTTGCTGTTCTCGCTGCACTAGCCATCGGCGCAGGCAAGGCGCGGGGCACAATCACGGACGACGAGGAGCAGGCGCTGGTCCAAAGTCTGGCGACGTTGCCGGGCGTTATGCGACGAGTGCTGAACGACATCAAGCCGCAGATCGAGCTCTTGTCACGGGAATTGTCGCATTACCGCGACGTGCTCTATCTCGGCCGTGGCACAAATTTCCCATTGGCCATGGAAGGTGCGCTGAAGCTCAAGGAGGTTTCCTATATTCATGCTGAAGGTTATGCGGCAGGAGAATTAAAACACGGTCCGATCGCCCTGATCGATGAAAATATGCCAGTCATCGTCATCGCGCCACATGATCGGTTCTTCGATAAGACTGTCTCCAATATGCAGGAAGTGGCCGCCCGCGGCGGCCGTATCATTCTGATCACCGACGAGACGGGTGCGTCGATGTCGAAACTCCCCACCATGCACACCATCGTGTTGCCTAATGTTGAGGAGATTATCGCGCCGATGATCTTTTCTCTGCCGCTGCAGCTTCTTGCCTATCACACGGCCGTCGTCATGGGGGCAGATGTGGACCAGCCGCGGAATCTGGCTAAATCAGTCACGGTCGAATGATTGTGACGATTTAATTCGCAACTCGCCTCCGAGAAAATCCAAGACTTGACCAGACATCAAATAAGTGAGGTCGTATGCACGAACTTTCGCTCGCCGACGTGCCGTCGCGAATTGGCCAGGAACTCGGTAAATCCGAATGGATCACCGTCGATCAAACCACAATCGATCTCTTCGCCGATGCGACACACGATCATCAATTCATCCACGTGCACCCGGAACGCGCAGCAGTCGAAAGCCCGTTTGGTGGCACTATCGCTCATGGCTTCTTGACGCTCTCGCTTCTGTCGGCGATGAACTTCAGCGGCATGCCAAGGATCCGCGAGCAGACCATGGGCCTTAACTACGGCTTAGACCGGGTGCGTTTCATGTCACCGGTTAAGACCGGTAGCCGCGTGCGCGGTCGCTTCGTTCTCTCTGAATGTCAATTTCGCGGCGCAAGCATGCTGGTGACCACTTACGAGGTGACGGTCGAGATCGAGAACGAGAGCCGACCGGCACTCACTGCCAATTGGATCACGATCATTCAGTTTGACCCAAACGACAGGCCTAAAGGAATTTGACGCCAGCCCGCGCCAGTTGCCTGGTCTACGGATAGTACCGCCATGGACCTAGGCGCTTTTTTGCATTGAGCGTCTGTTTTCCCTTACGAACGCCTATTGCTTTCAGCCGGTTGACTAGACTTGCGCCGCAAGCAAGGCGGCAGACTGGCATCATGCGCGACATACCGTTATCAGCGAGATCACCAGGCTCGTTCAACGTAAATGATTGTTGAAGTAATGGCGGTTACTCATTTCCGGCCGAGCAGATCACCGAAGCCTGTCGCCAACGCCAGTATGTTGACGACAGCACTGTTAACCTTCCTCGAGGGAAGACGCACCGCTACCAAAAGGATGTGACCGCGTGGCCCCTCGCCATGCAGCCATGAAACGGGACGTAATCCTGCTAAGGCCCTCAACGCGGACTTTCACTAAGATGGAATTGCTTCGCGGGCCTGTACAGAAGAGGACGCTACGCAGGCGTCGCTCCTGATACCACGCTGGTCTTCGGCAGCAGGGCAACTTCGCCAGCATCTCACCATCCTCTCGACCAGGGTCGCGTCTTTTCGGTTGAACAACGCCGACATTGGACGCACGCGACCGGCCATTGGACCTTGTTCACGGGCCGGTGCATTCGATCACAAAATTACGTCGTTTCTATTTCCGTACTGCGCCACGTTGGAAAAGAGAAGCGCCCCAAGGGTGGAACGCTCCTCGGGTCTTCGAATTAAATGAAGCCGAAATTTTCCCCCGTAAACGAGGTAAGATCTGACATGTCGTGCAGATTGTCGACATGAGCGAAGGCATGCGCGTGGTTCGCGGAATCGACATAGGCTAGTGTCGCACCGTGAGTTTTGTCATCATGACCGAGAGTTTTTTCATCATAGTAGACAATGATGTCACCGCGGGCTTCCCCGTGAATAGCGGTCGCGGCGGCAGAGCTAGACGTGAACCCACGATCTGTGATTACCACAACGTGCTCACCGTGCGCGTTCGCGGCCTTGCCATTGTAGAAAGTGTCCACAAATTGGCCTGGGAAACCCTTCGAGTGGTTGATGAAATTTGCGCCAAACAGATCCCCTTTACCGAAGTGATCGGCGTCCATGACAAAACGGTCTTGCTTCGGGTCGAAATCTTTCACAGTCGTATAGCAGTGCGTTGTTCCAACCATAGGATCGTGGAACCGAAACACGAAGGCGTCAGCGTCTTCGCCGCCAGCCAAAACATCTGCGCCGTCACCAGCCACCAGAGTATCCTTCCCGTCATCGCCGTGGAGCCAGTCGTCGCTCTCGCCGCTATGTGGTATTACGCGGTGCACTTCGAAGGGGTTGAAGGCGGCGAATGAGCCGTCGCTATACAGGAGGTCGTCACCATCACCAGCATGGATAGCGTCTGAGCCATCCCCGGCCCAGATGATGTCATGGCCGGGACCGGCCTCGATCCTGTCGTGTCCGCGTTCAGCCCAAATCAGATCATCGCCGCCGCCGGCTTTGATCCAGTCATTGCGATTGAGTCCATAGATTGTGTCGTCGTCATCGGATCCATTAATAATAAAGGGGCCTTTATCAGTGCCTTTGATCATCATCACATATACTCCTTATGAGGCAGCCGAAGCTGCCAGCACCCCTTATGTTTTCTAAGAGCCTATTAGTGAAATCCATTGATTTGATCTGAAGGATTTGAATGATGGATGCCGAAGTGTTTATCTCCGGACGACTGTGCGCCCTTCGTAGATGGCCGGCAGAATATGAAAAAGACTTAGGGCTATGACAATCGGCGGCCAAGCAGTGGCAACAATGTCCGCGACACCTCGTTGACGAAGGTGAAAGCTTCCTCCCGCGTATACGTTGCAGACAAATCTGCAGAGCACCTGATCTCAGGGTGCTTTGCAGATCGAAAACCTCAGCTCCAGGCATGGAGCGGTGGCTTCTCGCCATTCAGGAAATACTTACCCAAAATGGCGTACTTCCAGCGGACCGGGTCATGCAGAGTATGGGTGCGGGCGTTGCGCCAGTGGCGATCAAGCCCGTGCTCTGCAAGGGTTGAACGCGTTCCTGCCAATTCGAACAACTTGTTGGTCGCCGCAATCGCGATTTCAGTGGAAAGGATCTTCGCTTCGGCGGTAACGATCTGGGCTTCCGCAACGGTTCCCGCGTTCGGATCGAGGATCGCCCGGTCAATGGCATAACCTGCCTTCTCAAGCAGCGCCTGCGCCGCGTGCAGCCGTAGCGTCAAGTCCCCGATCGCCTGGATCGTGTAGGGATCGTCCCAGGCGTTGTCGACGCCAGAATCCACCCAGGCACGGCTCTTGGTACGCACGAAATTGACCGTTTCGTCGATCGCCGCCTGCGCGATGCCGGTATCGACAGCCACTTGGATAATCTGGAAGATCGCTCCGTCCGCGGTCGGCACTTCATACCCCTTGTAGCCAGGCACGAGACGAGTCTTCGGCACTTTGACATTGTCAAGCAGGACCGTGCCCGACAGCGTGGTACGCTGGCCAAAGGAGGACCAGTCGTCGATGACGGTGAGACCAGGCGCACCGCGCTCGGCAATTGCGTACCAGGCCCTGCCCTCGTCATCCAGTGCCACGATTGGCACCAGATGCGCGAGCAGCGCCCCTGACGAATAGAATTTCTTGCCGTTGACGACGACATGATCGCCGGCATCGACAAATTTGGTCTCGAAATCCGCAGCGCGCTTGGATCCAAATTCGGAGAAGGCATTGCCGAAGCGGGTTCCTTTCAACACTTCCGCGAACAACAGTTTTTGCTGGGCTGGGTTCGAAACCGTGCGGATCGCTGCCACGACGCCAAGATGGTTCTGCGCAATCTGCCCGATCGACGAATCGGCCGCCGAGATGATCTCGATCACCCTTGCAAGCGTCGCATAGGAGACTTCGGGACCGCCGAAGGCCTTCGGCACGTTGATCGACCAGAGACCGCTTTGCGAAAACGCGTCCAGTTCCTTGACCGGCCAGATGCGGTCGCGGTCGCGCACAGCCGAATCCTTGATGAACTCTGCGGCAAGTGTCTTGGCAACGGCAATCGCTTCGGCATCAGTCTTGATAATGTGGGCTGGCTCCGAAGGGCGTGGAACAGGGGGCACGGCCTTTGCGGCATTCTCGGTATTGATAGTGGAAAGGGTCATGGTGGTGTCTCCTCTTGAATTGTGGTTAGCCGACAACGGCCGGGATGGAGGGAGCCACGGCTCTCTTGCCGAGGTAGAAAGACTTGATGTCGTCGCGCCTGCGGAGATCCTGTGCGTCACCGGTCAGCACCGTTGCGCCGTTTTCGAGAATGATGGCGCGATCGGCATATTTTAGAGCGATGGCGGAGTTCTGCTCCGCCACAAGGATGGAAAGACCCTCATCGCGATTGAGTTGACGCAGCGTCCGGAAAATGTCCTGGACGATTAGCGGCGCCAATCCCATGGATGGCTCGTCGAGAACCAGGAGGCGCGGCCGCGACATCAGCGCCCGGCCGATCGCCGTCATCTGCTGCTCGCCACCCGAGGTCAGGCCGGAGAGTGCACGGCGCTTTTCTTTCAACCTCGGAAAATGCGCATAGACTTTCTCGATATCTTCGGCGATCTGCGCGCGCGTGCTGCCGCGGCCAAGCCCTCCGAAGACAAGGTTTTCCTCGACTGTCAGGCTGCGAAAGCAATGGCGACCTTCAAGCACCTGCACGAGGCCGGCGCGTACCAGAGGAGCAGGGCCTATGCGCAGGACATCGAGCCTGTCGAAGCGGATGCTGCCGGAAACGACCTGCCCCCGTTCGGCCGGAAGCAGATTGGATAGCGCCTTGAGTGTCGTCGTCTTGCCGGCGCCGTTGGCGCCAAGGAGCGCCAGGATTTCACCACGCGCCAGATGGAAACTGACGCCGTCGAGCGCCGTGATGGCGTGATTGTACGTTGCCTTCAGATCATCCACCGCAAGCAGTGTGGTTTCCAGAGCCATGATCGTGTTCCTCTTGCTCAAAAGGTCGGATTGGGAGAAGGCGCGGGGTTGGAGAGGGAGGCACCACGCTCGCGCCCGGTTCTTCAGGTCGCGCCTTGTCAGGCGCGGCCTGAATGGATCAGTTGGTAGCCGTCTCGGCGTCTGCCGCCGTACGAAGCTTGATACCCTTCTCGGCCGCGTAGGCTTCGGAGGACTTCTCGATGATGGGCCGCAGCAGTGCCCAGTCCGGCGCGATCCAGTCAGAAACGACGTTCCACTTCTTCCCGTCCCACTGTTGGAACGTCACGTAACCGTTGCCTTCGTGATTGTCCCAGGTGACATTGATGGAGTGGAACAGGCCCTTGGCGCCGAGCGCCTCGACACGCGCCGCGTCGAGCTGCAGGTGTTCAAAGCCCCAGCGGACCTCGTCGCCGGTCAGTGTCCGCTTGCCGAACTTCTCCTGTGCGATACGGATCGCCTCGACATTGAGGATGCCGTTGACGATACCCAGGTTATGGTAGACCGAGCCGATGCGCTTCTTGTCTTCGAGGTTTCCCTTGCCGGCGTCGTAAATCGTTTTGACGATCTCCTGAACGACCGGATATTCGGCTCCCGATGCCTGCGTGGTGATTGCCGTATAGCCCTTGGCGGCCTCGCCGGCGGGGATGGCGTCCTCTTCTGAATTGGACCAGACGTTTCCAATAATGTGATCTGCTGGGAAGCCAACCTTCGCCGCGGTCTTGAGCGCAACCGGGTTCATAACGCCCCAACCGCGCAGCACGACGAAGTCTGGTTTGGCGCGGCGGACCGTGAGCCATTGCGATTGCTGTTCGTTGCCGGGATGCGGCACCTCTATCTGCTGCAGCTCGAATCCGTATTTCTTCGCCAAAAGTTCGTAGATCGGGATCGTTTCCTTGCCATAGGGCGACCCATGATAAAGGACGGCGATCTTCTTCCCCTTGAGCTTTTCGATACCGCCTTCCTTGCCGGCGATGTAGTTCACGATCCCTGAGGTCTCACTGTAGGGATTGAGTAGCAGCGGGAAGACATAAGGGAAAACGCGACCATCGGTCGAATCCGTGCGGCCATGATTGATGGTGATCAACGGCACCTTGTCTGCGGTGATGCGATCGATCATCGCATAGGCAATGCCGACAGAGAGCGGGTTCCAGGCGGCGACGTTCGGGTTGCTCTTCAGACGCTCGTACGCTTCGACGCCACGCTCGACCTCATACTGGATTTCAGCTTCCGACCATGTCAGCTTAACGCCGTTGACGCCGCCGTCGCGCGTGTTGATCAGGTTCAAATAATCGATGAAGCCACCGAAGAAGCCGGTGCCGCCGGCAGCATAAGGGCCGACGCGATAGCTCTGGAGCGGAAAATATTGTTCGTCAGCATGGGCCATAGGCATGGCCACCGAAAAGGCGAGACCGGCGGCAAGAGCCGCGATCTTGAATTTGGAAAGGATCGTCATTTTTGGACATACTCCGGGTATTGACCGGCGCAAGGCGCCGGTCCGGGTTGATCTGATGAAGGCTGTTGGCATTCGAGAGCCTTGATGGCTCCGTTTCGATCAGGACCGCACGATGGCGGCGCCGATTCGTTTTCGGCCCCGATCCCAAAGAGCGACGAGCCCATCCGGTTCGAGGATCAGAAAGAGGATGATGAGCGCGCCGAGAACAATGCGCTGGCTCATATCGAGCACGCCCGAATTGAAGATATCGCCGAGCAGGAAGGAGCCAAGCCGGGACAGGAGCAGTGGGAACACGACGATCAGTGCTGCTCCGAAAAAGGCACCGCGGATCGAGGCAAGCCCACCGATAATGACGATGAAGAGGATCTGGAACGACCGGTCGAGATTGAAACCGGCGGGCTCGACCGTGCGCAAATAGGCGAAAGCCCACAGGACGCCGGCGATGCCGATGATGAAGGAGGAGATTGCGAAGGCCACAAGCTTGGTTTTCAGCACCGGCACGCCGATGATCCGCGCCGCTGTCTCGTTGTCGCGCAGGGCCATGAAATTGCGGCCGGTCTGCGAATTCACCAAACGATAGGCCAGCCAAGTGAGAACGGCGACCACCGTCAGCGCGAAATAGTATCGTCCGACCGGCCCATCGAAAACAAGACCGAAAACCGAAAGCTGAGGCGCATCGATGACGCCGGATGCGGAATCATTGGAGAACCAGCTGAATTTGGTCAGCGCCCACTGCACAAAAAACTGCGCGGCAAGCGTCGATACCGCAAGGTAAAAGCCCTTGAGGCGCAAGCTGGGAAGGCCGAATACCAGGCCGATGCCGGCGGCTGCGAGACCAGCAAGAACCATGCTGACGATCAAGGGCAGACCGTCGAAGCGAAGATTGAAGTTGAACGCGGCGAAGGCACCCATGGCCATGAAGGCAGCACTTCCCAACGACACCTGCCCCGCATAGCCAGTCAGGATATTGAGGCCGAGGCCGGCGAGGCTGAGCGCCAGAAACGGCAGCAGGATAGCCTCCAAAAGATAGTCGGACCCGATAAGCGGCACAACGACATAGGAGGTGGCAAGCCAGGCCAATGGCATCGCCCAGCGCGCGGGGAGGCGATATACCGGAAGATCGCAGGTGATCGTGGACATCGGTCAGACCCTTTCCACAAGCTTCTGGCCGAACAGGCCGGAAGGGCGCACGAGGAGGAAGGCGAGCGCGATGACATAGGCAAACCAGCCTTCGATACCGCCGCCGAAATACTCCCCGATATAGACCTCCGCCAGCTTCTCGGACGCGCCATCAACAATCCGCCGACGATCGCGCCTAGGATCGAATCGAACCCGCCGAGGACGAGAACCGGCAAGGCCTTTAGAACGATCAGCGACAGGGAGAATTGCACTCCGACGCGGGCTCCCCACAACAGACCGGCGACCAGCGCCACCAGGCCTGCAGCGGCCCAGACCGTCGCCCAGATCCATGGCAGCCTCAACCCGACGGCCAGTGCGGCGAACTGGTCGTCGGCGACGGCGCGAAAACCAAGCCCGATGCGGGTGTAACGGAAGAAGACAGAGAGCAGCAGGACCATCGAGGCGGCAACGATCGCTGCGAAAATGTCGAACTGACTGATGTAGACACCACCGACATCGAACGGCACGTCCTCGATACCGAGGTCAAGGCCGTGCACCTGCGTACCCCAGATCAGTTGGGCAGCGCCCTCGATGACATAGGAGAGGCCGAGGGTTGCCATGAAGAGCGTGATCGGCGGTTTGTTGGTCAGCGGCCGCAACACCGTGCGCTCGACGGCAATTCCGATAACGACCATGATCGCGAAGGTGATCGCGAATGCTAGCGGGAAGGAAATGCCGCGTTCCGTCAGGCTGACGAAGGTCAGCGCCGCAAACAGGAGCATTGCCCCTTGCGCAAAATTGAGGACGCCGGATGTCTTGTAGATCAACACGAAACCGATCGCGACCAGCGAATACATGATGCCGGAGAGAAGGCCACCGACGAGGACCTCGGTGAAGAACAGCCAGTCGAAATCGGACATCAGATGCCCTCCCCGTTTTCGTTCTCAGGGGCGACACCGAGATAGGCATCGATCACGCGCTGGTCGCGCTGGACCTCGGCGGGCGTTCCATCGGCGATCTTGCGACCGTAGTCGAGCACGGCGACCCGATGGGAGAGGTCCATGACGATCCCGATATCGTGTTCGATCAGCACGACTGTCGTACCGAAACGATCGCGTGCAGCGCGCACGAAATCGGCCATCTCGTTCTTTTCGGTCGCCGTCATGCCGGCCATCGGCTCGTCGAGCAGCAGGATATCGGGCTCGGCCACCAGAGCGCGCGCCAATTCCACCCGTTTTTGCAGACCATAAGGCAGTGTACCGACCAGACGATCGCCAACATGCGAAAGGTGGAGGAACTCAAGCACCTCGAAAGCCCGACTGCGGGCATCCCTCTGTTCCGTGCGGGCTCGACCGAGGCCGACGATCTGTTCGACGAAGCTAGACCGCGTCTTGTGCGCTCGTCCAACCACGACATTGTCGAGAACGCTCAAACCCCTGAACAACGCCAGGTTTTGGAACGTGCGAGCAATGCCGAGACGGGCAAGTTTCTGCGTCGGGACCTGTGCATGGCGGCGCCCGGAGAGCCACACAAAACCGCGATCGGGTCGGTATACGCCGCTGATCACATTTATGATCGAGCTCTTGCCAGCACCGTTGGGCCCGATAATGGCGAGGATTTCGCCGCGCCGTACGGACAGATCGATATCCTTCAGGGCGACGACGCCACCGAAGGACAGATCAATGCCGGCCAGCTTCAGAACGATGCCGTCCTTTGCGCCGGCTTCAATGGGCGAGGTCCAGGCGCCGCCTGTTCCTCTGTCCAAGCCGGCCAAGTGCTCCTGAACGTCCGGCGGAAACGGCGCCGCTCCCAAGCCTCCGAAGGCAAATGTCATAGTGTGCACGCCCCTGCTTTCGCGGCGCGCCACGAGCCCACGGACTCATAGGCGCACGCTATCCCTCCACGAACCACCGGGTTCTTGGCCTGTCATTGTTTCAGGCCGCCAGCTTTCCAGTCGGCCGACAACGTATTGCGATTACTCTGCGGCGACTGCAGTCGCCGTTTCGGCTTCTTCCAACTCGCGGATCAACGGGATGACGTGCTTGCCGAAATACTCGACCTCTTCCTGGAAATGCAGGAAACCGAGAAGGATGAGGTCGGCGCCAGCGCGCTTCAGATTGATAACCCGCTCCGCGACCTGACGAGGTGTGCCGATGAGATTGGAACGGAAGCCATCATTATACTGAACAAGATCCTCGAAAGAGGATTTCGCCCAGTTTCCCTCACCTTCCGGCGAGGATTTTCCGGCATTCTTCACCTCATGGCCGAAGGCGTTGACGGCCTCGGGATTGGCCTTTTCAATGATCTCGGCCAGAACGGCGCGGGCCTCCTCTTCGGTCTCGCGCACGATTGCGAAGGCATTGACCCCGACGCGCACCGAGTGGCCGCTGGCCTTTGCCTTACCCTGAATATCGGCGACCTGCTTTCTGATTTCCTCTGGCGTGTTGCCGTTGGTAAAATACCAGTCGGAAACACGCGACGCCATGTCGCGCGCCGCGCGCGAGGAGCCGCCCTGGAAGATTTCCGGCTGTGGATCGGTCGGCTTTGGCTTCAGCGAATAATTGTTGAAGCGATAGAAATCGCCGTGGAAGGTGAAATTGTCTTCGGTCCAGATGCCCCGCAGCGCGCGGATGAATTCCTCCGAGCGGCGGTAACGCTCGTCATGATCCAGCCAGTGTTCTCCGATCGCGTGGAACTCGCCGCGGAACCAGCCACTGACGATGTTGACGGCGACACGACCATTGGTGAGGTGATTGATCGTCGCAATCTGCTTGGCTGCCAGTGTCGGATTCCATGGTCCCGGCAGAATGGCGGCGATCACCTTCAGTGTCGTCGTCGATTCCAGCAGCGCATGGCTGAAGGAGACCGATTCATGCTGAAACTCGGCGCCGTAACCGGCGGTGAAGCGAACCTGGCTCAGTGCGTAATCGAAGCCGCTGGCCTCGGCGATCTGCGCCAGCTTTCTGTTGTACTCGATCGTCCAGCTGGTCCGTTGCTCGATGTTGGAAATGACGAGGCCGCCCGAAACATTGGGCACCCAGTACGCAAATTTGACCGGCTCTCTGCTGGCGTAGGACATGGTACTCTCCCTAGAAATGGCTAAGCTGACGCGGCGACGAGCGCTGGTCGGTTTCCATGGGCGCGGTCGGCAGCGGCGTTATCTGAGACCGGCAGCACCTGCGCGAGTTCTGAAACGGCGCGCTCAATGCGCTCGCGAACCGCAGGGCTGGTGATCTCATAATCCACGAAATCGCATTCAGTCGCGTAGATCGAAGTCGGCAGCGTCAGGGCGTTGAAGAAGCCGAACAGTGGGCGCAACTGATGTTCAATCATCAAACCGTGCAGCGGTGTGCCGCCTGTCGCAGCTAAAATGACCCGCTTGCCGGCTAGTGCGCGGTAGTCAACAAGATCGAA
This sequence comes from Rhizobium binae, assembly GCF_017357225.1. Classification (NCBI taxonomy): domain Bacteria; kingdom Pseudomonadati; phylum Pseudomonadota; class Alphaproteobacteria; order Hyphomicrobiales; family Rhizobiaceae; genus Rhizobium; species Rhizobium binae. The sequence continues at coordinate 71,473 of NZ_CP071610.1, read as the reverse complement.
AAGATGTTTGAGAGCGCCGGCATACGATGCCCGGTAGACCGGCGACCCGACAACCAGGACATCAGCCGCCTCGACGGCGTCGATAATTGAACGCCCCGCGGCATCCAGCTGGTCGGATCGAAGCGCCTTGAATAGAACGGGAGCAGCGTCGACCAGCTCTATGGTTCGCCGTTCGAGGCCCAGCTTCGATGCCGCTGCTGCGACGACGGCCTCCACAACAGAGGCAGTTCGGGATGGTTGCTTGACATTGCCTGATAGACCTAGAATTTTCATTTCGTTGCGCCTCAATTGTTGGCGTCGTTTATATAATTAATAGACTAATGACAACGACTGAATTCTAATGTTCGTTCAAAGTGTGGAATTCTGATCCTGGAATTCCATGTCGGCCGAAATAATAACTTAGCAGCAGTGCACGGTGCCCTCGATGTGGCGTTCGACGCGCCATTTGGCTACCGTTGTGTTGAAGATAATCGCACTATAGGAATTCGAACCATCCCAAAAATCTAAGCGGTCGATTTCCCTTAGATGCCTCCGTTCCGCTGCTGTGCGTGACCTTTTGCCGACCGCCGTCGTCAGGACTGAACCAGCCGCCTGACTACCGCCAGCTGCGTGCGACATTCCTCACCAACCGCCGCAAGCTTGACTAGGTGCTGAGCGACATCAAGGTGTGGTGAAATGGTAAGTGAGCAAAAATTATGTATTTGGCGGTATCAGTAGTCGAGTAGAACGAATCCGATCGACTGCCACGAGAGATTGCCTTGCCTGTCACCTTGAACCTCTACCTCGACGATTCCGGTACTAGACATCCCACCCACAAGGTCGGGAAGAAAGCGGCGCACGGGTACGACTGGTTCGCACTCGGTGGAATCCTGGTTCGAAGTGACGCAGAGGAAAATGCCCGAGACCTTCACGCAGAGTTCTGTGCGAAATGGGAAATCACCGCGCCCTTGCACTCCTCGGAAATCAGATCGCAGAACGAGAACTTCGATTTGCTACGGGGTTGGGAGAAGGACAAACTGAGAGCATTCTACGAGGAACTTTACATTCTGATGCGAGAGGCGCCCGTGGTCGGTATCGCGTGCACTGTCGACCGCCCCGGATACTGTGGACGATACCTCGACCAGTACAAGAAGAATCCTTGGATGCTCTGCAAAACCGCATTTACTGTCGTCGTTGAACGCGCCGCGAAATGCGCTATCGCCCAAGGCATGAAGCTGCGCGTGCATCCTGAGCGCTGCAACAAGGCTGAGGATGCGAACCTGGAGGGCTACTACAAGGCTCTAAAGGCGGAGGGAATGCCGTTCGCTAAGGAAAATTCCGATAAGTACGGCCCCTTGACCCCCGAGCAGTTGAACCAGACGCTCTACGAGTTCAAGACCAAGCAAAAGACTTCGCCGATGGCGCAACTGGCGGACCTGTATCTATGGCCGATCTGCATGGGCGGCTATCATGCCAGCAATCGTCCTTACCAGCGCCTGACCGACGACGGAAAGCTGATTGACTGCCATATCAAGGAAGACGAGCGGCCGGTGCTCGGATCCAAATATAGCTGCTTTGAGAATGTCGAACGGAAGGCCTAAAAACTCAAAAAGCCTCCGACGTTTCCATCGAGGCTTTTGGGCGACCGCAAAGGCGATCTCATGGGCCAGGCCCGACTGAACAACTATCGTACCCCATGATTTGTTGCAAGGAATTTTTCGCTAAACTGAATTGACCTGACGGCGGTACGAACGCAACATTCGTCGAAATTGTACGAACTGGGATCGCTCGTTCCCTCGTAACCTATGACCAAGCCGCTGTTGTTGTCGACATCCCACCGCGCCATGACGCCCACCGTCACCGTCCGCGCGGCTGCCGCCTCCGTCGATGAGAAACTCGATCCCGACAACCTTGCCCGTAGGATAGCTTCTTGGAACACGATGTGTACGATCCGGCACAAAATGCTGCGATGTTGATGGTTTGGGGGCATTCGCTCTCGTGTCTCAAGCCAACTACGGATGACGAGCCAGCTAACTTATTGCTGCATTCCTAGGCCGATTTCCGCAATCTCACTCCCCAATTGCTCGCCTCAGCCGAAGATCATGTCAGAAACGATCTGATCGGTAGGGCTGCCGCTATCGCCAAGTCCCTGTTTCACCCCATTGCGATCGGCCGCAGGACGATTTTGGCTCATTTTGCACTTTCCCTGCAGCGACACGACCGGCGGGCGAATACCATTAATGCCACGAATTTGAGCATGAATGTAGGCTTCGGGAGCGTCAGTGACTGACCAAGGTAGCGAGCGTGACACCTCGTGGATTCTCGTGAGGCGCGACACAATCTCAAATAGTCGTTCGGCTTCTTCGAAAAACTCGACCGGCCCGCAGGCGTGAACCGCTGTGTAATTCCACGTTGGGACAACCTTCCCATGCTCTGCTTTCGAAGCGTACAAGGACGGCCTCACATAGGCGTCCTGCCCCATAAAGACTGCAGTCTATGGCCGATGACAGAAGCCTGCCACTGCGGGTTCGGTCGCGCCAGATGTGCATAGAGGACGTCCCTTTCTCCCTCGGCCTCATCGAGGAATATAGGTAAGGGAGTGGCCATAGCCCCGTTGGGTGTAGCCGTCACGAAATTGGCGAGGCGACAAGTGCAAATATGCGTTCTGGACTCGTCAATGGTGTCATAGCCAGCGTCCTTCCTCAAAGCGCCGAGACTTTAGGCTTCCTGTCGGAGTCTGGCCGGCTTTCTGGCGACTTATTACAAATGTAGTCAAATGGGGGAGGACAACGGTTGTAGACTTGTTGCTTTGGCTGCACGCGATTTCGTAGTCTCACGCTCGAATTTTCGCCTCGATCGACTGCGTCGGCAATTGTGCGCTTGCATCATTCTTCGGGCAGGCGAAACGGGTTTGACTTGAATTGTGCTGTAATCGAGGTTGATTGAAATGCATTCGCTCCCTCTAACCGCTGCGGTGTTGCCGCTGCTTTTGTCATCTTGCATGCTCGGGCCCGACTATGCATCGCCGGAAACGCCTTTACCGTCGAAGTTTTCCGAGGGTGCAAAACAGAGCGTCGGCGATGTTGCGGTGTCGGCATGGTGGAATTCCTTTTCAGATCGTACGCTCAACCAGTACGTTGCCACCGGCCTGGATGAGAACCTCAGTGTTCAGCAGGCGCTCGAAAGGATTAATGCCGCCGCCGCGGACGTCACCATCACTGGCGCCGGGGGCTTTCCCAACCTTGATTTTGGAGCATCACACACGATCTGCAAAGCGCGAGATGTCACGAGCACCCAGAATATCTCCGGGGGGCAACTATCGTTGACCTGGCTGCTGGACGTATTCGGCCAGTACCGGCGCAGCACCGAAAGCGCACTTGCTTCTCTTGATTCTGCGCATGCGGCTGTCGACGTCGCAAAGCTGGCTCTAATCAAAGATCTTGTTTCCTCCTACATCGACGCCCGGTACTACCAGCAGCGCGTCTCCATTTCTCGAGCGAACCTGAAGTCGCGCCAGGAGACCTACGATCTCACGAATTTTCAACTCGAAGCGGGAGCAGCTTCCCGGCTGGATGTCTCGCAGGCCGAAGCGCTTGTCCAGTCGACGATTGCCGAATTACCAAGTCTGGAACTGAACTTCCGCGTGTCGGCTCATCACATTGCTACCCTCATCGCCTTGCCGTCGGAAATGGTGGTCAAGCAACTGCAGAAAAACGAAGGGCAGCCGGTCTATCGCGAAAAGATCAATGCCGGAATTCCCGCCGATCTTATTCGCAATCGACCCGATATTCGCGAAGCTGAGCGGAATCTCGCTGCGGCGACTGCAAAGATCGGCGTGGCGGAAGCACGGCTTTATCCCGCGATAACGCTCTCCGGCTCGATCACACCTTCCTATATCAATCAGCGTGGCCGTCGCGGCGATATCTCGAAATGGTCCTTCGGGCCGAGCCTTGACCTCCCGATTCTGGACGGCGGCCGTTTGCGGGCAAACGTGGAGACTTCTAAATCGGCCGCGGCAGCAGCCTACATAAGCTGGAAATCAACCGTGCTGACAGCTGTGCAGGAAGTCCAGGACGCTTTGACAGCCGCCCGACGCGACGTTCGCACAGTAAACTCACGTCACAGGCAAGTGGAAACGACCGAAGAAACACTGAAGCTTTCGGTGGACTCGTACAAGGATGGCGCCTCGTCTCTGCTCGATGTTCTCGACGCGCAAAGGCAGGTGTCCAGCGCTCAGGCAGGCCTCGCTACGGCAATCCAAAAATTGGCCAAGGATCACGTGCAGTTGAATGTCGCAATCGGCGGTGTTTTTGCGGCTCCCATGGTCGCGTCGCCCTGGGTGGAGGCTTCGCGGGTGTCGCAGCAAATGCAAACGTCCGGTCGCACTCGCAGTAGTCGAGCATTGCATTGTGAGATGTTTTAACCTGATCACGTCATTGGCGCGCCAGCGCCCGAGTTGCATTGGCGCCGGCGGGGAGGCCGGCGCCGTATTAAAACTTAGGATGCAGCCGAAGCGGAGTCGGAGGGGATTTCTCCGAGATGGTCTTCAGAATCTGCGAAGCGAACTTGTAGGGCGCGCCTGGGAGTTCGGGCGGCGATCTTCGAGATAGCCCTTGTAGTGCTTCCTGAGAAGGAGTGTGGCACGCGAATCGAAGCACCTCGGTCGGCAACGCCGTAGGAGAACTTGTTCCACGAAGCCGTGTTATGCTTGCCGGTCAGGCGCTTGTCGTTGTCAGGACCGTAGACGCTGATGTGGTCCATATGCCCACGTCAGCGTCGAAAAAATAGCCTGCGCCCCGGGCTGTTTTAATTAGACGGGGGTTGGCCGGATCTGCTTCAAGCTTTCGGCGCACGCGCAAAATGAGGACATCAACGCTTCGGTCATACACCTCTTCTCCCCGGACACGGCTCGCAAGTAGAAGCTGTTCTCTCGTCATAACGTCACGTGGCCTTTCCAAAAAGGCTACTAAAAGATTGAATTCACCGGCCGTCAACTTGACCTCATCGCTTTCTTCAGAGGTTAACTGACGCTGCCTAAGGTTCAAAGTCCATCCGGAAAAATGAAAGGAACGTCGATCTTTTGCCCGTGGGCTGATAGGCCGCCGGCGCAATGCTACGCGGATACGGGCTAAGAATTCGCGCATTCCAAAAGGCTTCGAAATGAAATCAGTTGCCCCGAGCTCCAGTGCAACAACTCGATCTGCCTCCTCAAGGCGGTCGCCACTAATGGCAATGATGGGGATATCCCATTTCACCGTCAGATTACGCACGATGTCCGATCCATCTTCACGACCCAGATTAAAATCAAGAACCACAAGGTCAACCGGTTCACATGCGAGCACACGTTTCAGCTGCCCACTATCGCTGACTGCGGTTACCTTAAAGGCATGCAATGTCAGATACTCGACAATAAGATTGCGCATGGCGAGGTCGTCATCGGCGACAAGAACGTGTTTCAATCGCGTACCTTTCAAACTTATCTACGCTGGCAACTCCAGGCTACTGGTTTGTATTCGCTCGTTTCCAATGAAGTCACCAGTTCCGTGCACGCTTGAGAAGCGACCCAAAGTTCGCGATTTGGTGAAAGACACAATTGGTCGCAAATATTCTGCCAGCGGCGCATCCGTTAGAAACAAACTTCTTGGTCCGCCAACTCACGCGCGGCCGTTCGTCGAGGAATGCGCAACGATGACAACGAGGCCCGACAGGCCGGGTGTTGGCCTTAAAGCGTGATGTTAGCGACGTGCTTTCGATGCGATCTATCGGTTCCACTTCGTTTGACGCGGTTGATAGGATGCGAGAGTTGTAGCCGATTGAGCGGGACGACTATTTTTGCGGCCCGAATTCGATCATCTAATGCTCTTCCGATGAAAGCGTCGCGTTTCCCGGTGGTAGCGAATCTCAGTGCTTTTAGCGTGGTGTATGACATTGAGTTGGCATTCCAGCCCATTGCAGCGAGCTTCTTCCTGCTGTTCATCCAAGCACGCTTGAGCAGGGTTGGCCGGGCAACGTGACACGATGTTGTCGCGTTATAAATGGAGGAGCACTGTGGGCGATACTAACCAATCCGGGCCATCCTGCACTCCTTGACTCGTCCTTTGCCGCCTTCGAATTTGTCGACGTCAGTCTTCCTAAGTGATTCAATGATATTGGTGAAATTGATAGTTTGAATGAAATCCATCCACGGAACGGATGCTTAAATGACGCAACGCCTAAATGCCTGGAGCCGTTTGATGTGAACCGTGCCTGATTGCCGGACGCTCCAACTTTTGAGAAAGTGGAGCCGGTATGAGCAAGACAACGAACAAGTTTTCACCGGAAGTCCGCGCCCCCGCCAAGATCGGCTGCACTGCGCAGACGTTCAGTGGGAGGGGTGAAGAAGGCCGGGTGGACAATGGTCCCCGACTTGGGCTCCCAAGCGACGTCGCCGAAAGGATGAAGGCGCTGGAGCGGAGAACCGTGAGCTTCGGCTGGCCAACGAGATTTTGTGCAGAGCGTCAGCATTTTTCGCGATGGCGGAGCTCGACCGCCCATTGAAGCGATGATCTCGTTCATCGACGAACACCGCGCAGTGTTCGGGTCGAGCCGATCTTCATCGGTTTTGAAGCTTGTCGTTCTGGTGGAAGGTCAGGGCGGCGTTGCGTTGGCATGATCCGCTTAACACGTGCGAACGGAAGGTCGCATCAACTGCTTTGTCTTTTTGCAAAGATCCGCTCATTCGTCAGGCGAGCAAATCTGCTATGAGGCAATACCAGCAATCGCCTCCAGGAACGCATCAATCTCTTCCTCGGTATTGTAATAATGTGGCGACGCTCGCACCACGGGCGGGAGTTGTCGCGTATAGGCGTCGACGGGTGTGCTGGAAGGAGGGGAAACTGAGACGTTGATTCCCTTGCCAGTCAGATAAGCCATGACGGATGACGAGTCCCAGTCGTTGACAGTGAATGAGATGATGGAAGCAAGGGGCGTCCCGAGATCATGCACGGACACGGCTCGTATCCCCCGCAGGCCTTCGCGAAGCTTTGACGAAAGGTGATTGCAGCGCTTTTCGATATTTTTGAGCCCAATATCGAGCGCGTAGTCCACTGCTGCCCGCAGGCCGAGACGAACCGAATAATTCTTCTCCCATGTTTCAAAACGCCTCGCATCAGGTCGCAATTCGTATCGATCCGGACCAGTCCAGGGCGCGCCATAGAGGTCGATCATCACTGGCTCGATCTTATCCAGGAGTGATTTGCGCATGTACATGAATCCCGTTCCCCGCGGTGCACGGAGAAACTTCCTGCCGGTAGCAGTCAGGATGTCGCACCCGAGCGCGTTGACATCGATCGGGATTTGACCCGCAGCTTGGCATGCGTCGAGAAGATAGAGGATGCCGTTTTTTCGCGCAATTCGACCGATCGCTGCTGCTGGATTGATAAGCCCGCCGTTGGTCGGGATCCAGGTAACTGCTATCAACCGAACGCGATCATCGATCATTTTCGCCAGTGCGTCCGGATCGAGGACCCCAGAAGCGTCATTCGGAATGACCTCGATCGATACGCCGGTGCGCTTGGCAACCTGCAGAAAGGCGATGTAGTTGGCTGCAAATTCGGCACTTGCCGTCAGGATCCGGTCTCCAGGTCCGAAAGAGAGGGAGTAGAAGGCGCGTTGCCAGGCGATCGTCGCATTTTCAGCTATCGCAATCTCGTCGCGGCCACAGTTTACTAATGTAGCCAAGCTGTCATATGTCCCCTCCAGTAGAGAATTGGACTCAGCTGCGGCTTCGTATCCGCCGATCTCCCCTTCCCGGCTTAGGTATTCAACCACCGCTTCAATAACAGGGCTCGGCATCAGCGCAGCACCAGCATTATTGAGGTGGTTTCTGTTTTTTGTGCCGGGGGTATCAGCACGCAAGCGAAGAAGGTCCAAAGTCTTGCGAGCGTCGCGGCTGATTTGCGACATGAGGGATCCTTCCTTTGATCGAGCGTCAATCTTGTTGACGCAATCGGCGTTGTCACGGAAGCTGACAACTTCGCAATCCGATGTGCAGAATTGAGCGACGGGGCGTAAGCGTCCGCCAATTCAGCCGGCCAGAGCGCTCCGCGCAGTCCGATCTGTGAAACTTCACGAAGACCAAGGTGAGTTTCTCAGAAGGCGTTGTTCGTCTCGACGAACCAGCTCTTTCACGAATTGCTTTACGGCTCTCACTCTTGGAAGATAAGCTAGATCTTGGTGTGCTGACATCCAGATCTCGCGCTCGCCGCTCAGTTCGTCGAGCACTGGAACGAGACCCAGGTTTAGACTAAGTGCGAATTCGGGAAGCGCTACGATTCCTGCGCCCGCAGACGCCGCGAACATCTGCGACATCATGCTATTTGAGCTGAACGCAATTTTTGGGGTGGGTACAAGTTCCTCTAGCCAGAGCACGCTTTCTAGCTGAATCAGCTCCTCGATATAGCCAACAAAGCGGTGCTCGCTAAGGTCCGCCGCCTGAGAGGGAACGCCATTTCGCTCAAGATAAGCCTGCGAAGCGAACAACCCAGTCTTGAAACGTCCGATCAGCTGACTGTCGAGAGAAGTTCCATGGGGCTTGAAGAAGCTTAGGAATAAATCAGCTTCCCGGCGAGCGACCCGAACCGTTTGCGGCGATGTTACAAGCTCGAGGTCTAGATCAGGGTACCGGCTACTGAGTTCAACGAGGCGCTCGGAGAGATAAAGCGTTGCGATGCCTTCCATGGTGGCCAATCTGACTGTGCCGCGTATTTCGTCACGATTGCTTACGTCGCTGCGAAGAGCATTCACGCCGTTCTCGATTTCCTCCGCTCGCCGCATTGTAACTAGGCCGGCCGGTGTCAGCAGAAGTCCGTCCTTGGTCCGTTCGACGAGTGCGCCGCCAACCGTATATTCCAGACGAGCAAGTCGACGAGATACGGTGGAGTGGCTGACTTTTAGTTCGCGAGCGGCGCCGGTCATGCTCTTGCACCGGACGACGATTAGGAAGAGTTTGAGATCGTCCCAATCAAGATGATCGATTGCAGTCGCCATGCTCCCTCCGTCTATTTTTGCACAGGGTAGTGCATCCTATTCGGGTTGGCTCGCAAATTCGTTTTGATAGTTTCAAACGTGCTGTGCCGCTGTATGTGTGGTGCGCAGTGAAGCAAAATATCTTGCGGAAACGCTGATCGCCAGCAGGTCGCACTACTTGAACCTACCTTGGGAGAACGCATGTCCAGACGAACTGTGAATGCTTCAAACGCTGCGGCAGTGGGGCCGTATTCGCACGCGACATGGGCCGGCGATCTTCTGTTCTGCTCCGGCCAGACACCGCTAGACCCCGGCACCGGCAAACTTGTCGACGGAAATGTAGCCGACCAGACACGCCAGTGTTTCGATAATCTGTTTCAAGTCCTTGAGGCAGCGGGCCTGGGGTCGGATGATGTCGTATCCGTCAATGTCTATCTCACCGACATGGGTGACTTTGGCCAGATGAATGAGATTTACGCGACGCGTTTTTCATCGCCCTACCCGGCCCGCACCACAATCGGCTGCGCCAGCTTGCCGCTTGGTGCACGCATTGAAATCGGTCTAACAGCAAAGCGGCTATCTTGAGCCTGCCTTTGCCGAGCTAGTCGAGATGGCTGATGGCGAGCCTGGATCTGTAGAGGAATGTTGATGGGAAACATGAAATTCTGGGCCGCGGCTGCTCATATTGCCCCCGTCTATCTCGATCCTGGAGCGAGCGCTGAAAAAGCTTGCTCAGTGATAGCAGAGGCTGTCCGAAACGGCGCATCGCTCGTGGTATTTTCGGAGAGCTTTCTTCCCGGTTTCCCCGTCTGGGCAGCACTTTACCCGCCCATTCAATCGCACCAACATTTCAAACGCTTCTTGAGAGCTTCGGTGTACATAGACGGCCCGGAAATTGAGCGTGTGCGAAAGGCAGCCTCCGATAACGGTGTTTTCGTTTCAATCGGTTTTTCCGAGCGCAACCCGGCAAGTGTCGGAGGGTTGTGGAATAGTAATATCTTGATTTCCGATACCGGACAAATTCTGATCCACCATCGAAAACTGGTCGCGACCTTCTTTGAAAAACTGGTCTGGGATCCAGGCGATGGCGCAGGATTGGTCGTTGCAAGCACGAGGATTGGTCGTATTGGCGGTCTGATTTGCGGAGAGAATACCAATCCGCTCGCGCGCTACAGTCTGATGACGCAGGGCGAGCAAGTCCACATCAGCAGCTATCCGCCGATCTGGCCCACTCGCGTCCCGACAGAAAGCGACAACTACGACAACCGAGCGGCCAACCGCATTCGTGCCTCGGCGCATTGCTTCGAGGCCAAGTGCTTCGGGATCATCGTGGCGGGGCACCTGGACGAAGTCGCACGCAAATCCATTGCTTTGGATGATCCTGCGATCGAAGCGATCATAGATGCCAGTCCGCGGGCCACTAGCTTTTTCCTAGGGCCGACTGGAGCGGCAACTGGTGACGAAATGACCGACGAAGGTATCGGCTATGCCCAAATCGATCTCGACGACTGTGTTGAGCCGAAACGATTTCACGACGTCGTTGCTGGTTACAACCGATTCGATATTTTCGACGTCACCGTGAATCGGATGCGTCGAAACCCAATCAGATTTTTGGAAGGCCGCGCTGAGGACGCTCTAACGAGCCCTGAGGCCGTGGCCATGCCGGAGTAGAGGTGATGGCGCGGACGGGTATGCACATGACCAAGAAGGGGTTCTCCTTCCAGGGCCCTGCCGACGGCGTTCATGCCCTTAAATCGTGGATCACCCCTGAAGATGATCTTTTTCTGGTCACGCATATGGGGTTCCTGGAGATCGACCCCGAGCATTGGCATTTGGATGTCGATGGCCTCGTGGGTAACCCGACGAGATTGCATCTGTCTGACCTTCGAGCAATGCCACAGCGCGAGTACATGTCGTTTCACGAATGCGCTGGAAGTCCGCTTGCTCCGACAGTGGCTAAACGCAGAATCGGAAATGTAGTTTGGAAAGGTGTGCCACTGTCGCTTGTTCTGGAACGCGCAAAGATCAGCAGCCATGCGTCTTACATCTGGACTTCCGGCCTCGAGTGGGGCGAATACGCAGATGTTGAAGAAGCCTATCAAAAAGACCTGCCGATAGCCAAAGCACTTGCAGAAGAAGTTATCCTCGCGCTTGAGATCAACGGTCGGCCACTCACTCCAGAGCGCGGAGGACCGGTTCGATTGGTCGTGCCAGGTTGGTATGGCACAAACTCCGTAAAATGGGTTGGTTCGATCACGGCTGCGGATCGGCGCGCAAGCGGCGCCTATACGACGCGCTTTTATAATGACCCCACCGCGTCGGGAACGAAGCCGGTTTGGGGCGTGGCCCCGGAGTCCGTTATCGTATCGCCGTCCCCAAATGATCTGCTGTCAGCGGACATGCCAACGAAAATATGGGGCTGGGCTTGGGGAAATCGCCAGATCTCTAGCGTCGAGGTCAGCGTGGACGGTGGAGGCTCATGGCGGACTGCCTCAGTAGGGCCGCGCGAGGGAAGAAGTTGGCAGCGGTTCGAGTTGACTTGGTCGCCGGAGCCAGGCCCCCACGTCCTGTTATGTCGCTGCAAAAACGAGCTTGGGGAAGAACAGCCGGTATCTGATGCGAGAAACGCGGTGCACTCGGTTCAAGTTCAAGTTGATTTCTAGTGCCCCGCTTCTACAGCAATCAGGAGGTGACACGGCACCACGATTTTTCCGATGCAACCGATGCCGATCTCGCCATTTATCGCGGAGAGATCTCTTCGGTTGTCCAACTCCTCATCGCATCCAACGATTGCAAGCTTGGCGATTGGAAATCGGCACGCCTTCTGGGTTAGCGCTGCGACCCGTTCTCAAGCGAGCCCAGGCACGAAAAACTAAGGTCCACATGAACATTTAGGAGAAGTGCGTTCCGGCTCGTTGAGTCCTGCTTCAGAAAGATCGCTTTTCATGCGGGCGGAGTGCCGAACCCACTTCGACTCCTAAGCGATCGAAGCACGCATCATCTTGTCGTTCAGTGTTTGGGCCAAGTCGGCCGAGAGGCAGCCGAACCTATAGGCCGCGGAGCAGATCTCGCCCGGCGCCAGGATGGGGACATTGTTTTCCTGCTTTTCCTTAAGATAACGCTCGATCCCCGAGGCGCACGGCAGCGCCAGGCCCAGTGCGTGCCGATTCCGATGAAGCCGCCCCATTGTTCCGAGATGATTGCGCCCCCGGATTCCGGGATGATCTCGCCCCCTGTCTCAGGGGTCTGCAGGCAATAATTGTTGTCAGTTCGTTCGAGTGATGTGTCAAGCTTTGCGCGGCAGATTTCGGCGTAGGCTTTCTCCACTGAGTTCGATGCGGTGGGCATTGTGGACGAGGCGATCCAGGATGGCGTCGGCATAGGTGGGATCACCGATGACACCGTGCCAGGCTGATACGGGGAGTTGGCTGGTGATGATCGTCGATCGACGGCCGTAGCGGTCCTCGAGGATTTCAAGCAGATCGTGACGGGCCTGTTCGTTGAGCGGCTCAAGGCCCCAATCGTCCAGGATCAGCAGCTGAACATGACCCAAGGTGCGTTGCAGGCGAGCGTATCTGCCGTCGCCGCGCGCGAGCGCGAGCTGGGCAAAGAGTCGTGGGACACGCTGATAGAGAACGGAACGGTCGTCACGGCAGGCCTTGTGGCCAAGGGCACAAGCCAACCAGCTCTTTCCGACACCTGAGGGACCGCAGATAGCGAGATTGTCGTGGGCACCGATCCAGTCGCCACCGAGCAGCTTCATGAAGAGCGCACGGTCGAGGCCGCGTTCAGCGCGATAATCGACATCTTCCGGGGTGGCTTGATGACGAAGCTTGGCGAATCTGAGGCGCGCCGCGAGCTTGCGGTCGTAACGGGAACTCCATTCCCGTTCGAGCAGCAGTCCGAGCCATTCAGCATGAGAGAGGTGTTCGGCCTCGCCGTTGGCGACGAGTTCGCCGAAGGCCTTGGCCATGCCGGCCAGGCCCATGGCGTTCAGTCTATCAAGTGTTGGATGAGCAAGCATTCTTCGTTCTCCTTAGTGGTAATAGCGAGGTCCGCGGATGTTCTCGTGGTGGATCGGTTCGTGCGAGGCGGCTCCATTCGAGCTCGCCGTGCGGTCGAGGCGATTGTCGAGGATGGAGCGCACCGAGCCATAGGTCCGGGCCCCGATCTCCAGCGCTCGGGCGCAAGCGGCATTGACTCTGTCGCGGCCGAAGCTCTTGTTAAGGCGGATAATCCCGAGGCAGGCGCGAAAGCCCTGCTCTGGATGGGGCCGGTCGGCAAGGATGCGCTCGCACAACAGGTCGACATCCGGCCCCATGGCTGAGGCTTCGCGTCGAATGCGTTCGATCGTCCAGTCGGCGAACCGACGATGCGCCGAGGGCATATGATCGGGGATGGTCGTGTGCTTGCCGTTGCCGCTCGAGCGGCGGTGCGCGGCAATCCGCTCGCCCTTATGGAATATCTCGATCGTATTGGCGGTGATGCGTGCCTCTACCTGCTCGCGGGCAAAGCGATAGGGAACGGAGTAATAATGCCGTTCGATCTCGACGTGGTAATCCAGTCCAGCGCGCCGGATACGCCATTCGGCGAAGACATAGCGCTCGACAGGCAATGGCCGTAAAGCCGGACGATCGAGTTCCTCGAATAATTGACGCCGCGTGCAATTGACCCGACGCAAGACCCTGATGTCGTTGAGGTCATGGAGCAACTCCATGATCGCTGCATTGACCTCGGCGAGACTGTAGAAGACGCGATGGCGCAGCCGGCCCAACAGCCAGCGCTCGACGATACGAACCGCAGCTTCCACTTTCGCCTTGTCGCGCGGCCGCCGCGGTCGTGTCGGAAGGACCGCGCTCCCATAGTGCGCCGCCATGGCGCAATAGGTCCTGTTGACCTGGGGATCGAAGTGGCACGCCTTGATGATCGCCACCTTGGCATTGTCGGGCACAAGAAGCGCCGGCGAACCGCCGAAGAACTCCAGCGCCTGAACATGGCATTCGATCCAGTCGGGTAGTGTCTCTGTCCAGCGCGCCTGCGCGAACGAAAGGCTGGACGCTCCCAGGACCGCCACGAACAAGTGCGCCTGCCGCGTCTTGCCCGACAGCCGATCAACGACGACCGTCACCGTGTCGCCGGCATAATCGACGAACAGCTTGTCGCCGCTCGCATGCTCCTGCCGCATCGTCACCGGCAGTTTCAGTGCCCAGCCACGGTAAAGGTCACAATACCGGCTGTAGCGATAGCCATCCGGATAACGGCCGATATATTCGTCCCAGAGGATTTGCAGCGTCACGTGCTTGCGCTTGAGCTCGCGATGGACCTCGGCCCAGTTCGGCTCCGGGGCCCGGCGATGACCCGTCTTTGTCCCGGCCGCCTTGTAGAGCGCCGCCTCCAGGACGGCATCGCTCACCTCGTCATCCAACGGCCATGAAAGCCCCGCAGCCGTCGCACGCCGCAGGGTCTCGCGCACCGTCGACGGAGCTGCCCCGACCCGAACCGCAATCGATTTGTGGCCCAGTCCTTGCTCGGCCCGATATCTCAGTATCTCGCGGACACGCCGCATCTCCAGTCTCTCCGCAGGCATCCCGTTCCTTCCCCATCACTATCGACGGAAGGAACTTCACACCGGCAGAACACCCACGCCATATCCCTTCCGAAGGGGCGGCATCATCTCGGAACAAGGGGGCGACTAATTCTCGGAATCGGGGGGCGAGATCATTTCGGAATCAGGGGGCGGATTGCCTCGGAATTTGCACAGTGCGTTCTGGTCCGGGGTGCAGGACATCAGCGCACGGCCCTCGGCAGCTCGGCCATCCGGAAGCCCATATGGTCGGCCACGCCGTCACGGTGGTTTTGGAGCGATTCGGCCCAGCCGTCGTTCTTGGCGGCGAACTGGAAAAAACGGCGACGAAAATTATCAATCAACCCTTGGACTTCTGAGCAAGCTGAGCATCTGACGCGCAGCGCTTTCATCAGTCACCAAAGTATTGCAGCCGATTCGCCTGATAGCTGCCAAGATTGCGGCGGCTCGTTGTTCTCCCCCCGATGCGATAACCACGTGCCGCGCGCGTCTCACTGTATCGAGATCGACTGACATCACCCGATCGTTTACCGGATGGTCCACCGTGCGGCCGTCTCGATCAAGAAAATTGCACAGAACATCGCACATTGCTCCCTTGCCGATGAGCGTCTCCAACTCCTCTGGCGCAAGAGATGCGACCGACAGCGATGTTGAATGGGTGCCGATATCGCCGACGCTCACCAGTGCAATGTCCAGATCGGCGGACAGCTTCATGATCCGATTCAAGCCGCACTTTTCGATTAGGCGTTCTTTGGTGTCGGGAGAGTCAACCAGCAGCGGCGCCATCAAAAGAAAACATTGCGCCCCGAGTTGATTGGCGAGCTGCCAGGTAAAATCGATCGGGTTTTCATGCTGGGCTTCCACTGTACCTCCAAGCAGAGACACAATTTTTACCCCTTCGCGCCGCAGCGGGCGAAAACTCGAAAGCGCGGCACTGAGTGTTCGTCCCCAGCCAACCCCGATCGTCGCGTTGTTGGGAATGGTGTCGGAAAGAAACTGACCCAGCGCTTGCCCAACGGCCCGGGCCGTTCCGTCGACATCTTTCGCCGGCGGCGTGACGATCACTTCGTCGAGATTGAGCGCGGCTTCCAGCTCAGATGCCAGCTCCAACTCGCTTGCGGCCTGCTTCACCCAAATCTGGATTTCGCCCCGCTTCAGCGCCTCATCGAGGAGCTTAACGATTGTGCTGCGGCTGACCCCCAGTTTTGCGGCGACTTCGTTTTGGGTAAGTTTCTGATTGTAATAAAGAAAAGCTGCCTTCAACCTGAGGCTTTCAGCGTCCAGCAAGCTGGTGGGGGGCATCCTTGTCAGTTTTGTCATCCAATCCGCCCCTCCGAAAGTGTCGGCAGCCCATCATTCTACCAACTTGGATAATCGTTGCGCCCACGATGCGAATGGCGCCCAAATCCGTTCGCAGATCTTCGAGTAAAGCATCTCTAGACGTGGCGATTCACCCTTAACTGGCACGGCTAACCTCCGCAATAGCTTGCGGTGCTTGGCGTCACATTTGACTGCTCTCGTCGTATCCAGCCACGATGATTTCTCTGCGCCACGGCGGGTCACTTCCGCGGTGCTCGCAGGCAAGACTTGCAACATGTGCGGCAAACTCGAGAGCTTTGCGAGCCCGGTCACCCGTCAAGGCACCGATGCTATCGCGATGCAAGTCGCCGCTCTGCTGGAGATGGGTGAGAAAGCCTGCAATGAGTGCGTCTCCGGCTCCAACGGTATCAACAACCCTTGCAGGGCGTGCTGGAACTTCAACGACTCTGCCACCCGCAAGATAAACCGTTGCGCCGCCCGCACCCCGGCTGACGAGGACGATCTTGGCCCGGTTTGAAAGCCAACTCTCCGCTGCTGAATGCGGCCCAACACCCGGCTGCATGAATCCGAGATCCGTCACCGACAGCTTTACGATATCAGCCATACCGCAGAGGCGATTGAGACGCTGGCGATATGCCTCTGGATCCTGCGCCAGACCGGGCCGGCAGTTTGGATCGATTGAGAGCACGCGCTTACCCTGTTCGTTCTCGAACAGCGACTCGCAAGCGCTCGAGACAGGGGGGTGAATCAACGTGACCGAACCGATGTGCAGGACGTCAACCTCGGTGCCCAAAGATGGTGCCCCTTTCAGCGTCCAGTGCCGTGCCGCACTGCCGCTGTCATAGAACGCGTACTCAGGCTCGTCGTCGCCCAGACGCACAAAAGCCAACGTCGTGTCGAAAGGCAGGCGGGTTGCATAGCGAAGATCAATCCCCGCTTCGTTGAATTGCTGAACCAGCATGGCGCCAAAAAAATCCTCGGACAGCCCTCCCATGAATCCGACTTTCCCGCCTAACCTGCCAATCGCAGTCGCGATGTTGCAGCAGGATCCACCACAGACAGGGATGTAGCCACTGCCACCTTCCGGGAGCGCGACCGGCAAGAAGTCAATCAAGGCATCACCGCAGACAACGATCATGAACTCATCCCCCCAATTCCAATACGGCACTCTTCAGAAATTCACAAAGATGCCGGCTTACGGCTCTGCTTGCCTCAACGTGAGGAAGATGCCCGGTATCCGGCAGAGTCAGCACTTGAGCGTTGAACCTCGACAGTCTCGGACGGTCGATCGGATTTATCGTGTCTTCCTCTCCCCAAATGACGATCCGCGGAACTCTGCTGACGGCTATGGAGGCCACATGGGGTTCAATCGAGGTCTCGACATGGCTTAACTCCGAAGCCAGGGCTCTAAGAGCGGCACGAATGCCCGGTCGTTCCAGGTGATCGAGGAGCCGTTGAGCGATCGGTGGCGTTATCAGGCGCGGGCGCGAGACCAAACGCTGAAGTAGCGCCAACGCAGAGCCCAACTCGCTAAGTTCAGGCAGTTCGCTCAGAAATTCTCGACCCACCTCTTTGCCCAGACCAGCCGGTGCGATCAGGCCAAGGCCGGCGACCAAATCCGGTCGGCGGGCTGCCAGTTCGATGGCGATTGCGCCGCCCAGTGAATGCCCCACCACTACAAAGCGATCGTTCTGTCGCGCGAGTGCGTCAATCAGTTCATCGGCCATCTCCGAGATTTTCATGCCATTCCTGCCAGGCGGTTGACCGCCATGCGCAGGCAGGTCGCAGCTAAAAACCGCAAACGACTGCATGAGCGCGTCCTGATTGGCTATCCAGCTCATTCGGTCAGCTCCGAACCCGTGGAGAAGCAGAAGGTTCGGCCCCGACCCACCCAAGCGGAAGACTGGAAGCGGTAAGTTTGCGGTCGCGTTTGTCATGTCTCGATGATCCCAAGCGTGGAGCCCACTGCCGCAAGCTCGTCTGCGGGAATCAGGATTTTCTTCAGAATGCCTGTCGCTGGGGCTTCGATTTCCATGGTGACCTTGGGTGTCGTGATCAGGACGAGTTGTTCACCTTCGGTGACCATGTCGCCTTCCGTCTTGAACCACTCGTCGATCTGGGCCTCGTCGATTTCGTTTCCGAGATTCGGCATGATGATCGGGATATCCATATGTGTTCCTCGCTCAAAAATGTGTTGGTTCACAGACCGAGACGGGCAAGTTCCCGATCGTCCCAGTCACGTATGCTGCGGCGGTTGCTGCGCTGGCCTGGAAACAACTCGCTGGTGATGACATCAATGATGTCATCTTTCTGGGGAAAGTAGGTTGATTCCATCTCAGCGCCGGGCACGATCCAATTCGGAGAGCCGATTACACGAGGCGCGGCGTGAAGAGTTTCATAGCCGAATCGCGTAATGTTTGCGGCGAGCGTCATCAGGAAGCTGCCGCGCTCCGAGGCCTCCGATACCAGTACGATGCGTCCGGTTTTCCTTATCGAGGCAAGCACGGGTTCATAGTTAAATGGAACAAGCGAACGCGCATCAATCACTTCGACCGAGATGCCGAAGGTGCTTTCGAGTTCTTCAGCAGCAGCGAGCGCGGAGTAAAGCGAAGGTCCCACCGTCAGAATTGTGACGTCTTCTCCAGCGCGCTTACAATCGGGTTCACCAATGGGAAGTTGGTAGTAGCCGGTCGGCACGCCTTCATTGCGGAACTCTTCCACGGTGTCGTAGAGGCGCTGGCTTTCAAAGAAAACCACCGGATCGTTGCCTGACAATGCGGAAGCCAACAGGCCTTTCGCATCATACGGCGTTGCCGGATATACAACTTTGAGGCCTGGAATATGGGCGCATAATGCCGTCCAGTCTTGACTATGCTGGGCGCCGTACTTCGAACCGATCGAGCAACGCAAAACGACGGGAACCTTCAGCTCACCTCCGGACATCGATTGCCATTTTGCCATCTGATTGAAGACTTCGTCGCCCGCCCGGCCTAGAAAGTCGCCATACATCAGTTCCACCAGCGCGCGGCCGCCCTCGAGCGCAAAGCCGACCGCCGTCGCAACGATCGCAGCTTCGGAGATCGGTGAATTGAACAACCGATCATGCGGTAGGATTTCGGCAAGCCCCCGGTAAACGCCGAATGCGCCACCCCATTCCCGGCATTCTTCCCCATAGGCGACAAGACTGCCGTCGTGCGTCATGTGGTGCAAGACGGACTCGAACAACGCGTCACGCAATGTGATAGCCCGCATGGGTGACAGCTTGGCTCCGTCCTCGGCAAAGCCGTATCGACTTTTCTTCGCGTCCTGACGGATCCGGCTCACCTCGTCGACAGGCTTGAGGAGCGAAACTTCTTGCGAGGGCAGCTCTATGTTGGTGTTCGAGAACATGAGCTTGCCGATCAGCGTTGGATCTGCATGAATATCAACGGGAGGAGTAAGTGCCGGATCGACCGCGATCGCAGTAATCGAGCGCATGCGATCCGTTGTCTGTTCGCGCAGTTCGGCGACCTGGCCAGCGGTCACAATCCCGGCCTCCTGAAGGCGATTGGAGAACAGAATGATAGGATCGTGCTGTTCCCACGCCTGCATCTCGTCCTTCGTCCGATATGAGTTGATATCTGTCGTTGAATGACCCGAGCTGCGGTAACATTCGACGTCCAGCAAGGCGGGCCCGCGGCCTTGAACCAAAAGCTCGCGCTTGCGTGCGACGGCGTCAGCAACGGCGAGCGGATTTGTTCCGTCGACGGTTTCCGCGTGTATGGCTTGCTGGTTGACCGCCAGCCCTATGCGAGACAGGCGGTCCCATCCCATTGTTTCACCGATGGTCTGACCGCCCATCGCATAAAAGTTGTTGGTGAAGAAAAACAGGACCGGCAAACCTCCTTTGAAAGCATCTGCCCACAGCGTCTCGAATTGTGCCATAGCGGCGAAATTCATAGCTTCCCAGACGGGCCCGCAGCCAGTAGAGCCATCGCCCGCGTTGGCCACAGTGATGCCGCTGGCCCCCGCAAGCTTCTTTCGCAATGCGGCCCCCGTGGCTATTCCGGCGGATGCGCCGACAATTGCATTGTTCGGATAAGTCCCAAAAGGCGGGAAGAAGGCATGCATCGACCCGCCCATGCCTCGGTTGAAACCGGTTGAGCGCATGAAGATCTCTGAAAGCAGGCCGAGCAGTAGAAAATTCTCCGCGGTCTCGCTTGTTTTCGGACCCTGCAGAGAGGTCTCCACGGTCCTGAGAAGCGTACCACGCTCATGGCTCTCCATAATCAGACGCAAGGCATCATCCGGGAGCTTTCGGATCGCAGAAAGGCCCTTCGCGATGAACTCGCCATGGCTGCGATGACTTCCGAAAATATGGTCATGCGGCTCGAGTGAGGCTGCCGCTCCGACGGCAGCAGCCTCTTGCCCGATCGAAAGGTGAGCCGGCCCTTTGTAGTTAAACTCAATGCCGCAATATGCTCCCTTTCCCTTTAGCGAAGCCAAAATCGTCTCAAATTCGCGTATGATAATCATATCGCGCAGAATTTGCAGCAATCCTTCGTCGCCATACCGGGCACGTTCCGCCTCGATATTCTCATCGTACGCGTGGATAGGAATTGAGGGTGCTTTCAGCGTACTGCGCACCTTGAAGGTCCTAGGGTCGATGTGGATTTCCTTGGGCATTCTGACCTCCGATGGGATTTGCCGGGGTCACAATCCCCTTAGCCACTAGACATATATCGTCACAACAAATGTATTTCAAGAAAGATTTTTGTGTTAGGTGCTTTTAAGCGATGATCGTACAAATGCGGCGGAACGGCAATTTGTGGCGTGGCATGGTGTTGGATCCTGTAAACAAATGTGTTTCACAAGATATATTTGTGTTGACCTTTGCAAATTTTTCGATGACTATTCCCATAATGATCAGCGGCGAAGAAATGTCGCGCTGACGCTGTCTGGTCCAGCGTTCTCGTTGGCTCTGCAGCGGATTACGGGAGGATAAATGCAATGGCAAAATTTGGAATGCACTTCAGTCTGTGGGCGCCCGAGTGGACGACAGAGGCGGCCAACGCCGCTATCCCTGAGGCGGCGCGATACGGGCTGGAAATAATCGAGATCCCTTTGTTCGAGCCGGCCAAAATCGATCTGGATCACGCAAAGTCGATAATCCGAGATCATGGTCTTCAGGCAACCGCGTCGCTTTGCCTGCCCGAAGACAAGATGGCTCACCTGGCTCCGGAAGCCTGTACGCAATATCTGTTTCAAGTTCTCGACGCCGCTCACCACATTGGGTGCTCCATGCTGACTGGCGTCACCTACTCGGCGCTCGGCTACAAGACCGGTGTTCCCCCAACAAGTAGCGAGTACGAAGCGGTGGTTCGGGCACTGAAGCCGGTAGCCCGGCGCGCTGCTGGACTCGGCATGACGTTCGGTGTCGAACCTTGCACACGCTTCGACACCCACATTCTCAATACGGCCGCGCAAGGAATATGGCTGCTTGAGCAAATCGATGAACCGAATACCTTCGTCCACCTCGACACCTATCACATGAACGTAGAGGAGAGTGGTTTCGACGACGGCATCCGCCAGGCCGCGGGACGCTCTCCCTATATCCACCTTTCCGAAAGTCATCGCGGTGTCCCAGGCACCGGTACCGTAGATTGGGAACTGGTCTTCCGGACATTGCGCGACACCGGATTCGATGGCGATCTTGTCATTGAGAGCTTTGTCTCGGTACCGCCACAGCTTGCTGCGGCACTCTGCATGTGGCGGCCGGCCGCGCCCAATGCTGGCGCTGTACTTGATCAAGGGCTGCCGTATTTGCGCGGCTTGGCGACACGCTACGGCCTCTGAGGCGACAGCTGGCGGCGACGGACCGCAGACGCAATTCCGAAAATCTAGAGTCTACAACGCTCACAGGAGGAGAAGAGCATGAAACGTCGTGACATTTTGAAGTTTTCTTTGGCCGCAGGCGTGGCATGGCTGATTGCCACGCCAAACCTCGCGATGGCGGCCGACCCAGTCATGGTGACTGTTGTCAAGATTGCCGGCATCCCGTACTTCGGTGCCCTTGAGCGCGGCCTGCTGGAGGCAGGGAAGCAATTCAACATCGACGTTTCCATGACCGGTCCGGCAAACATCGACCCGGCTCAGCAGGTCAAGCTGCTGGAAGATCTGATCGCCAAAAAGGTGGACGTGATCGGCCTTGTGCCCCTGGACGTCAAGGCGTGCGAGCCTGTGCTCAAGCGGGCTCAGGCAGCAGGCATCAAGGTTATTGTCCACGAGGGGCCGGAACAGGAGGGCCGCGACTGGGACGTCGAACTCATTGACTCGACCAAGTTCGGCGAAGTTCAAATGCAGAGCCTCGCCAAGGAAATGGGCGAGGAAGGGGACTATGTCGTCTATGTCGGCACCCTGACTACCCCGCTGCACAACAAGTGGGCCGACGCGGCCATCGCCTATCAAAAGGCACATTATCCCAAGATGAACCTCGTGGCCGATCGCTTCCCTGGCGCCGACGAAATCGACAGCGCCTACCGCACGACCATCGACGTGCTGAAGGCCTATCCGAAGCTCAAGGGTATTCTCGCGTTTGGCTCGAACGGTCCGATCGCCGCCGGCAACGCCGTGAAGGAAAAGCACCTGAGCAAGCGGGTTGCCGTCATAGGCACGGTGCTGCCGTCGCAGGCCAAGGACCTGATCATGGACGGCGTCATTCGGGAAGGTTTCATGTGGAACCCGAGAGAAGCTGGCTCTGCGATGGTTGCCGTCGCCAGATTGGTCCTCGACGGAACGAAAATCGAGGACGGGATGGATGTTCCCGGCCTCGGCAAGGCTACGGTGGATGTTCCCGGAAAGCTCATCAAGGTCGACAAGATCACCCACATCAACAAAGAAACCGTGGATGGCCTGATCGCCCAAGGTCTGTAGCCGTCCTTGCAGGAAATACCGCAGGCGGGTCCTCGCTCGCCTGCGGCAGGACAGATGCCAGCGACTAAGGGTAAAGCCCACTATGACCACATTCCTTGAATTGACCCATGTCTCCAAGCATTTCGGCGGAGTTCGTGCGCTTCGAGATGTCGATCTGTCGCTGGAGGCCGGCGAAGTTCACTGTCTTGTTGGCGAAAATGGTTCGGGCAAATCCACCCTGATCAAGATTATTGCTGGCGTGCAGGCGCCCGATCCAGGTGGTAGCATCGTTCTGGAGGGTCGCGAACATGCTCGTTTGGACCCCATTCTTTCCACCAAGAGTGGCATCCAGGTTATCTATCAGGATCTCTCCCTCTTCCCCAATATGTCCGTGGCGGAGAACATCGCCATCGGCAGCCACATGGGCTTGCCTCGGCTCGCGAATTGGAACCGCATAAATGACATTGCGGCGAAAGCCATGGCCCGCATCAACGTCAATCTCGACCTGGAGACGATGGTGTCGGACCTCTCTATCGCAAACCGGCAACTGGTTGCGATTTGCCGCGCCATGGCCGCCGACGCAAAGCTGGTCATCATGGACGAGCCCACCGCCTCGTTGACCCGGCATGAGGTGGATTCTCTGCTGCGTGTCGTCAACGACCTTAAGAGCAGAGACATTTGCACGGTGTTCGTATCCCACCGTCTCGATGAAGTAATGGAGATAGCCGAGCGCGTAACGGTTCTGCGTGACGGCGGTAAGGTGGGGACCTTCGATGCCAGCGAGATCACTTCACGGCGGCTCGAGACCTTGATGACCGGTCATGAGTTCCACTATGCGCCTCCGCGGCCCGGAGGCGAGGCTGCGGAGGTTGTGCTGGCGGTTCGAAACCTGACTCGACCAGGCCACTACGAGGATATCAGCTTCGACATTCGCAAAGGAGAGATCGTCGGCCTTACCGGGCTTTTGGGCTCCGGACGGACAGAACTCGCACTCAGCATCTTCGGTATGAATCCACCGTCCCGCGGCACGATTGAAGTCTCCGGAAAGCCGCTGATAGCCAGCTCCAATCGTGTCGCAATAGCCAGCGGTGTGGCTTACGTCCCGGAAGACAGGTTGATGCTCGGCCTGGCGCTGGGGCAGCCCATTTCTGCAAACATCCTCGCGACGGTCCTCGACAGCTTGGCCGGCAAATTCGGCCTCATCAACCCCGCCAAACGTGTAGCCGCAGCCGATGATTGGATCGTTCGCCTGAACACGAAAGTGTCCGACCTCGAAAATCCCGTCGGAACTCTGTCAGGAGGCAACCAGCAACGGGTAGTGTTGGGCAAGTGGATGGCCACAAAACCCCGCGTGCTGATACTCGATAGCCCAACCGTCGGCGTGGACATCAAGGCCAAGGACGGAATCTATGAGATAGTGCACCGATTGGCGGCAGAAGGCGTCGGGGTACTGCTCATCTCCGACGAAGCCCAGGAGGTCTTCTACCACACCCATCGTGTCCTGGTCATGCGGCAAGGCAGGCTCGTCAGCGAAGTGCATCCGCTTTCGTCGACCGAGAGAAATCTGCAGGAGGAAATCTATGCCTAAGACAATTCAACGCTGGACACGAAGTCACGAATTTTGGCTGCTTGCGGTCGTCATCGTATTGTCCATGTTCCTCACGGCAGCGACGGACAGTTTTCTGACGCTGCAAAACCTTTTCGACCTTCTCACCTCCACTTCGTTTGCAGGCATTCTTGCAGCCGGTCTGCTTGTGGTCTTGGTGTTCGGTGGGATCGACATCTCCTTTACTGCCATAGCCAGCGTCGCTCAATATGTGGCTCTCATGATTGCCAAGACCTATCCAATTGGGTGGTTCGGAGTGTTCCTTGTCGCCTGCTGCACTGGTATACTATGTGGGCTATTCAATGCGGCTATTATTCATAAGGTTCGCATCTCTTCGGTTATTGTGACTATATCCACTCTCAATATTTTTTATGGATTGCTAATATATATCACCCGCGGCGACTATATCACCTCGCTTCCCAGCTATTTCCGCGAAGGGATCTGGTGGTTCGAATTCACCGACAGTAATGGATTTCCTTATGCGATCAATTTCCAGGCGCTGTTGCTAGTGGTCGCATTCTTTATGACCTGGGTCTTGCTCAACAAGACAAACATCGGTCGTCAAATATATGCCATGGGGGGGAATGAGATAGCCGCCGAACGCCTTGGTTTTCATGTCTTCGGCCTGAGGTGCCTTGTCTACGGTTATATGGGGTTCATGGCTGCGATCGCATCAATATCGCAAGCCCAGCTGGCCCAATCGGTTACGCCGACGACGCTCATCGGCAAGGAACTCGAAGTGCTTGCGGCTGTCGTTCTTGGCGGCGCGAGTCTGGCCGGTGGCAACGGCTCCGTGTTTGGCGCCGTACTCGGCGTGATGCTCATCGCAATTTTGCAGAACGGACTGATATTGCTTGGCGTGTCCTCATACTGGAATCAGTTCTTTGTCGGCTGCGTTATTCTGCTTGCGGTCTCGGCGACTGCGCTGTCTCAGCGGCGTCGGCATGCTGGACTCGCGTCCTAGGGAGGAAATTACCATGAAGCCGTCCGCCAATCGATCTCTCATATCCCGTTTCGTTCGAGAGAACGCCACAACGATGACGCTTGCTTCCATTTTCATGGCCGTTCTGGCGGTGTTTGGCCTCATTCTCGGCGATCGGCTGCTGAGTGTGGGAACATTTCAGTCGATAGCCTTTCAGACCCCGGAACTTGGCATTCTTGGTCTTGCGATGATGCTTGCGCTCCTTTCCGGCGGGCTGAATTTGTCGATCATTTCGACGGCCAATCTCTGCGCTTTGACGATAGCGTCGGTGTTGCAGTTCACAATTCCGTGGGGCGATGCTGGAAGTGTGCTTTGGCTCACCTGGCAAGTAGGCGCGGTTGCCGCGGGCCTCGCCGTCGCAATTCTGATAGGCCTGTTGAACGGCTTCATCATCGCCTATCTCGGTGTATCCCCCATTCTGGCCACACTGGGGACCATGATCGCCTGCAAAGGTCTTGCCATTGGACTGACGCGTGGAAACGTCTTGTCAGGCTTTCCAGATCCAATCGTTGCGATTGGAAATGGAACCTATCTGGGCGTACCGCTTGCGTTCCTGCTGTTTGTTGCCCTTTGCGTGTTCGTGTCGGTGGTTCTTCGGCGATCATCCTTCGGTCAGAAGGTCTACCTTGTCGGCGCCAACGAGAAAGCTGCCCAGTTCTCGGGCATACATGTCAAACGAGTTTTGCTTTTGACGTATGCCTTATCGGGCGCGCTTGCAGGATGCGGCGGGCTTGTAATGATGGCCCGATTCAATTCTGCCAACGCGTCCTATGGCGAGAGCTTCCTTCTCATCAGCATCCTGGCGGCGGTTCTGGGGGGCATCAATCCATATGGCGGCACCGGAAAAGTATCAGGGTTGTTTGCTGCGTTGCTGCTCTTGCAGTTGATCTCCTCCGTGTTCAATTTGATGAACTTTAGCCAGTTCCTGACAATTGCCATCTGGGGGGCACTTCTGATCGGCGTTTCCGCGCTCCGCTCAGGCACAGGCATATTCGATCGGTTTCACCTCTTCGAATTCTGGAGAGCAAAGAGCGCCGTGTCCGAAAAACCCTGATCTGTTCGTCTTGGAAAGTGGACGGAGGATGCCTTAACGACAGTGGCGCTCAAAAATGTCTGCACCAAACCACGAAGCTGAGCCGGCGTGGAGCACCATCGATGTGTGGAATTGCCGAGCGATTGTCACTTGCCGAATAGATATGAGGAGAAGTTCAGTTCATGGACAAGCTTGCGCAATTGCGTCAAATGACGACGGTAGTCGCCGACACCGCTGACGTTGAAGCCGTCAAGCGCCTCAAGCCAATGGATTGTACCACCAATCCCACCATTGTGCTCCAGGCGCTAAAAACTCCTATCTACGATGAAGATTTTGAGGAAGCATTCGAGTGGGGGAGCAAGGCCTCCGCCGAAGGCGCGCTATACGTTCGCCGCGCTGTGGATGTGAAGAATATCTGGATCCCCTACGTAGATTAAGGGCTCCAACTCTGGTCATGCGGGCGGGAGGAGAACCGCACCGGCAGGCGAGAACGACGGAATTTGAGGGAATCGCAGAGCTGTAACGGAGCTGCGATTATGGGCTCTGTTTTGCGGCACGAGGTGCTGCGAAATGGTGCAACTAAGGGAGGATTCTCATGCTGAAAAATATCGATCCGGCTCTAAATGCGGACGTGCTGCACGCGCTCCGATCCATGGGGCATGGCGACACGGTCGTCGTTTCCGACACCAATTTTCCTTCGGATTCCATTGCCCGGCAAACGGTGCTCGGCAAGCTGTTGCGCATAGACAATGTGTCTGCTGCCCGCGCCATCGAAGCTATTCTTTCGGTAATGCCGCTGGATACGCCGTTGCAGCCGTCCGCCGGGCGAATGGAAATCATGGGCGCGCCGGACGAGATCCCTCCAGTGCAGCAGGAAGTCCAGGCCGTTATCGACGGCGCCGAGGGCAAGCCGGCGCCGATGTATGGCATCGAGCGTTTCGCCTTCTACGAGGAGGCAAAAAAGGCCTATTGCGTCATCACCACGGGCGAAAACCGCTTCTACGGCTGCTTCCTCTTCACCAAAGGCGTCATTCCGCCGGAAACCGTTTGAGGGGAAACGATAATGAAGGTGGGTGTTTCGATCCTCGGGATTTTCGTCGGCGGCTTCTCGGCAGCGCTCTCGCGGGGCGCTAGTTCGGTCGAGGCCGTGCGTTTCGGCTGCGCGACCGCCGGTATCGCGGTGACGCGGCGGGGTACCGCGCCTGCAATGCCGAAGATCGAGGAAATCAAGGCGCTTCTCCAGCAAAGGGGCGCCGCATGACCCGCAACGATCCGATCAAACATTTCTTCATCTGGCCGGCCTTGCTGATCGTGCTGGTGATCTCGATCTTCCCGCTGATCTATTCGCTGACGACCAGCTTCATGAGCCTGCGGCTCGTGCCGCCGATCCCCGCGCATTTCGTCGGCTTCGGCAACTATACGGAACTGCTTCAGAACCCCCGCTTCTGGAATGTCGCCTGGACGACAACGATCATCGCCTTTGTCGCCGTGACGCTGCAGTATATCATCGGTTTTTCCGTGGCGCTGGCGCTCAACCGTCGCGTACCCGGCGAAGGTTTGTTCCGGGTCAGCTTTCTGGTGCCGATGCTGGTAGCGCCCGTCGCCGTTGCACTCATTGCCCGCCAG
Source organism: Rhizobium binae (assembly GCF_017357225.1). Lineage (NCBI taxonomy): Bacteria > Pseudomonadati > Pseudomonadota > Alphaproteobacteria > Hyphomicrobiales > Rhizobiaceae > Rhizobium > Rhizobium binae. The sequence goes on along the minus strand of NZ_CP071610.1, from coordinate 43,446 downwards.
ATCCTCAATCCCACGATGGGCCCGCTCAATGAGCTGATGACCGTCTTCGGTTTTCCCAACCTACCCTTTCTGACGCAGACCAGATGGGCTATCGGCGCCATCATTTCCGTCGAAGTGTGGCAGTGGACACCCTTCGTCATCCTGATGCTTCTTGCCGGCTTGCAAACCCTGCCGGAAGACGTCTACGAGGCTGCCGCGCTTGAAAATGCCAGCCCCTGGCAGCAGTTCTGGGGGATCACTTTCCCGATGATGCTGCCGATTTCGGTGGCTGTGGTCTTCATCCGCCTCATCGAGAGCTACAAGATCATCGACACGGTGTTCGTCATGACAGGCGGAGGGCCCGGCATTTCGACCGAAACGCTGACCTTGTTCGCGTATCAGGAGGGCTTCAAGAAGTTCAACCTCGGCTACACCTCCGCCCTGTCGTTCCTCTTCCTGATCGTCATTACCGTGATCGGGCTCGTCTATCTCGCCATCCTGAAGCCCTATCTGGAGAAGCACAAATGAGCGTGCGTGACCTCAAAGGATCCGGCCGCTGGTGGGCGCTCGCAGGCTGCCTGCTCTGGCTGGCCTTCACCTTCTTTCCGCTTTACTGGGTCGCGATCACCTCGTTCAAGTCGCCGCTCGGCGTCGTCGGCGGGCCGACCTATATTCCGTTCGTCGACTTCGACCCGACGCTGACAGCCTGGAGCGAGCTTCTGTCGGGCGCGCGCGGCCAGTTCTACAACACCTTCATCGCTTCCACGATCGTCGGGCTTTCCGCATCGGTGCTGGCTACCTTCATCGGATCGATGGCAGCCTATGCGCTGGTGCGCTTCACCTTCGAGGTCAAGCTGCTGTCCGGCGTGATTTTCGTCGTTGTTGCTTTCGGCGGATATCTGCTCGGCCGTCATGTGCTGGGCTACGGACAGGCCATTTCGCTGATCTTTGCCTTTGTTGCAGCGCTTGCGCTCGCCATCGGCTCCAGCCGAATGAAGCTTCCGGGGCCGCTCCTCGGCAATGATGATATCGTCTTCTGGTTTGTCAGCCAGCGCATGTTTCCGCCGATCGTCGCCGCCTTTGCCTTGTTCCTGATGTATACGGAAATGGGCAAGTTGGGGTTCAAGCTGGTGGACACCTATACAGGCCTCACCTTCGCTTATGTCGCCTTCTCGCTGCCGATCGTGATCTGGCTGATGCGCGATTTCTTTGCGGCACTGCCGGTGGAAGTAGAAGAGGCGGCGATGGTCGACAATGTGCCGTCGTGGAGAATTTTCTTCGATATCGTCCTGCCCATGTCCAAGCCGGGCCTGATCGCGACATTCATGATCACGCTCGCCTTCGTCTGGAACGAGTTCCTGTTCGCACTCTTCCTGACCAGTTCCAAATGGCAGACACTTCCCATTCTCGTCGCAGGGCAAAATAGCCAGCGCGGTGACGAGTGGTGGTCGATATCGGCAGCCGCCCTGGTTGCGATCATACCCATGGTCGTCATGGCGGGCATTTTGAGCAGGCTGATGCGGTCCGGCCTGCTTTTAGGAGCAATAAAGTGACCGTTCGACAAGCCTAGTCATTGTTCAATTCCGGGGAGGAAAACATGCGAAGATTGCTACTGAGTTCAACGGCCGCAGGACTACTTGCTGTGGCGGGCGTCCCATCCGCGCTCGCGTGCGAACCGGACTACACCGGTGTCACGCTCACCGCCACGACGCAGACAGGCCCCTATATTGCTTCTGCGCTGCAGCTCGCGGCCAAGGGCTGGGAAGAAAAGACCTGCGGCAAGGTGAATGTCGTCGAATTTCCGTGGTCGGAACTCTATCCGAAAATCGTAACCTCGTTGACCTCGGGCGAAGAGACGTTCGACGTGGTCGCCTTTGCGCCGGCCTGGGCACCGGATTTCACCGATTTTCTCTCGGAAATGCCGAAGAATATGCAATCAGGTGCCGACTGGGAGGACATCGCGCCGGTTTACCGCGAGCAACTGATGGTCTGGAACGGCAAGGTCCTGTCGCAGACCATGGACGGTGATGCCCATACCTATACCTACCGCATTGATCTGTTTGAAAACGCGGAAAACCAGAGCGCCTTCAAGGCGAAGTATGGCTACGATCTGGCCCCGCCGAAGACATGGAAGCAGTATCTTGACATCGCCGAATTCTTCCAGCAGCCGGACAAGGGCCTCTGGGGCACGGCGGAAGCCTTCCGCCGTGGTGGCCAGCAATTCTGGTTCCTGTTCAGTCACGTGGCGGGATACACCAGCCATCCCGACAATCCCGGCGGCATGTTCTTCGATCCGGATACGATGGATGCGCAGGTCAACAATCCGGGCTGGGTGCGCGGCCTGGAGGAATATATCCGCGCTTCGAAGCTGGCGCCGCCGAATGCGTTGAACTTCTCCTTCGGCGAAGTGAACGCGGCCTTTGCCGGTGGCCAGGTCGCCGAGTCGATCGGCTGGGGCGATACCGGCGTCATTGCCGCCGACCCGAAGCAGTCGAAGGTTGCTGGAAGTGTCGGCTCGGCATCGCTGCCGGGATCGGACGAGATCTGGAACTACAAGACCAAGAAGTGGGACAAGTTCGACCATGTCGTCCAGACGTCCTTCATGGCCTTCGGCGGCTGGCAGGCGGCCGTTCCATCCTCTTCCAAGAACCAGGACGCTGCCTGGAACTATATCCAGTTCCTGACCAGCCCGGCGGTTTCCGGTCAGGCGGCGATCACCGGCGGCACCGGCGTCAATCCATACCGTCTTTCGCACACGACGAATACAGCGTTGTGGTCGAAGATCTTTTCCGAGCGTGAGGCTAAGGAATATCTTGGAAGCCAGAAGGACGCGGTGACCGCCAAGAACACGGCGCTCGACATGCGCCTGCCGGGCTATTTCTCCTATACGGAAATTCTCGAAATCGAGCTTTCCAAGGCATTGGCTGGAGAGGTGACGCCGCAGCAGGCGCTGGATACCGTGGCTGCCGGATGGAACAAGCTGACGGACGAGTTCGGCCGCGACAAGCAACTGGCAGCCTATCGTTCGTCGATGGGCCTGCCTGCGAAGTAAGCCCATCCTCAACATCTCATCCCGGCGGTGCCGGGATGAGATCAGACATCGTTGAAAGAAGAAGCAAACTATCGCCGCTTACGGCAGGCGATGGAATTCTGATGAAAAGGTTACAGCATGTCCCAGGTGCGTTTGGATCAGGTCACCAAGTCCTTCGGTAGCGTTGCGGTCATTCCTCCGCTCGATCTGGTGATTGCCGACAAGGAATTCGTGGTTCTCGTCGGGCCTTCCGGTTGTGGGAAGACAACCACGCTGCGAATGATCGCCGGGCTGGAACAGGCGACGTCCGGAGAAATCCGCATCGGCGAGCGAGAGGTTACTGCGTTGCGTCCGGGTCTGCGCAATTGCTCGATGGTGTTTCAGAATTATGCGCTCTATCCGCATATGACGGTCGCCGAAAACATTGGCTACGGCATGAAGGTGCGTGGAACGCCGAAAGAGGACATCGACACCGCCGTTGGCAATGCCGCGCGCATTCTCAATCTCGGTGCTTATCTAAACCGCAAACCGAGCGCGCTTTCGGGCGGTCAACGTCAACGCGTCGCCATCGGCCGGGCGATCGTGCGTCAGCCGGATGTCTTTCTGTTCGACGAACCGCTATCCAATCTGGACGCCAAACTGCGTATCGAAATGCGCACCGAGATCAAGCTGCTGCATCGCCGTCTGCAAACAACGATTGTCTATGTGACCCATGATCAGGTCGAGGCGATGACCATGGCCGATCGCGTCGTGGTCATGAACCAGGGACGTATCGAACAGGCGGCAGACCCGATCACGCTGTATGAATCTCCCAAAAATTTGTTCGTTGCGGCCTTTATCGGCGCACCCAGTATGAATTTCGTCGAAGGGCGGCTGGAGGCCAGCGACGGCCGCGTTGTCTTCCGGGCGGAAGACGATGTCGCCATTCCCGTTCCAGCAGACATCGTGGAGCACCTTTCGGAGGGCATTGGCAAGGCCGTCGTTCTCGGTATTCGGCCTGAGCACACCATGACCGCGGACCCCACCTTTCCGACGATTCGTGTGCACGTTGCCGATATCGAACCTCTCGGCCCGCACACGCTTGCCATCGGGAAAGCTGGTGCGAGCGCCTTTACGGCTCAGATTCATGCCTCATCCAGGATCAGACCCGAAGACACGTTCGATGTTCCGATCGATCCGGAAAAGATGCATTTCTTCTTGAAAAGTACTGGTGAGGCTCTAAGGCGCTGAACCTGCGGGGTGTCACCGTTCAGCCAGGTCTGGTGACATTGCCATCTTTTTCTCTCAAAGCTGCAGTTCCATAAATATGCTTATGCGCTTTTCCATCTTAGATTGAAATGCAACCGCCCTCGCCATGGAGGCGGCGAGATTTCTCCAACGCCCTAAGCTCTTCTTTAATCACATTTTAGTTACCATTTTTCTTGTCAACTTTTCGCGTATTTCGCCACACGTAAAAGCTGCTTTTTTCTTTTCGCGCTGGAGTTTCCAGTATATAAAGTTGTCATGAAGGCAAACCCGACGTCGCCCTGACGGACGGGGAGACTACTCGTCGTTCTGCGGCAGCTTTGCCATGGCTTCGATGAGGACGAGAGGAGAATCCACGACATCGATCGAAAGGGCTTCACGTCGGCGGAGAGCCCGCCACGCGTATTGGAAACTGAACACATTCGAGCACCTATTGGAAAAGAACGGGAAGATTTTTGTCGCCCCGCCCAAGGATGGAAGCGACTTCAAGGAATTGTTCAAGCAGTTAGCTGCTGTGGGTGCGGGCCGTGCGGTAGGCACTGACGGGTTTCCCCAGGGACCATGGACTCCGGAGCTTCTGGCAGAGGCGATCACGCAGATCGACTCCAATCGGGCTGGGGTCGATTTACGCACCGTCCAGCTGTGGTTTCAAGAGAACGACAAGGGGATCAGTCCTTCCAACATTACCTGGCTGGCACGGATCTTCGGCTGCGACGATAAGGAAGCGACGAGCGAATGGCTGCGGGAGCTCAGCGCGGCGCAATCGCGCCTCACCGCCAAGAGGCGGGATTCGAGGAAAGCGGCTGCTACCGCAGCGGCGCCAGATTCTCCCCGCCCACTGACCGTTGAAAATCACACGCAGCTTGTGGACGACCGAGCACATGAAGACGAGGTCGTTCCGCAAAAAAAGGGCTTCAATTTGGCCCAGCGATCGGAGGCGCTGTTTAGTAGCGGATCTCCCTTGAACCTCCCTGCGTCCACATTCGCCGGCGCCTCTGCCCTCGGATTTTTGTCCTACATCGTGGGGATCCACAGCGTTACATATAGTCGGCCGGATGGGGTCGTAAAACAGGTCGGCTTCCTTTGGGCGCCGAACTGGACGTTCCTGTTCATGGTGCTCTTACCGCTATTTTTTTCGTTTGTGATAGAGCTGCTACTCTTTTGGAAACAGGACGCCCGCTTCAGGTTGTTGGCGCGATCCGACCGGTTCGAACGCGAGGCGTCTTGGACCCACAACGTCCAGGCCTATTCTTACTCTTACTCGGCCGTTTTCGTGATTTGCGTGATATTCGCAGGTGTTTTGCAATGGATTGGCGTGTGCTTGATCCCGCTGCTGCAAGGTGGTGGCGATTACGCGACGAGTTGGGGCACGGTGGCAAATGTGCGACCTAATCTCATATCAGTGCCAGTGGAGATCGTTTTCACGGGGCTGGCATACCTGTACATGTGCCTCTGCTTCTATCTGTTCTTCGCAGGTCTCATTTTGCTCCACACGATCATTCACGATTTCTGGAGAATCGAAGAAGGAATGATGCCGCGGCTTGGCGGAGAACATCGCCGCGAGGGCGGCGAAATTCGCATCAGGGTCATGCGGGGGATTTTCCGGTGCACCATCGTTGGGGTCCTCGTTGCCATATGCATGAAGGTTCAAAGCTCCTATCTGAGCTCGAACGGAGGGGATATCGTAACCTGGATACTCCACGATCTGTTTTCGGTCGTTTATCGTAACCATCAACCCGCCAACAGCTTCGACTATAGAATGCCAACGCATTATAGCAGCCTCCTTGTCGCCATTTCGGCCTGTGTCGTTTTTCTCTACGGTTCCATACGCCTGAATGTCGGAGCGCGGTTTCGTGAGGTTTTGTGGAAGATGTCGGCGGTCGTTGCCCTACTCTTTGCCAGCTATTTATTGATCGATGCCTTTGACGGCTTCTCAATCCTTCTCATCGCTGCAGCGTTAGTCGCCACATACGGGCTGTTTGATCCAGAGTTCGAGCTGCGGCGATCGCGCAAATCGGAGAGCAATCAAGGTGTATCATAGGTGGCTAGATCGTTGGGACGAACGTCGGGCCCAACGGGGTGAAGAAGCGAAGAAAGCGACGGATTTCATCCTCGACGCCGGTCGCGCCTTTCCCGACGCGGAGGGGGTAGACTCTCTTGCTGATTTTTGTGCCCTTGCGGAACAGGCTGTGTCTGATCCAGGCTTTTACGATGCGCCGGACGGGAGCGGTCAAGGTTTTGAAAGGCATGATTCGTGGCTCAAATTCCCGTCGGAAATTGTCACCGACGTGGAAGAGAACAACACCGTCTGGGCAAAACTCACCGAAAGTGGCTCGCGCGATCAGGCGTTGGTGATTTTTCATCATTGGAATGCCAGCGCCCGAAATCGCCAGATCGCCCGGTTCTTGTCGAAACGTGGGATCACGGTCGTGGAGATTGCTATGCCCTACCACTTCGAACGCAGCCGACCCGGCGCGCTATACGCCGATTATATGCTCAGCTCAAATCTCGGCCGCACGATCGAATCTTTACGGCAGGCCGTTTGGGATGGGCGAAAGCTCATCCGGTGGCTGAAGAGCGAAGGCTACCGAGAGATCTCGGTTCTTGGGATGAGCCTGGGCTCATGGGTGGCGGGTCTGATCGCTGCGCATGAACCTGCGGTATCGAAGGCTTCGCTGTTTTTGACGGCCGGAAGTCTCGCAGACATGGTCTGGACGGGACGCGCGACTCGATCGATCCGCGACAGCTTGGAACCGGCAATTGCGCTCGCGGATCTCCGGAGGGCATGGGGTCCGCTGAATTTGGAGAATTTCGCGCATAAACTGGCACGGCCCGATCTCGCGCTTCAGGTAGTTTTTGCGACAAGAGACAAAGTGGTATTGCCCGAGTTAACGAAACGCTTCATCGAAAAACTGCATCAAGCAGGAGCCAAGCCAAGCGTTCTGAAGCTGAACTGCGGCCACTATTCGCTCGCGACGCCACCGTACATTTTGTTTGCGGGTTGGAGCCTGAAGCGTTTTCTGTCGCGCGCAAAAGCTTCGAATAGTATTGCTCCATCAGCGGTTCAGAAGTCCAGAAGCTAAGGAGAGCCCGTAGGTTTCATCTAGCTCGTTTTTGCGTCAAATCTGGAGAATCCCCTACTCCGGCGCAATCGCGCCTAAGCCGGCAAGCGAGAAAACTCATTGCAGGTAGGCCAATCTGCAGCATTTCGTGGACTTCGATGTTCTCCTGCTGCGCACGCGCCTCGAGCCATTTCCGCAAAAATTCGCGTGTGAAACCAATCGGTTGTCGCCGCCGTTTCGTTTTATTTCAGTTGGTTTCGCATCATATCGTGCAATCTGCGGTAATCGTCGTTTTTATGAATTATCAAAACCTGGAAGGCGTCTCGCAAATCAGCCGGGGTTCGGGCTTGTCTCAGGTGGGACGGTCCCAATCGCGGATTACAGCACTCAGGGAAAGCAAAGCCAGCATGAGAGCAGCTATGGAGACTGTCGTACTCGACGATCACCGCATCCAAAGACGAGAGGGGTCAGTTGGGTTAGTCATTTTCGAACGTGATGACATTCTGCTGCGGCACAGGCCGCAGCTCGCAGACCAGACGCTACGAGATATCGACACCGAATTCTTGGCAATGCTTCAGGATATGCGCGAGCTTGGCGTTCGCTTCGGGTTTGTTTGGCACCACACTACCTCCCGATCCGGTCGTGGTGCGCGCATTGACAGTGCAACGCTTACGCGGCTGCTTGACGATCTCCTGAAGGTCTCGGGCGCCGTACCCGACTTCTGGATAGAGGCAATCCATTCACCGGGCCCAGTTCAACTCCCCGAAACCTCCGATCTCGATGTAATATTGAAACTGACTGAATGGTACGACGTCGATCCGACGATGACGGTCCTGGTGCGCAAAGGAGAGTTCCATCACTACAGCTCAACGACGCCAGCTTTCACGGAAATTCTTTATCCAGGATTAAGCGCCGGCGGCCGCGACAGCGACCGGCGAGCAGCACTGGTTTGGCTTAAGACGAAGATCAAGCATGCTTTGAAACTGCCGTGAGTTTGGTTCGGCAGTCGAGATCAGATCTACAAAACCGCGTTTGCTGACGCGGCCCACTCGGCTACCGGCTTCGATCCCGATCCTTGTCCTGCGGGGGGCGAAGTTTGATCGATTTTGACTGATCGCGCTCACGTCGCTGGTAGCGTTCGCGATCCGTCCGACTGTTCTCGGAACTATCGTGCTCCGCATTTGAGCGTGCTATGCGGGATTGGTCGGCGGTACGGTTGCTCGAAGTCCTGTTCTCTATTCCCTGCTCCGCGACGTGGTCGCGACCGGTCGCCGACTTCGTTTCCAAGCTATCCGAGGAGCGCTTACCCTTGCCGACCTCCGCGCGATCTCGATTCTTGGTTACGCGCGAGTCGAGCTGTAGCCCGACGACCTTACCGATAACTTTCGTTGCTTGCTCGAAGAGCAGACGATCGGCGGGATTTAGGATTTTCGCGGCAACGCTGATGGCGGTCGTCGCCAGCGTCTCCTTCGCTGCTTTCGCCTGAGCGGCGCTGATCGGTGTGGATCGCAGCATGTGTTCTTCTCCTTTCATTCTGGTGGGATCATGTCCTTCGCGCACGGCTATTTCCAACCGACGGTACTCGCGCTTCAGCCCGATCGACAGATCGTGGCTCAGTTCGCGAGCCGTGCTGGGCGCACTTCGGTCCTTCGCAATGCCTTCCAGCATTTGGATAACGCGGCTGATTGACTGCCGGCTCTGATCGAGCCGCTTCCTTGCCTCTTCAAGTTTCGGCGCGGTCGGCTTGTCGCGAAGCTTGGAGATCACCTTTTCGACGACATTGGTCGGTGCGGTCGCGCCCATACGGCGAAACATCTCCCACTCCCATCGTTTGACGGGCGGTGGGCCAGCACGTTCGACGCGCTTTTGACGATCGATAGATATCCCGCGCTCCCGCGCCTTTTCGGCGAAGCGGGTCCGCCATTCGGTGAAGTCACGGATATTGGGATTGAGCGTCTTGCCGCTGCTGTTTCGTAGCGCGACGATCACATGCAGATGCGGATGCTTATCAAGGTCGTAGCGGTTGTGGACAGCATAAGCATAGCGATGACCGAAGAATTGCTCTTTCAGGAAGTCGCGGCCAGCGAGGATGAACTGATCCCGGTCGACATTGGCCGGCCCCGACAACAACAGGTGCATGAAGTCGCGAGGCTGGCGCGTCTGCATCAACGCACCGACGATCTTGCCCTCCGCCGTGAGCTGCTTGTGATCGCTTGTCGTCGTCTCGCGCCGGTCCGTGGCTTGCCTATAGCGGCCGCTATTTCCTGGCCGCTCCTCTATCTGTGTCTTCGTCGAAAGCGTTACTTCTGCGCCTTGCCGCTGCATCGCATGCAGAGTGGCTGTGAACCCCTTAGGACCACTCGAAAACTCCACCGGATAGCGCGAAACCGGCGTGATCCCCTCCATCCGCAATGCTCTGTCAACGCGCGCATCGATCGCATGCACGTCATCGATTTCGGCGGCAATGCGATTCTGGCTGCTGCGATCGGATCGGTCCTTCTTTTCATGGGCAATCACCAGCGTGAAATTCAGACGGGTTTGAGCTTTCACGCCCTGGCTCACGCTGAACGCGTAGGTCCGATCGGTATCACCAACGTCGCGGAACCCCTCGGACGCAAGTGAGTTCAGTGCGCGGGCAATCTGATCTCGGTCGCTACTCTCGAGCTCATAGGTTAGCCGTAGAACGTCCTTGCTTCCTTTCCGGTGCGCGAATTCGCGCTCCCAGGACCGGACGGCTGCGCTGAGATCGGTGACTTCACGGCCATCCTGATCATGCGCCTTTTCTTCCTTGCTTTGGTAGGCAAGGACGTTGCGTGCCGAGGAAGCACCGGCCCCATAGGACAACACCTTGACGACGACGGCGTTATTACCACTCGCCCGGCTGAATGCTGTCGCTGCGCCGGTGTTCCGCGCTGCCGAGGATATCCCGGCTTTAGTCCTCGGCAGCGCCTTTTTCGTTCCACCGCCACCTTCGCCGCGCCGTCGAAGCTCGTCCTCGATGAGGTCGAAATAGCTCGGCAGCCTACGGCCTTCAGGCCTAGACGCTGAGCGACTTCTGGTGAGGTCGTTCATCGTATCTCCTGATCAGGTCGGCGATAAAGGTGGATGGTCTCACGAAAGCTGCGTCCCGGATTGAGTCCAGGGCGCCCATCACCTCGTCCAGCTTCGCCATGATGGCCGCGCCCAGGATGGCTTGGTCGCGCTCTTCCAACAGAAACTCTTCGTTGCGAAAGGCGAGCTCGCGGAGGAACTGGTGCATGTTTCCCAACTGCCGGTCATGCTCTTCCAGGATCGCGGGTATATGCATGATCTCTCGGGTGACGATGAGTTTCGCGACGAGGTTCACAGAAATATCGAGACGGCTGGCAAGCAGCTCCACGTTGCTAAGGACATGAGCAGGGAGACGGAACATGACGGCCGGTTCGCGCATCTACCTATAGCCCCCTCGCCTTCAGGGCTTCGACGATCAGTCTGTGGGTCGCCGATGAGAGTTGCTCATGCCGTTCCAGCGATACTCGGAAGATCTTCGTCAGCACGTCGTCGTCGAGGTAAAGGGAGATGCGCTTTCGCTTGACCGACCCCACGTCCACATCAGCTTGGGCCTTTACCGCCTGCTCTTCCCTAGTTTTACTTTTGGCTGGAGGGCGGCGGGGCTCTGACCTTGTTTTGCCATCGACGCTCAGCTCTTGCGCCTGAGGAGGATCCTCCGGCATGAGCTTGTCGAGGTCGAGGCTGGTCGGCATGTAGGAGGTCGCATCCTCCTCCACGTCCCTCGCCTGATCTTCTCTCGATCGGGCAAGGGCGAGAATGTTGCCGGCAGGCGTCCTTTCCCTCGACATCGTGCTCAGGCAGCCTCCGCCTGGAGAAGCTCGATGAACTCATTGTTGATCTTCTTCACGAGGTCAATCGCATCGAGCACGCTTTCCGAGGCGCGCCGCTTGGCCGACGGCGTCAGGGAAGGATTGTTCTCGATGCTGGAAAGCTTGGAATAGAGCGACCCGAAGCCGGCGCCGACGTCGCTGAAGTGATTGCTCTTCCGGATGACCGTGTCGACCATCGGAATTCGGCCGCTCGTCAGGATAGCATGGACCTCCGGAAGGGAGCGATTGTGCTTGAGGGCGATCATGTCCACGTAATTCCAGATCGCCGCGTAGGGGATCGGACCCTGCGCCCGCTTCCTGGAAATCTCCTTCAGGATCGTCGCCACCTTGATGGCTGAGGTCGCGGCCGTCGGTTCGGGGATGACCGGAATGAGGACGGCATCGCACTCGTGATAGACCTCGATTGCCCTTTGGTGGACATATCCGCCAACGTCATAGATCCGAATATCTGCCTCGGGTGCTTCGGCGAGGCGATCTGCAAACCTGTCGTTCGGGGCAACCCGCAGATGCAGCAGCGTGCCGTCGGTCGGGAGCAGTCCACGTTTCATGGAGACGTTGTACCAGCGCGTCGACGATTCCTGCTCGTCGCAATCGACGAGCAAAGTCCTGTGTCCCTGCTGGGCGAACTCGGCTGCGAGATTGACGTTCAAGGTCGATTTCCCAGCGCCACCCTTGAACGTCGAGATCGCGAGCGAAAGTGGTTTGCCTGTCATGGATCCCTCAGCCTCGAAGTTTCGCTTGGCTCTGCGCCCGCTGGCGAGCCGCGATCAGATCGTCGTTGAGCCTCGTCGCTTCGCGCTCACGGGCTGCGTCTGCCTTGAGATCTCTGCCCGGCCAGAGTTTCAGGATCGGCAGAAGAAGGAGCACGAAGAAGATGATCGTCGTTGCCTTGAACCATCCGAACTGTGCGTAAAGGCCCACTGCCCACTGCCAGAGTGCCCGCGTCCATTCCACCGGGAAGAAGAAGTACGAAATCATCAGGGCAAGGCCGTAGGCAACGAAGGCCGCGATCAGCACACAGGCAGCCGCGAGGATCAAAAAGTTGACGATCAAAATTAGGAGCCACGCAGCCTTAAAGGGGATCGTCACAACCTTGAGGGCCTTTTGATGTACCGACATCAGCCTTTCTCCATACGCGCGTACGACATTTGAAAAAGACATACCGCAATCCGCCGAGCTTTTCCAGACTTGCACTGCAGTATAATTTGTGCATGCTTGGCGACAGCCAACCGATGACGGATGCAAGCATGAATCCCGGAGCATGGCGGCTCACTCGCCCCCTCTTCTGCACCATTGCATGCACGATGAACGCCCTGTCGCTGGCGGCACAGGACGACGCGACTTTAAAATTTGTCGACGAGTATCGGAAGGCCTACGCGGAAGGGCGCGATCTGATTCCTGCGCCTCAAAGAACCCTCGATCTCTCATCGATCGCCGAGCGGCTCGACCTGCGAACGGTCACACCGGAAGGCGCGCTAAGCGGTAGCGCGTTTCTCGCCTCCGACGGAACCATCGTCAAACTTGCGGGCACCCAAGGCTGCCTCTCGACCGAGGGGGTGGAAGTCGCCGGCCTGCAGACGACTTGCGCGATGGCCTCGCTCGCCGGTTTGACCGCCACCCTCAGTGAGGCCGGGGCGGCTGCCGGAAATGCGTTCCCGTGTCATTTCCTCGGGCAAAATGCCGGCACGCCGACCGTGCGCTTTGCCGAATGCTTTTTTGTGAAGGATGGCGAAGCACAATCGCTTTCTGAGGTGCTCATTGCCAGAGGACTGGCCTTCGCTGCCCGTAACCGCGCCGGCGCGCGGTGTTTCCGGAATATGCTGAGGCGGAGGAAAGTGCACAGAGGGCAAGGGCCGGGTTCTGGGCAAACGCCCATTTCACGCATCCCTTCGGTGAGCGTCGCTATCGCGGCAACCGCTCCACAAACTGATCCGGATGAGGTTCTTGATGTTAATGTCCACGCTCGCAGTTTCCGGCCTTTACGCAGGCATCACTCTCACGCCGATGCTGGGCAACTCGTACCTACCGGAAGCATCCCGCCTCCAGCCGACAGTCATTCCGATCCAGGCGCGTGAAGGTGAAGTGCGGACTGCAGACCAAGGTGGCGACCAAGCAGGATTCGTCCCGTTCCCAGCACAGGCGCAATTCGAGACTGGCGATACCTGGGTTTCTGGCGGTCGGCGATTTCGTCTTTACGGCCTGCAGACGTGTCTGCGAGGAACGTCTGTCACGATTTCTCCCGGTACTGTCAGGGACTGCGGACAACTCAACCTGATCATGGCGCAAGCAGTGATCAAGGACACGAGACCGGTCTGCACGACCATCAAGGATCTCGATGAACATAACGCCGTAGTCGCCTGCCAAACGACCACCGGCCAACGTCGCTATGATCTGGCAACCTACATGATCGCTAAGGGATGGGGATTTGCCGCCGTCGACAACACGGGCCACTTGATCGTTCCTGGCTACAGGGTGGCGGAGGAAAGTGCTCGATCGGTTCGCGCGGGACTGTGGGTCTATTCGGACATGCCCCACCCCGTCGCCGTCCTTACCGGCCAAAAGGGAGCGCAGCGATGAAAGGTTCATTGCCGATCTTGTTGCTGACGATGACCGCGACGACCGCAGCCGCTCAGAACCGGCCAGTCGATATCCCCCGTCAAATTTATGGAAAAGTTCAGGTCGTGGACGCGACAACCTTCGAATTCAGGAAAAGCGGACAGACCGTGCGGCTTGCCGGATACGAGGCCCCTCGCCTCGAACAGACGGCAAGAAGCGATGGCGTCGATTGGCCAGCCGGTCAGGTATCGCGGGCCTGGATGGTCCTTCGAACGCTTGGACAGGACGTCAACTGCGCACCGATAGGGCGCGACACCAACGGCGTTATCCTCGCTCATTGTTTCGTCGGAGAGACAAACCTCGCCGCCACGGCGGTCGCGGAAGGCATCGGCTACGCCTTTAACTATCGCGGCGAACCTCAGGTGCCCGCCTATTTCGATATCGAGAGGAGAGCTCGAGGACTTGGATATGGTGTCTGGTCCTCGCCAGATCTGCTTCCTCCATGGCTCTACACCGCATCATCGGCAAATGGGGACAAGGCCAGAAGCGCCACGGAAAAACCGGACAGCGGTCTGCCACTACCCCCTCCTATCGGCCCGGATAAATCACTGTCACTCAACGACACGCATGGAGGTTGAATGAATCGCATTGTTGGATCCGCCGCAGCGATCATGTTGTTGTTCGGACTTGCTCCGATGGCACTCGCGCAAGACGGCGCCACCCAGAAGCAGATCGATCAGCGCGACCCCGACTTTTGCGGAGCGGGAGGCGCTGGTTGCGATCCGGCCGAGGTGCAGCAGTGGAAGGCGGTTGGCAACAAGCTTGCCGATCTCTCCTCGGCCGACCTCAGCCAATATGCCTATGCCTGTGCAAAGCATCGCGAGTGGAAACGAGACTGCGAGACCGATCCAGTCACCATCCTTAAGCGGCTCGGGATTGAGGGATATTAAGAGGTGGCGACCGCGGAAACCTCCCATGGCCCAGTCATAGCGGCGGCGATCGCCTTTCTCGTCGGGATTGCCGGCGGTTATGCGATCAATGAAATCGTAAGCAGCAGCCAGGTGACCGATCTTGAACGCGAGATCGTCCGGCTGAAAGACGAAGAGCAGCGAAAAGCGCGAACTGGCGCCCCGAGTGACGAGGAGGCAAGCGCTGCGATTGCGAAGTCCGGGCGGGCGATGCTGATTTCGGAATGCAAGCCGCGCCAAGCTGTACCGGGTGTGACCTGCACCGGCATGATTACCACGACTACGGGGTCGTTTGCCGGGACTACCCAGCCTGGAGTGCTCTCCTTTGCGAAAATAGACGGCACGTGGGCGCAGATCCAATGACCATCCGAAGGAGACGAAGAATGAGACTGACGATCCTGACTGCAGTCATGCTTGGTTCGGCCTTTGCCCCTCCGATTATGCCGGCGAAGGCCGAGGATGCGTCCTGGGGATGCCAGGTTCTGCTCTGTGCAGCATCGCAAAATCCGTCCTGGCATGGCGTTCCCCTATTGCGTCCCACCCATGACCAAGCTGATTGCGGCCATGAAGGAGCCGGGGTTTTCGTGGCCAATCTGTCATGAGGCCAATGCCGGCAAGCCGGGGCACGAGACCTTCGATGACTGCCCCGCCGGCACCACCGCTGGCTACAGTTCGCAAGGGGATAATGGCTGGAGGGGCGAGCCCGACCAATGCATCAAGAAGGTTGACGTTTGCCGGTCTCCAAGCCAGCGTGGTTCCGAAGCCGGGCTCAAGGGTACTGTGATAAGCCGGAGCTTTGGCGATCGAGGCGATAGCTGTATTGAGCAGATTGCGACTCCGAGGCCACGGCGCGCAGACCCCTACTTCTTCGATATCCCGAATGACCAGGGCGTGAAACAAAGGTTCTGGTTCAACCTGAGCCACTAGGCATCGAGCATGCAGCTCACGACGGGATCAAGACGACGGCTTGGCGGCCTTCTTCTTCCGACGGCTCGCCTTCTTCGCTGCTATCCGGGCGAGGTCCTCTGCCGTGACCGTAAACAAATCCTCGATCGAGACGCCCCAAACACGCGTCATCTTGTCGAGCGTTGTCAGCTTCACGTCGCGCATTCCGCGCGTGACCTGCGACATGTATGCTTCCGACACCCCGAGTTGCTCACCCAATTCCTTGTTCGTCAATCCGCGCGTGGACTTCAGGCGGTCGAGCCCGATGGCAAGTTTCTCCTGAAAAGATAGCGACGCCAAGTCTGTGACGTCTGACGGCTCGTGGGGTGCGTCGTGCTTCAACCGCGGCATCAAACGCCACCGTCAGTGGAAGATCTCATCAACCGTTCGCGGAACGACAAACGGCGGCACCAACGCGCAAGAACGTGCCGGCAACGGATATGCGATTGTTTCGAAGTTCCACTGTTCATTCGATGCCTGACGTCGTTCAGAGACCAGGGGTGCCGAGGGTAAACGCTTTGTCGTCTGCCGTTTGCGTTCATCTCTTCATAATTCCGTTGCGCTTCATACACTGTGACGAAGAGCCCCTGCAAGGGGACCGTTTACGGCTTCCGAGATTGAAAGAGCGATCCGCACACTAATCTCGAATTGCGTCAAAATTTAACTGCGGTTAAAGTTTCGACACGTTCTGTTTGATAGAGGGCAGTTGATGGAATGGCTCGAACGGTTTGGTTATCGACTTGATCTGCGGCGGCTCGGCATGGCGGCCTTGATCCTCGCCCTGGTGTTCTTCGCTGCGCGGCTGGCCTTCAAAGATAGCCTAACCTTGGGCTATGCCATGGTCGTGCCGTCCTATGTGTTCCTCTCGGCCACGCTTGAAGGCGCTCGGATTCAAAGAGGCAGCTTTCGCGACAGTCGCGGTTGGGCGGAGACGATCGCCGCGATCGCCGGGGCTGTGGGCGTCGGATATCTCGGCTTCAGCCTTTGGTCGATCGGGTATTAACGGCGACCGATGCGGATCGTGGTTCGCAACAGCTCGACTCACACACTGGCGGAACTGACCGAACGCGAGGCCGTCGCATTGCGCGCCTGGTACGGCAACGCCAGTTCCAGCGAGGACGAGGCGATCGCGCTAGCGATTATCCGGCGCGTCAAGGGGATGGATGGCTGGATAGAATGCGACTGCCTGGACGGGCGACACCAGCCATTGCTCGCCCCAATTCAGCAGGAGCGCACGTTCACGCTGCGGAGACTGACGCCGAAGGATGCGGCCCGCGATCGACACCACGAACGGCCAAATCATGCCCTCACCTGTCCGTTCCATGTCGACAAGGATGCCGACCCCGCCCTCCTTGATCGCTGCTTTCATCTTCGTCCACTGCCGAGATTCGATCGCACCTACATCGATGCACTCCCGGCTATCCCAACGCGCCTCGCCGAGGTCTCGAGTCAGGATTCCGCCCGGTCAACCGAGCGAAACGACCGGCCTTCCAGGCTTGGCGGTATTTTGTGGCGAATGCTCGAGAAGGCAGAAACCAACGTTATTGCACCGCTGCAGGACTTTCCCAACCTCACACTCGGCAATCAGCTCGCCAAGCTTCGATCGGCCGCGCGGGAGCTCAGGGTGCTTCGAACTTGGACGCTCAATGCGCTTATGTCCACCTGGGCTGCGGATTACTGGGATCCGGACAGCCGTTGGCAACGGTTGCTTGCGACCTCCCGCCCCGACTGGCCGGAGGGGCTTCGCCGCACCGGGTTCATGCTGCTGTTTTCGGCCGGCATATCGACACAGACGATCATGCCGGCATCCTCTTCGCGAACAATCGACGTCATTGCCAAGGTGCGCCAGCCGCTGCGGGGTGATCCGGCAAGTCGAGGGCCGTTTCTGACCTTGCTGAACGTGGATTTTCAGGAGGATGATGAGGGGCCGGTTCGGGCGGTGCAGGCCTACGCCCAGCCGGTCTACAACGGCGACACGCTGTTTCCGGTCGAATCGGGGTTTGAGCGGGACGTATCGCACCTTTTGTTCTGGCTTCAGCAATCGCTATTCGACGCCGCGCCGGAGCTGCGGATAAAGATCACCAAACCACTTTTCGCATCGGAGACGCCCATCGGACTCTGCAGGCCGGACTTCGTTTTAGAGGTCAGGTACAAGGACTATCCACCCCGGAAATTGATTGTCGAGGCCTTCGGGATGGAAACGGACGAGTATCGGGCGGCCAAGGAAAAGACGCTCCCACGAATGCAGCATCTCGGACCGATCTTTGGTATCTCTCCAAAGGATCTCACCGAGACCAATTCTGGAGTCACCGGGCGGCGGCTGCAGGAATGGGTGGTCGGTCAGGTTCGCACGGACTGAAACAACGACGCGGCAAGTGGTTGATGAGCGAAAAGGATGGCTCGGAGATTTTCAGGCGTTTTAGGTCGGCCGTGCCGTGTCTGCATCCAGCTCGGATTCCGCAGCCAGGAGCAAAGCCGCCTGAGCACGGGGCAGCATGTCCGGCGGGCAGCTTCCGAATATGGTGGACAGAAGCTCCTCCGTGAGTTCGGCGATCGTCGGCGTCAACCTCGCTGGAAATGAGCGCCCCATGTCACTTGCGTCTCCTCCCAACCGTCCGAGCTCGGACTTGAGCGCGCGCATTTCCATCGCGCGCTCTTTGACCATCAGCCAGAGGCCGGCGTTGGACCTGGCTTCTGCGACTATCCGGTCGAGAACGTCATGTTTCGAAAGATCCCGATTGGCGAGGTATCTGATTTCGCCCATGGCATTTTGCTTCCTCTATCGGTCGTTCGGGAACCGGCAAACAGCCGCTTCTGAATTTTGCTGTCGGGATGCTGCACTCCGTGACACCCTTGCCACCTATTCGAAACGGTCTTCGATCTCGGCCGGCTCTGTGTCTTCGCGCAGCGGATCCCGAGCAAGATCGGCAAACTCGCGCAGAAACGCTTTCGAACTATTTTCGGTCAGACGCTCGGAGAGAGTTCCGATCAAGAACTCGACATCTGCATTCAGCTCCGTCGGCTCGAATGAGCCAGCATCAGCCTGCTCAAAAATCGCTTCGTTTAAGGTCTTGATGTCCTCTCCGAATGCCTCACGGAGGTCCTGCCGTCGAAGAATAGCCGAGGCAGGAGAAACTCCAGCTTCGGCCTGAACATCAGGAGAGCGATTCCGTCGATTGTGCGTCGCTCGCGGAGACCCTGGATAAATGTTGCTGTTCAGCTTCGCCTGGTCGATATCGAGATGGACGTTATCAAGTGGGATGGCTCCGGAAGCTCGGGGAGCGCTCCGCTTTCCTTGTCGGCCCGCCTTCGCCGTCGATTGTGGCTTCCGCGTCATTTCCTGCTTTTCTTCTCGCAGCTCTTCCTCTGTCATTCCAGCCTCGCGCTTCTCGTCGAGATCCAGGCGATGACGGAGTTCGTCAAGCGATGATATGCAGACATGGCGCACGCCGTCCTTGACGATGAAGCGCATATTCTGTGGTTGCTGCGGCCGGTTGACGGCGCCGAAATCGATGTCTTTTCGAGGGTCAGGCGACAGGCTCCTCCGAGGCAGGCTCGTCTCCGCGTCCGAAGCGATTGGCCGGAATGCGTCGCTATCAGCGATCGTCCATTCAATCGGCTCCATACAGGGCCTCGTCGCCGGCTTGAACTTCCGCACCTTCGAAAACATGCGCTCACCGCCCGAGTCCAGTTTCATGATCCGCATCAGCGGCATGCCGGTGACCTGGAGGATCGCTTCCTCGGGTTTCATCATCATCAGCGTGTTGACGGGCAAAAGGTCGACCGAGACGGGGACCTTCGCGATCGACCGGTCGCGGCGCCCGTGGCGATGGGTGTAGGAAGATTGCTCGACCCACTCCGTCGTCCGGCCGGCGGCCATCGACACTGCGGCCGCATCCTCCTGGTTCTGGAAGTTCATGAACAACTTGATCGTCGAAGCACCCATTAGGATCTTCTGGCCAGAGCGCTGATAAAGCCGTTCGAGCTGGGCGCCGTCCTGCAGGATGAAGACAAAGCGCACGCCGTTCTTGCGGATCAGCGGAGCAAGCGTCAGCACCGTGTCGATGCGGCCGCCATTGCCGAATTCGTCGAGCATCATCAGCACCTCGTGCTCGCCATTGCGCAGCGGCCCCATCTGCACGAGCTTGTCGGCCATCTGCTGGATGAACATCGAGATCAGCCGCTCGTAGATCTGAATGGCGTTCCAGTCGGCCTGGACGAAGATCGCCATTTTCCGTTTTCTGATGCTGTCGATCGGGATCGTGGTGATTGAGGTCAGCGCCTCGACGAGCGGGTTTTGCAGGAAATTCAGCTTGGCGACGATCTCCGCCGCGATGCCCTCCCCGAGTTTTTCGTGGCGCCCGGCGAATTTGGTGAGCTGCATGCGGGTCTGGTCGGAAAGGACAGCCTCGTAGTTTTCCAAAAGCTGGATGATCGCCTTGCGCTCGTCTGACATCGAATTGAGGATGCGGTAGAGTTCGCTCAGCGACTTGCGGGTATCAGGGCATTCGAGCACGAAGCCGAGCATGGCCGTCAAAAGGATCCTGGCGCTTTCTTCCCAGAAATCGGATGAATCGGAGCGCAGACGTTCCGGCAACAGCATCTGCGTCAGCTTTTGCAGGTCAGTGATCCGCTGGTTCGGATCGGCGCTGATCAGATCGAGCGGATTATAGCCGTCGGTAAATTTCGATCCCGGCGCCAGCAGGAAAATCTCGTAGCCTTTGTCCTTCAGATAGCCCGAGGTTTCCTCGAAGAGCTCGCCGCTCATGTCGAGCACGACCTGCGACCCCTGGAAACTCATCATCGTGGGGATGACGAAGCCACGCGACTTGCCCTGCCCCGGCGATCCGATGACCATCACGTGTTGGTCGCCGTCGTTGCGCAGGAGCAAGCCCTGCTTCAAGCCGAGCACGATGCCGTGCTTGTCGCGCAGCCGAAAGTCGGCGGCATCTTTCAAGGTTGCCAGCCGCGCCTTGCCCATGATCATTCGTTGGCGTTTCTGGATCGCGGCGCCGATCGGAAAGCCGACCAGCGCACCTGCGGCCGCCAGACCCGCCAGAGCCGCAAGGACCGTCTGACGCGACGGTCGCTGATAGGCGCCGACCGCGTCGGTCGCGCCGAATGGCGCCTGATACATGGCTGCGAGATGATTGCCATAATAGTCCGCGATATCGACGTGCCCGCCGGCCCTTGTCGCGACGAGATAGAAGACAATGCCGTAGACGATGACACCGGCATAGGTAGCGGCGAATATGAGAGCAGTGTGCGCAATCAGAGTGAACAGCGACCGGATGTGCAGGAGGTAGAGGATCTTGCGCGACAGCGCCCTGCCGCCTTTCAGCATCCATAAGCACAGCAGAAAAAAAACGAGTGGCGCAGCAAGGACGAAGGCCAGGATCGAGAGCCCGACCGTGTTGCGGACATGGATGATCGACCATGTGTAGGCAATGCTATCGAGCAAAGGAGCCTTGGCGACGTAGTCGTAATAGGAGGCCGACGCAAAAGAGACGACGTAGGCGTCATAGATCAGCGTGAAGAACATCAGCCATATCGCGGCGGCGCCGAAGACGACGACCGGGAACGTGAGGATCGAGACTTCCTGAAGCCTCGTCCACTTCGGGCGTTCAGCCTCTACGTCCGTGTATACGCTCGCCATCTTCGTCCACCTCGTCGGCAAAATAGATTTCACTGACGCCGCGACCGCCGGCGGCATCGCTCTTCTTCAACTGGACCACGATCGGAATGATCGAGCGGATGTAGCGAATGATATCGTCACGCTCCATCCGGACGTTGCTGTTGAGCACCAGCGTCGACAGACGATTAAAGGCGTGATGCGGCGAGTTCGCATGGATCGTCGACATCGACCCCGGATGGCCGGTGTTGATCGCGTTCAGAAAGTCGAAAGCCTCATCGCCCCGCAACTCGCCCATGAAGATCCGGTCGGGCCTGAGGCGCAGCGCCGAAGCGAGCAGATCCGTCATCGTCACCCGCGCCTCGCCTTGGCTGCCCTTCGAGACCAGCAGCGAGACGACATTTTCTTGGCATGGCTCCAGCTCCGCTGTGTCTTGCATCAGGATGAACCGCTCGTGGTTCGGAATGGCAGTGAGCATCGTGTTGAGGAACGTCGTCTTGCCGGTCGAGGTGCCGCCGGAGATCAACATGCTACGATGATTGATCGCCGCAAGCTCCAAGAACGCGCGCGCCCTTCCCGCGCGCAACAGACGGGACAGCTCGATGTCGATGTCATCGATATAGTCGTCGCCCGTCACCTTGGTAAAACGGAACGCACCCGCCTTCTCGTAATCGTCGAGGTCGAAGCGCCGAATGAATTGTTTTCGGATCGAAAAAGCATGCCCTGTCGCCGAGGTCGGATTGAGGACGAACTGCACGCGCTCGCCATCGACCAGTGTGGCGGACAGCAACGGGTTTTCGGCGTTGACGGTTTGCTTGGTAAACGATGCGGCGCGGGACGCCATGTGTCGGATCGCATCCTGGTCGAGACCATCGACCTCCTGCCTCACCATGCTGAGTTGGCCGATCCGTTCCAGCCAAATCTCATTGCTGCGCTGACAGGAGATCTCGACCACGCCGGGATCGTCGAGAAACGTCTTGATGGGCTCGAGCGCCTCGGACAGGAAGTGCTGTTCGGCTGAGATCGACGGGCGCGCATTCATTTGCCGACCTTCTTTCTACGCAGGCGCTCGTACGCCTCGCGAACCGGGTCAGGATAGAGATCGGAAAAATCCAGATCTCGCGTGACGAAAACTGTGATGTCCGAGCCTTGGGCGATGTGGATTGTCGGCTTGATGTTCCGCGTATCCTGGAATGCCTCCGTCGCCAGCTGCTGGATGCCCGCTGCGATGGTCTCCGCACCGATCTCGCGTGCCCTGTCCTGCGATGTGCTTCCAGTGTCTTGAGGGATGCTGGTCACGGTTCCGTCCGTATTGACGATCGTGATGTTGCGGTCCTGTTTCTGACCGAGCTGGGCGATATATTGAGTCACACCGCCGATCATCGTCATCAGTGCCGGCGGCCCGAACCGTTCCCAATATTTCCGGTCGACGACGCCGGTCATGCCGGAGCGGCCGAGACGGTCGGTGCCGTAGGAACCAAGCTGGACCGAAACACCGTCGCCTCGGATCATCCGCGTCCACACGATGAAGAGGCGCTCCTGGCCGCGTTCGACATCGGACTTGTAATCGCCGATCAACGAGGAGCCTGCGGGAATGAGGATGCGGCGGCCGTCAAAGGAATAGACGTCCTCCCGGACGATCGCCTTCACCATGCCGGCGAGATCGGAATTCACGGCCGTTTCGAGCGTGCCACGAATCATTGTACCCTGCGGGATCCAGGCATCGATGCGGCGGTTTTCGGCGGCGACCGAGACCTCTACTCCCTGCCCGCCCATTGCTTTCAGAAAGGCGCGATCGCCATCGACCGCGCCGCCAGTGTGCCCATTCGCCGTAGATGCTCCGGCCGTGCTGTTCGCCCCGAACAGACCAGCTCCTGAAGTATCGGACGAAGCCCGTGCTGCACCGTTCGTCTGTTCGGACTGATCGAAGACAACGGCTGTAGAGCGTACGCGCTCGAGAAGCTTTGCCTGCCGGGCGAGCTCGATGCATCGTGGATTGTCGGGATTGTTTCCTCTGGAACAATCGACATCGACTGGCGGTGCGATCTGGGCTGGCACCGGAACCACAGGAGCAGGCGGAGGGGGTGGAGGCGGAGGCGGCGCCTCGGGCACCTGCACCGTCGGCAGGGGCGGCGGCGCCGGCGGCTTGAAGCCTTCATTTCTCGGCGCCTGAACGGGGCGGAACTCTTCCCGAGGGCTATTGTCGACTGTCGGTTCCCGCTCGCCGCCGGAAAACAGAAAATAGAGAACGACACCGATGCCGGCTATCGCAAATGCCACCGCAACCGGCCGCATCAGTCCGATCCCGGAGCGCCTCACCTGCCCGCCAATCGCGGTGTCGTTTTCGATGGAATGATAGTTCGGATCCGACATCTTGCCGCCCTATTTTGATCTTGGCGAGGAAGTGACACCGCCCGAGCCGAGCCGCTTGGGCGCCACCGCTCCCTCGATCGGCGCCGGTACGTCAGCTGGAGCGGTCCTAAGATTGAACAGGCAGGTCTCGTTTTCGGTGCCGTAGCGTAGCGTCCATTGCCGCGAGACCGTGTCGATGACGATGTAGTCCGCCTCCCGTCGATAATTGACGAGGCTCTCCCGCCTCTTGTTATCGACGATGAAGATCGCCGGCACATCGCCGGTGAATTTCATGAAGGTCTTCAATCCGTCGTCGAACACCCAGAGCGGTTTGGCGGCATCGCTGCCCTTGAAGCCATAGTCGTAATTGACCTTGTCGCGCCGGATGTTCTTGATGTTGGGGTTACGCTCGGCGTCCTGCGCCTGCTTCCAAAGCTCGGCCGTGCCCTTCAGTCCGACATCTTCCGGATACATGAACTGCAGCTTGAAGGTCTGATTCTGGATCGCCTTGCTGTCGTTCACCTCCAGGTCGAAGGAATAAGTCCGCTTCGTCGTGACCACCGAGAGGTTTGTCGGCGCGTCTTTTTCCATCGGTTTCAGGGTGAGCGAGCGTCTGTCAGCCGATGTGAGGATTTGCCAGGAGACGGTGTCACCGGCGACGACCTGGGTGATCTCCTCATCCGCCCCAAAGAGGATGGTCGTCACCATTCCGTAAGTGCCGGTCACCACGAAGACCTGCTCAGCTGAATAGGGCAAGGTCCGCACACGCGGATCAAGCCTGCCCGGCCGGGCAATCAGCTCGGCCTGTGCCGATGACGTTGCCAGGAGCAGTGACATCATAAATCCCGCCATCGCCCGCTTCATTGAACGAGTCCCGAAGGCATGGTTTCAGGAACCTTCACATATTCGGTGACGACGAAGCCGAGCGGGTTATAGAGCCGGACCCGGTTGCTGGCGGGAAGATTGATCTGCCGGTAGCGAACCGTGGCCGACCAGCGATTAACGACTTCGCCACCGCGCTGGCGCTCTCTCGTCTCGAAGCGCACTGACATCGTCGTCTGGTTGAGCGGATTGACGGACAGGATTTCCGGCCGGATCTCGCCCGATGGTCCCATGGTCTTGACGGGACCTCTTGGATTGGAAGGGTTCATCCATTCCGAATAATCCTTGAAGGCCGACGAATCCGGGTCTGACCAGAGAGCGATCATGTCGAAGTTTTCGGAGAGATACCGTGGATCGTAGGTCTCGCGGCGGATGACGTAGTTGCCGACGAAGGAGGCGCGGACAGCCTGGATTTCCGAAACGTTCGATCGATCCTTGTCGAGTGTCGTCACGGTCTCCATGTAGCCGGTGTTCTTGTCGACGATCAGCGGCACGACTTCGGTGCGCACGAGCGGGAAGAGCTGCGCAATGGAAAACGAGAGCACGCCAGCGACAATCCAGCCCGCTACCGCGAAGACCAGCAGGATGAGACCGATCAGTGTCCGTAGCGAGCGGTTCTTCTCGCCCCACGAGAGGTGTTGATCGTAGATGTCCTGGGGGCCGGGGACCCGGTCGGTCGGTACAGCCTTCAATTGCCTTCTGAACAATGCCAAGTTTCAAACCTCGAAGTCGCAATGGGTAAAATCTGGATGTTCTCTTCGCAGCCAGCGCGTCATTCGCTGTTGCGACGGCGATTGGTGAGCATGCGGCCGAGCGCGCCGGCTCCCGCGACACTGCCGCGGCCTGCAAGGGCAGCAGCGGTGACGGCGCCTCTCGGACCGGCGAGCGTGCTGAGCGCTATGGCCGCAGCCTGGCCGGCGCGGGAATTGCTGGAGGAAAGGCGCCCGCGGGCAGTATTGTAGGCCGTGTCGACCCCACCTCCCCCGGGCACGCCGGAGAAGGCCGCGCCGTAGGCGAAGGTCCGTGCAAAATCCGGCACCTGGAAGATGAAGTAGGAAATCAACGCGAGGTAGAGCACCATGGCGAGCACGATCGCCAGCGCGTTCTCCTTGGTGGCCATGTCACCATTGATCGTGTCCATCATGCCGATCAGGAATCCAAAGGACAGCCCGGCCATGATGTAGGTGAACAGGAGCATAAACATGCCATAGGCAACGCCCCTCACCCATGCGTCGAAGACAAAGCGAGTGATCCCAAAGAAATAGCAGAGGATGGCGATCGGCCCGATCGCCAGCATGACGGCGGTGATCATCTTGGCAAACAGCGTGACGCCGGTGAGGATCAACAGCATCGGCAGCAGTCCGAAGACCAGCACGATGAAAACGACGACGGCGCCCGTCACATTCGGGAGCCATCCGGACTCGTAGGAATTGAAGAGCTGCATGGCAAAGTCGTAGACCTTGCGGGCCATGCTGGCGACCTGCTGGGCGATATCCGCTCCTGCCGATTGGCCCCCCATTGCCGATGATATGGCGGAGCCGAGATCCTGCGGCGCCGAGAGCACGAACTGTCCAATGTTGTCGTAGAACAACGCCCAGGACATGATCAAGGCATAGGCGAGCGTAAGCTTGAAGGCGGTGATTGCCATGTCCTGCAGGGACACGCTGGACAATCCGAGCGCGCCCCAGAGGAAGTAGAGGATCAGGAAGAGCGCGAGGATGCCGGAAACGAGATTGCTGTTTTCGGCAAATAGCCCCCAGGCCCGTTCCAACGAAGCCTCGTTGATTTTGTCGAAATATCGAAGCGCATCGCCATAGAAATTTATTGCGTAGCTGACGGGATCCATGTCTCATCCTGAAATTGATTGACCGGTCGCATCGGGCCGCAATCGTCTTTGGTTGCTCCCTCGACCGCCACCTCCGCAGCTGTCGGCTTCAGCGCTGTCTGGTAGCCAAGTGCCGGTACCGGGTTTTCGTCAGCCGAGCATTTCGCCAGTTGCTCGTACTTTCCGGCGCAACCGGTAAGCGCTACAGAGCCGATCGCCAGCACGAAGGTGACCCTCACTGGTTCTGCTCCTCGAAAGCCTTCAACTGATCACGAACCGAAGTAGCCTGTGGCGCGGTTCCGCCGTCACGCATCACGCTGTCGGGAAGTGTGGCGAAAGTCTTGAGGTTCTGCGACGACGTCGCAAGGGCGGCCTTGTACTGCTGGTTCAGGAGCATGACCTGGTTGTTCAGAGAGCCGACGGCCTCGTTTGCCGTTTGATTGCCCTGAAGGACCATCTGGGTGTTCTGCTCCAGCGCCCCTTTCAGATCCTTTGCCGTGCCAATTTGCTGTGTGGCCTGCATGAACGAGTTCTGCCGGTCCTTGGTGGCGCTGTTCATCGCGTCGGTGAGCGCGGTGAGCGTAGTGAGCGCATTGATCCCTTGCGAATAGGCCTGATTGGCGCCGGACAGCCCGCCGCCCTTGGCGGTGTCGACCACCATCTTGACCAGGTTGAGGCCGTTGATGAGCTTCGCCGCGGTGTTCTGGAACTGGCCGCCGATTCCTCCGAACACCGCCTGGTTGCTCGACAGGATCGTGCTGAAGTCCGGCGCCTGTCCCATGCTGAAGCCATTGCCGGTCGCAAGTTTGGCAAACTGACTGGCATCCTGCGTCCGATCGCCGGTGATCGCTGCCAGGGTTTTCGTCGTGTTGTCCTTGACGACCGATGTGTCCTGCTGGATCTCCGACGACAGGCGCTTGATCTCCTCGCTGATGGAGATGTTTTCCGAATCTTTGACGGGGACCTGCGCTTGTGCGTGCGAGACGAGTAGGATGGCGAATGCCGGTGCGATCACTGCTGTCTTCATATGCCTAACCTCTCTCCATTGTTCAGTTTGCTGTAGGTCGGGAATCGACGACGGTGACGAGGCCAAGTGCGGGGTCCTGCATCGCCGAGAAGGTCGCGACCGTGCCGTTGGCCCGCGCCTGTTCCTGCAACTCGGAGAGCCAGCGCTGGATCTGCTCGCTGCTGGCGTTCGACGGAACGGCAAAACACCGCGTACCGCCGGTGTCGACGATGTTGGTCGGGCACTGGATCTGCGCCATTACAAGGGAGCCATCGTTGTCTTTGGCGTTGCCGCCGCCGCTGCCCCGCAGGCTCGCCGAGGACGATTGGAGGCCAGCCTGCAGGCGCTGAAGATATTGCTGGTTCGCCGCTAGGGATTTACCGAGCAGCTCGTTCCACACCGAACCTCGCTCAACCTGCGCCTGCGTGTTCCGGTCGACGGCCTTCTTCAACTGCTCGCCGCATCCGCTCCCGTAGCTGGCGGTTTCCGGCTCGCCGGCCCCTTCAGTGGGCGTACGATCACCATTCTGAGCCTTGTTGCGGCTGTAATAGGCAGAGACTTTCTGGACGTAGTCCTGGGTTTCCGGAATGTTGGGGATCTGGCCATTCTGCAGTGACTGCCGATAGGGACCGGCATTGTAGCCGGCGGCGATCAGGTCGTAGCGGTCGCCGAACATCCCCTGGAGTTGCTTGATGTATTTGACGCCACCACGGATGTTGTCGCGTGTATCGTAGGGGTTGACGCCGAGCTGAGCGGCTGTCCCTGGCATCAGCTGCATGACGCCGGTGGCGCCGACCGCCGAGCGCGCGGACTGGCGAAAGCGGGATTCTTGCTCGGCGATCGCCAGTGCGAAGTTCGGATCAACGCCCTGCCGGATCGCCTCTTCCTCGACCATGCGGGCAACTTCCTGCTGGCTCGGCGTGCGCTGAGATGGCGCCGCCGGCGCGGTATCGCCGGCCATGCCGTCCACCGAGCAATCGGCAGGAGCGCCTGAACCCTGACCGGGCGCCACGCTATCGGTCGTGCCGCCCGACGCGCCTTTCACCTTGCGGGTATCGGCCTGATAGGACTGATACCAGTTCAACGTCGCCTGCTGGATCTTTTGCCGAGCGTTGTCGATCACCGGTACCTGCGCATGGCCCGCGGTTCCGGCGAGAAGTGCGGCGATGGCTAAAGCGCCGGCCGCGGCTCTCTCAAGACGCTTTGCGTTCTTCATCGACCGCCACCCCATTCCAGTCGCAGAATTTCGAAAGCCAGCTCTTCGGATCCTTGCCGTATTCGTCGAGCAGCATCTCGACCTCGCGCACCGTCTCCTCGCGACCGGACAGCACCTTGATGAACTCGGGCATGTGGGACATGTCCACGCGGGCGATCACGCTGTTCTTCGCCTGCTTGATGAGCATGAAGCGTGAATTAGGATCGCCGTTCTTGACCCACTCGAATTCCGCCCGGGAGAGGCCAAAGTGTTCCATGTAGGAGTTTTCGTCTGCTTTCGGATTGGCAAAGAAGATGTTCGTCGACGTCTGCTCGATGATTGTGCGGCTGACGCTTGAGCGCACAACATCGTCGGCCGACTGCGTGCCGAAGATCACCAGACCGTTCCTTTTCCGGATGGTCTTGAAGTAATCCTTCATGGTGCGCTTGAACTCGTCGTCGTCGAGCAACTTCCAGGCTTCGTCCATCAAGTTGATGATCGGTGCCTTGCCGTCGTAGATTTCGTCCAGCCGGTGGAACATGTAGAGAAGGGCCGCGGTGCGCACCGTGGGATCATCGAGGATCGACGTCATGTCGAAACCGATCATCGGCCTGGAAATATCGAGGTTGTCATCGGCGTTGTCGAAGAGCCAGGCATAGGGTCCCTTGTCGACCCACTTGTCGAGCCTGGCGATCAGGCTGCCTTCGGTCCTTTCGCTGCCGGCGAGCAGTGCCCTGAGCGACGAGAGGCGCCGATACGATCGATCCTTTGTCTTCAGGACGGATTTGATCGCGTTGCGGATGATTGATTCTTCCTGCGGCGTCAGGCTCTCGCCTTCTTTCGACGGCTTCAGCATGAAGCTCAAAAGCCCGTAGAGAAACACACGGTTTTCCTCTGTGTCCTCGAGCAGCAGCGGATTCCATCCCGACGGTTCGCCGGGTTCGAGCGTCAGGTAGGTTCCGCCCGCCGCCCGCACCATGATGTCGAGACCGCGATCCTTGTCGAAGACGATCGTCTTCAATCGTGGGCTAACACGATAGGCCTGCAGGATGAGGAAGGCCATGATGACGGTCTTGCCTGACCCGGTCGGACCGAACACGGTCGTGTGCCCGACATCCCCCTGGTGGAAGTTGAAGAAGAACGGTGTGCCGGACGTCGTCTCGAAAATCGTGATCGCCGGTCCCCAATGGTTACCATCCGGCTTGCCATAGGGATATGCGTGAAAGCTGCTGAGCCCCGCGCAGTTGAGTGTCGAGATTAAGGCGCGACGCGCGATATAGGCCTGGTTGCCGGGCAGCTGTGCCCAATAGGCAGGCTCCGCGTTCAGGTCCTCGCGCACATATGAGGCGCCGAGAGCGCCGAGTTCGTTTCCGATCAGGGCGACCGCGTCGTCGAGCTGGGCGGTGGATTTTGCGACCGGCATGACGGTGAGATGGTGCTCGGTGAAAGCGACGCGTTTGCGTGCGAGTTCGTCCCGGGCGATGTCGAGATTGGCCTGAACGCTGGACCCGCCTTCATCGGCCTTCGACATCTGGCGGTCCAACCGTTCGATCCGGCTACGCGCCGCCATGTCGTCGACAAAGGACATCGACTGGGTCAGAACCAGCTCGAACGGGAGCTTGAGGATATAGTCGAGCATGCCGGCGCCGGTCTCTGGCGGATATTCCTTCAGCGAGACCATCGCCGCATAGCGGTCGTTATCGGGTGTGTCGCCCTGCAGGTGGATAATGCGGTTGCCAATTGATGTCCTGCGCGCCGGCAGCATTTCATCGACCGGGATGTTGCCAAGCCGAATCGGCCTGACGCGTCCGCCATTGAGCAGCGTATAGAAGAACTCGCATTGTTCGGAGAACCAAGCTTTTCGCGCGGCCTCATCGACCACCATGTCGTCCGAGACGTCCCGGAAGATCATCCGGTTATCGCCGAGGTCCGCCTGTACCCTCTGCACATCCCGCAGAACCTTCGGCCCATAGACGGCAAGCGATTTCTCCAGCGCCCGCGTCGCCTCGATCAGCTTGTCGCGCATCGCCCGAAACTGCTCCTTGCGCACGACATTGCCGCCGACCCCCATGATGCGGGAAAGCGCGGAGCCCTTTCTGAACATGGGGCGCACGACCAGCGAGACGTACGTGTCGTTGACGAACATCTCGTTCTTCGAGATGCGCGACTGATAGACGTGATCAAGACGCTGCATGAAGGGATCGGTGAAGGCCGAGGGCAGCGACGGCGCCACCTTCCGCCTGATGACATGAGTATAGAGTGCAAAGCTTCCAATCGAAGAGATCGCGCGGAAGGCAGCGTTGCGCTGCCGCTGCAGCATGTTTATCGTCTCGATGTCAGCGGTCTCGAACGAAAAGCCGGTCAGCTGCAGGGTCGAGACAAGGCAGTCGTTCTTCAGACGGATGATGCCGTTTTCGATCGGCACATAGAAGGGAACATGGGTCGAGACAGTGCGGTCGGCAAAAATCTCCCAACCCCTCGACAAGCTCCCTTTCAATGATCGCGCCATCGTGTTCATCGCTCACACCCCGTAGGTTCTGACGCCACCGCCGAGCTTGCGGCCGAGCGGGTTGACGCCGCACATACTGAGGCGGCCGATGATCTCGAAAAACCAGAGGTCCAGCTTCACTGTCAGCACATAGAGAATGCTGTGGAGGATGACGAAAGAAACCGGAAACCAGAGGATGGATCCGAGGATCATGAACGCCATCAGCGAGACGAAACACTCGGCCAGAAAGTAAGTGTAGGGTATTCCCATGACTGTCGGCGGCCGGGTCAGGGCCAGGATGACGGGATAGGATTCGATGTAGTCATCACCCCCGCCGATGTCGTTGCCTAATGCGGCCATGGTCATGCTCCGCCGCCGGCCAGGAAGTCGACGAGCTCGGCCGCGGCAAACATGCCGGCAAGGCAACCGGCAACCCGCAGGAGCGCACCCCAGGACCAGTAGCCAAATGCTGCGGCGAGGAACATGCCGATGAAGGCAATCGCTCCAACCGATCGGCCGAACGGGCCGGTAAAGAACTGCACCAAGCGATCAGCCGCTTGCTGGAGGCGATCGAGGTTCTGCGCCGCCGCCGGCTCGTACTGGCTGACGAGCAGGATTAAGCTCGCCGCAAGCACGATCGCGGCATGGCCGACCCACTTCTGTCGGGCGATGGAGGACCAGGCGACGCTGCCATAAAGGACTGCAGTGTGGACTGCCAATGTGATGGGATTCATTGAAGCACCTCTTCCTTGACGATCTTCACCGGACCGCCAGCTCCGATATTCGCCTCCTCCTGATGAGGGCGAACGGCTGACGGAGGCGGGTTTGCAACGGAAAAAACAAGCATCGGGGACTTTGCCCGCTCGGCCGATCCTGTTTGGCGCTCTGAGCCGGGAACGGCCGTAGACGACCGACTTACAGGTAGAGGGGCCTTCCCCGCGGTCGTGCCGATGTAGTACCCGACGACGCGGGTGACATAATCTGCGGTTTCGCGGATCAGCGGCAAGGAATGGTGAAGGTCGACGTTCGGTTCGCCAGCGTTGTAGGCCGCCGCGACGAGAACGGGATTGCGATACTTGTCGACCAGGACACGGAGGAACCGTGTGCCTGCGCGGATGTTCTGCTCAGGGTCGGTCAGGTCATTCGCGCCAAAGGCTTTGCCAATCCGCGGCATCACCTGCATCAGCCCGATGGCACCTGCGGAGCTGACAAGGCTCGGATCGAAGTCGGCGTTCTCCGCCCGCATGATCGAAAGCACCCAGTTCGGATCGACCTCTTCCCCAGCGGCGATCGTCGCAGCGAGCCTGGCATATTTCTCGGGAGTGTTGGAAAGCAGATCGGGTCGAGGCCGCGGCAATGATCGGCCGGTATCGACTTGTGATTCGACGGCGGGATCAATGATTGGAGGAGCTGGCCTCTGATCAAAAGAGAAAACGCTGATGGGCGAACGCACGGTGCGTTCGCGCTGCGCATTCGCAGTACCAGCCGCTTCTCCTGGTATTTCGGCGCGACTGTTGTCAAACTTTTCAATCTCGTCCAAGGAAATAGCATTGGAAATTGGGGCAGCATCGTTTGGTCCGTCGAAGCGCTGGTTGAAACTGGCCCAGTCGATCGAGGGAAAAGCCAGCCGCTGGGCTGGAGTTGTTTCGCTTGACGCGGCGCTCGGAGCCGGCTCAGCTTCCAATTTCGCTACCTTCGGGCTTGTTGCACGGCTACCGAAACGGCCCTGTACAGACATTCGAGAACCGGAATGCGGGTCGTTGTCATCTGGACCGGAGGCGAAACCGGTGAGCAGAAGCGTTGAGATCCCCGCCGTCCACAGCGCGCTTCGCGACCATGCTTTTTGCGGTCTTCTCACAGGTGAAAGCGGGATGCGATCCATGGCCGAACCAGTGCAAACTTATACTGCGGTATAAGATTTTGAACTGCATTCCGTTACGGAAATCAACCTGAAATTTGCCTTGAGTATAATTCTCTGCGCTGATCGCGATCGCCTGAGACAAGTTTCTTAAGGAAATTCAATAGCGTAGCCGCGACCATTTGTCCGGCGTCCAACGGTACTGTATTTGCTCGCGATCACCCAGAATGCGGGCCAGACGCACAGCTGTGCCTCCTTTGATCAACACTGAACCAGCATTGGCCCCTGATCGGGCGCCAGAGATTCGGCAAACGAAATTGGGCAATTCCTGCTGAATTCTTGAAACCGGATAACAGGTGTCGATTTGATAGCGAGCCTCGTTACGATCGATTGACAGCCCCCTCTCCTGCACAGGACCGAGACGCTGGCGTCCGTACTCAGTTCCATATTCCAGCTGACACTCGACGATATTGTCAGAATAGCCTCTGCAGCCGGCGAGGCGGAGATACGCAAACGGCGTCGGCGGCAGTGGGCGTGTCGGTTCGGTCTGGTGGCCACACCCGGATAGTAAGATCACCATCGTCAGAGCTACGGAGTGCAACATGGAAATTCGCATATCGTCTCTTTCTAGCTTGCTTGCCGATAGCCGGCATCATTGAGGACTTCGAGGAAAAGATCACGGGCGAGCGCGCAATAGGGTGATGATGCCTGTGCCAGGTGAAGTTGGGTGAGCACCAGTCGGAGATCCGCAATAGCCGCCACGACGTCCTTCAGGTCATCGTTAAGGGCGTCTCGCAGCATTTCCATTCCCTCGTGGCCCTTGACCACAATGGCGTACTCGTTGCGCGCAATGCTATGCCAGAGCTCGATGGTGCCGCTTTCGCCGTTCACGCTTTCCGCGTCGCAGATCAGCATGAGAGCATAGTCCGGATCCTGCATGGGACTTTCCTCGAGCGAGGTCCCGCCACGGAATTCCGTCAGTGCAGCGTCAGACGCAAAGAGCAGCATACGCTCATTGACCAGAAGGCGTCGCTGGCCAAGACGGACGAAGCCGTTCATCACAGTGGAACGGGTTGCAGCAGGGGGAAGGCTTTCCTCACAATGCTCACAGATCGATATCAGTCGGCCATTTGTGAAGGCGAATTCGCTATGGAAGCGATTGACGATAGAGCGCTCGATGTCCTCCGTCCGACCAGCCAGAGACTCGACTAATGCGAACGCGTCAAGTCGTCCCCAAGGCTTCATCAGGATATCGCTCTCAGGCGCGAACCCGGCGTCGCGCACCGAGCTCGCAGGACCTACCACGATGGCGGCGGACCGCGTCTGCGCGCCGCAATTTGGGCAATCAGCTGAAAACGGAACTTTGTACCATTCTTTTGTCAGCAAGGATCTATTGTGTGTCAGCGTCAGACCCCGTTGTGGATAAACCGGATATCGCTTAGCCTGCGGTCGGAAAGCGTCGCATAACTTATACTGAGGTATAAGTAACAGCGGTGCTCAGCTTGCTCAAGCGGGAAAAGCTGGCGACGATTGCCTCCACGGTTGATCGACGCGAAACGTGGGCAGTTGGCGAGTTGGCGACACATCATCAACATGGGTCAGGTCGGCTTCGCGCTCCTAAGAGCACAGGCCAGAGCAGCGGAGGAGCCCGAGACTGAAATTCCGGTAATCCTCTGGGACGGAGTGCTCTACGATCCCGACTTGGATCGCTTTTTCCGCGACTTCCCTCTCAACGGCGTTCGCTCCCGCCATTCCTTCGCGCCTATAGCTACGACGTTCGTGACCGGTATGGGGGCAATCGGATTGTCGTGGACGACCCTGCCGGGCTGCTCAAGAATTCGATGGGTTGTGGATGATGTCGATCCAGAAAACCCGAAAGGGGATTGGCCCATCACCGGTCTCGTAGTGATCCCAGATATCGGGAAGATCATCTTCAAGCGACAAAAACAGCTGCGCCGACTTAGCGTTTGAATCCCGCGAAGCTTCAGGGCTTTTCCGAGCGACGTTGGGCAAAGCGTTCCGATAAAGCGCCACCTAGCGCTGGTAAACATCCGAACATCACCAGTTGAGGTGTTCCACTAAGATCAAACGAGTTCGAGAGGAGAATTGCTATCAACGCTCCGGCGAAGGCACCAATGATATACGGAAAATAGCTTCTCATCCTACACCTTCCTCCTGATCTCAAAAGCTCCGCTTAGAGCGGCACTTCCTTTCCCCGACTTGTGCGGCGTCGCAGAATAGGAAGATTTCAGCAGCCGCTTTGACCGAAGTAGGGTGCAATACGCTTGTCTCAAAGAGAACACCGCCGGCAGATTCAGGCGTGGTTGTGAAGCTACTGCCAGCTGATCGCCGAAATCTGGCGATCGCCTATTCCGTCATACGCTTAGTCGCTCGTTGCCCATATCGCTTAAGCGCGGATTCGCTCATTCAGGCTTTTGCTCAATCACTGATTCACGCATTCACCTATCTGGCGATTGGCGCAATCACCGAAACGCTCACGCGCCTATGCACCGACGGTATGGTTCACCGATTCACCGATACGCTCGAAAACCTATTCGCGCGCCCTCTCATACGCCTAATCGCCGATTTACCTATTGACGCGAACGCCTATTCGCCGAGAAACCGATACGCCGTTTCGGAGTATCCCCGATCGGCTATTTCGCTCATTGACGCATTTCCCGATTCACCGAGCGGCCGTTCTCAAGGCTGTGCGGATACCGGTGACGGCACCTACTGGCGATTGGAACCCTCCGCGCAAGTACACCCGGTGCTTAACGGCCTTCCGTCTAACTTCTGATCCGCCCACAAACATTGGCAGAATTCGGCATCGTATGCGCTGCCGCACCCCCTCGCCCGTCGGGCGAAACGGCTGATGGTATACCATTAGCCTATCCTGCCATCTCTCAAGAAATCTGTCTGGCCCACCGTGCCCGAGGCGCCGAGGCTGTTGCGAGTCGCCAGACAAAGCAACAGCGATCACGGGCTCATTGCCTGTGATCCGCGCCGGAGGAACAGCACGGTGGGCCAGACAGATTTCTTGAGAGATGCTGAAGCAAGCCGTCGTCGTGAGCAGTCGAGAGGACCGTGACCGGAGGGAATGGGCCTCGACGACATGCGAACGAAGAGACGGCGAGCGCACCGCAGGAGAGGACGAACACCTGGAGCGGATGCCCGAAGCATGAGGGCGTAGCGCAAGGAATTCGTCCTCTCCGTGTTGTTTCGAGAAGTCGCGGCAGCGTCCGCCTACCGGCCCGAAAGGCCGGGCGGGCGTCAGTCCGCACCGCAGGGAGAGGGGAGTTTGAGGGGAGAGGCGGCAAGTCTCTCCCCTCAAGAGCGCGCGCAGGCTCGATGCCTGCAAGCGGTCAAGTGAGTGGAAAAGGCGAGAGACGGCCGAAGCCGCCCCTCGCAGGCGCATCAACCGTAGATGACACGGGCGATGCTGATACCGATGCCGGCCTCGCTGCGGATGGCGCGGACGATCGGGGCGAGCGTGCCCAACTCGGCATCGGTGAGGGCGACAAGCCTTAGATAGCTGATCTCGATGCCGTCGCAATCGGCCGAGAGGGCATAGTGCCATTCGCCGCCGTTCACACGGTACTCGTGGGTCTCGAAGTCGATTCCGAGCTCGTCGAGCAAAGTGATCCGGAAACGCGCAAAGCATTCCTCTTCGCCGTGAAGCTGGAAAGCGGCGAAGCCTTCCTCGTCCGGCCCGTTGGCAAGCTGGCGCTCCAGCGCCATCATGGATCGCAGCCGCGCAATTGCCGCTGCCAGCCCCTCGGCGAGCTCGTCATGCAGTTCCAATAGGAATTCATCCTCGCAACCCAAGCGATTTGCAAGGACGATGAGCCTGAAGCCCGCAAGCACTGCGAGCTGATGTACGTAGTACCAGTCATTGGACATATCAGTGTCTCCTTTCCGTCTCTGACGAAAGGAGGCCGCACCGTAGCCGCGAGGGGTCAGGGATCGCGGACGCGACCGCCAGCGGCGGCAAGCGGAGGAACCGATTTTCTGGTGATGGCCCGAAGGGACAGCGGCGGAAAATTGGAGGGGCCGCGCAGTCCTTGACGCCGGAGTGGTGGGTGCACAATGGAACGTCAGAGAGAGATAGACCACGGCGCCCCAGGCGCCGTGTCTGTATCCGGCGTCCAGCCGGCCATGCAGTCTCTCCTCGGCCATGGTCACGGCGACTTCGCGCCGCCGGCGCAGCAGCCGCGAGAGGGGCGTGACCCGAATGGGCGGAGACCGATAGCGGGCTCCGTGAGCGAGAGCGAATAGCACCGTCCGCCGCAGGCGGCTCGCTCGGATCATCCGCCGACAACCCATCATCAGCATGAATCAATCGAGACCGACCGATTCAAACATGTCGTTGGAGCCGAGTCGGCCCTGCCCGATTCTCCGTGTCATGATCGCGCAACGCTACCAGCTCTATGTCGAACGCATCGACGCCAAGAAAAACATGGCCCGCTACTATGCCATGTCGATTGAACCGAATCTGTTCGGCGATGCCTGTCTTATCCGCCGATGGGGCCGCATCGGTGCAAGAGGTCAAAGGCGGGAGCATCATTTCACGCGGGAGGAAGAGGCAGTCAGGCTCTTCCTTCAGCTTTTGCGAAAGAGGCGGTCGCGCGGATACAGGCCGAAACCGCATATACGGCAAGATGCGTCGGGTGATCGATAGCGAAGGGAGTGCCGTGGGGCGGACGCATCCTCATGTCGATTGGCATGAGATCGAAACAGGAGTGGGGGTGTCCGGCCGCTTTCGCCGTTTCCGTAGGAAACACCGCAGGATCTGGCACGTGCCGATGGCGAAGCGATGCTTCGGGCCTGAAGCGCCGGTCGATCCGGCGCGTCAGGCCAGGCTACATGGCGAAAGCCACCCTCAGAAGGGCGGCTCGGCGTCGATCGTACCGTCCTGCTCTGCGGTGATCACCGCCAGTTCGGCGCGAGCCAGCTCCAGTTCGATTTCGATCTCGCGGCGCTCCACGGGGTCGATTGCTTCGCGCAGTTCGAGGCGAAGCTCTTCAATGTGTTGTTCCAGAAGCATCGTCGTCGTCTCCTTGACGTTTGTGAAAGACGACGCGCGCGGTCATGGGGGCGTGGCGGGGTCAGGGATCGCGGAACGCGACCGCCAGCGGCGGCGAGTGGGGGTGCCGATTTTGTCGGAGTGCAGGGAACCGGAGCGGAGGCAAAATTGGGGGCACCGCTCGTCCTTGAGGCCGTCATGCCCCCATGACACACTCGGACGGACTGAGCAGACATCTCCTCAGGTATGGCACCAGAGATCCGCAGGCGGGCTCGATGCCCGCTTGCGGATCCACCATGCAGACCCACGGAGATGCCTCAAAGTCCTTGGTAGTTGTGGAAAAATGGGCAAATCGTTGATCTTGACGCGGTGCGTCGATGACAGCGCTTTGATCCCCTGTCAGGGATTCTCGCATTAACGTTGATGCGGAGAAGAAAATGACCACGACCAATGAAATCGCCGACAAGATCGCCGGCGAACACAGGCTCACCAAGGCCCAGGGAAAGGCGATCGTCGAAGCAGTGATTGCATCGATCACCGAGGCAGCCGTTGCCGGCAACGAGACATCCCTCCCCGGCTTCGGCAAGTTCAAGGTGAAGGCGACACCGGAGCGCGAGGCTCGCAACCCGTCGACCGGCGCAACGATCAAGGTTGCCGCGGCCAAAAAGCTAGCCTTTACGCCGGCCAAGGCATTGAAGGATGCGCTGAACAAGTAAACTTGCTAGCCAAGCAAAAAATAGCCCGGCACGGCGCCGGGCTATTTTCGTTTGGGGTTTGCGTCAGCGGGCGGATGTCCCGTTGAGAAGATCCTGGATGATCGTGTCGCTAACCGCGTGTTGCGCTTCACGGGCATGGTCGTCCAGCAGCTTGTGAAGAATGCCGGATGCCAGGGGTATGAAGTCGAAACCACGTGCGATTGCTGCGGACCGCAGTTGCGACAGTGTTTCGAACTCCCGGAAGTCAGTGCCAAGCCAGAGTTCGAGATCCTCGCCACTGGCATCCGGAAATGCCTGGAGGAAGAACGTCTGAAGCGGGCGGTCATAGCCGATAATGGCATCCGGGTCGGCGTGGCGGACTGCGGTCCTGGTGACGGTAATTGTGTAGCGGCTCATGACGGCCTCCTTTGGAATGGGGAGGCCGGCCCCGGTTTCGGGGCCGGCGGTCCGGTTCAGGCCGGGCTGTTCCAGAGGATGACCTTCTTGCCGGGCTCGCCGCCGGGCGCCGGGGCGACGTTGCCGAAGATCACGCCGATCTCGGGCGCTTCGAGCTTCGTGGAGATGTATTCTTCGCCGGTCTGGCGGGAGACGCGGTTCCAGCCTGCGCCGATCTCAAAGCCGGTCTTACGGTTGATGATGCGGTAGTCCGGGGCTTCTTCGCTCGCCTTGTTGGCGTTCGGCACGAGGGCGATGGGGGCGTTGACCCGGATGGTGGCGAAGATGCCTTCGAGAGTGCCGTCGGTCTTTTCGGTGAGAGTTGCGATCGTGGTAGCCATGGGATTGTCTCCTTCGTTGCATCGGGACCATTCCCGATGGCGCCCGAAGAAGGGGCCGCGCCGCAGGCGTCACCGCAGCGTAGCGAAGGGAAACCCCTTGCGGGTTGACGCTGATCGCGGCCGGTCCCTTAGAAAGGCGACATAAAGAACGGGAATGGTCTTTGATTGCCACGTCGGCAGGAGACCTCGCCGTGGCGCGCGTTTGCTGCCGCGCGGAGTGCCGCGTTCGTGACATGCGTTGGTGGTGTTCGGGTCAACGGACGCCGGCCGTCAACCAGTCGGGCACATCGCGAGAGATCGGCACAGTCCTGATCCCATCCTCATCGTCAAAGACGGCTTCGTTCGGCATCACGCTCGAACCGCAGGCTTCTCCTGACGCGACTGCAGTTCTGCGGAGCGCAACCGCGTGACAGACGTGATTTCAAGGGATGTCGCTTCGGACGGCTGCAGGGATGAGGGAAGTCTCAGTCGAGGCGGTTGACCCGGCCGGTTCGGCCGCGCGCCTCGGCAAACAGTCTGGCGATCTTCACCATGAAAGGTTTGCTGAAGCGGCCGACGATGTCCTGACCGGGCTCAATATACCAGGAGCGCTCGACGATATCGTAATTGTATTCGTCGACCATGATCCAGCACTGCTTCAGATCGCTTAAGCCCGCGCGCTTGCGCTCGATGTCCGGGATCTCCAATGAGGCGCGACCCGTTTGCGGCGGTTGGGTGGTGATGGCGAGAAGCGCCAGATGGGTATTTCCATCGGCCGCATTGCGGATGGCGATGACGACGCAGACGGGACGCTGCTTGCGGCCTTCTGTCTCACCGCGCTGCTGCTGCCAAGCCCAGAGGTAGGGATAGGAGATGACCTCGCCGGGCCGGAATTCACGGCTCATCGTCGTAGCCTTCGCCATGCGCCAGCCGATCGAGCGCCTCGTCGAACAGTTCCGCATGCTCGGCGGGCATCTCCGAGATATGAAAGGCGCGGCGGGGGTCGCCACCGGTGCGCATGCGCTCATAGTGATCGTAGCTCATCAGTACGAAGCGAGGCTTCTTGTGGCGAGTCAGAACAACCGGCTCGCGGCTTGCCGCATCGGTAACGTCGCCGATCTGCTTGTTGAGGTCGCCTGTCGTGAACTGCTTCATCGCAAAGATCTCCACTTCGATTCCCATATAATCCATTTTTCCCATGTTTTCCATCTTTTCCATGTATCCGGGAAGACGGCGCTCACGCGCCGTCTCCTGAAGCCTGCCAGACCGGAATGCCGAGCCGGCGTGCCTTGTCGGCGAGATTGCCTGTGATGCCGTTTCCGGGAAAGACGATCAATCCGGCGGGCATGACCGACAGCATATCGTCATTGCGCCGAAACGGTGCGGCCTTGGCGTGTTTCGTCCAATTCGGCTTGAAGGTGATCTGCGTCACCTTGCGGGCTTCAGCCCAGCATGCAGCAATCCGTTCGGCGCCTTTTGGCGAGCCGCCGTGCAGCAATACCATGTCAGGATACTTCGCATGCGCCTGATCGAGCTTGGCCCAAATCCGCTCATGGTCGTTATAGTCGATGCCGCCAGAGAACGCGATCTTGGTGCCGGCGGGGATCAGCACCTCGGTCTCGGCGCGGCGTCGAGCGGAGAGGAAGTCCCGGCTGTCGATCATCGCCGCCGTCATGTTGGTGTGGTTGACCTTCGAGCCGGTGCGCGGCCGCCAGGACGAACCGGTCTGCGCCTCGAACAGGTCGGCTGCGTAATCACGCATGAACTCGAAGGCATTGCGGCGCTCCAGGAGCGTGATGCCCTCGGCGACGAGGCGTTCGAGCTCGACACTCTTCACCTCCGAGCCATCCTGCTCACGCTGGCCGGTGCGCTGCGCATCCTCGTTGCGATCAAGTTCGCGCTGGATGCGCTCACCGGCGCGATGGAAGAGATTGGGGATCGACCAGAACAGGTCTTCGAGATCGGGTTCCAGCCGGGTGTCGCCGAGCATTTCGGCGAGGGCGTCGAAGATCGTGGTGATCGATGACTGGACCTGCGGTTCCTCCGGCAATGGCCGCGGGTCGGGCTCGTCCTGGAAGGGGCGATAGCCGTAGACCTGCATCTCGTAGATGAAGCGGTCGGTCGGGGAGGAAGCGTGGTTGGGCTCGAAGCCGTCGTCGGGGTGGAGGATCAGGTCCATGGTGGTCTCCGTTCGGTGGGCCGCGCCTCTCGCGGCCTGACGGCGAACCCGGTCACGCGGGCCGAGGCCGGAACCGCGAGCGGAGCGCAGCGGCCCAGCGAAGCGCCGGGCGGGGACAAGAGGGTTTCTTGATCCGCGAGGAATGACGGGCCATCGCATCGGCCCGAAAAGTGGGAACCGGTTTTCGAAGGAGCCGATGCGCGGAAATGGCCCGGCA
This sequence comes from Rhizobium binae, assembly GCF_017357225.1. Taxonomy (NCBI): domain Bacteria; kingdom Pseudomonadati; phylum Pseudomonadota; class Alphaproteobacteria; order Hyphomicrobiales; family Rhizobiaceae; genus Rhizobium; species Rhizobium binae. The sequence continues at coordinate 1,651 of NZ_CP071610.1, read as the reverse complement.
GGGGAAGAAACCCGACCGACCCGCTGAAGGCCCGGAGGCCCGCGTGATAAGGGTCGCCTCTCGGCAGGCCCGCGGGCGCGCATTCACACGGGGAGCCGGCACCACGGACCGTCCTCTCACCCGCGCTGCAGCAACCCGCCTGTGCTCCTTCCGACAAGCCTCATCAGGGCAGGAAGGCCACCGCATCTTCCGGAGTGAGTTGAGCCTTGAGGCTTGCGGTCAGCCGGCCGGGACCCAGCCGGCGAAGATCATCGTTGAAGTCGCCGAGTTCCGGCGACAGCACCAACGGCAGGATCCCGTGCGCCTGCGCCCGTCGGCTCAATCCCTCGATCCCATGCCGGCCTGCGGCATCCGCGTCGGCCGCGATATAGATACGCCGGCATCCGGGCGGGAAGTGGAAGCCCGCGAGGTGATTGGCCGTGAGTGCCGCGACCATCGGCATGCCGGGCATCACATGTGAGAGGGACAGCATGGTCTCGATGCCCTCGCCCGCTGCCAGGACCGGTACAGGATTGGTAACTGGATAGCGGAAACGGACGCCATTACCGAGCAACCCGCCGAGAGCACGGCGCGGATCGTCCACCTTGGCCTTGCCGACGCCATCGGGATCGAGCCAGCTGCGATGCACGCCGGTGATGGCTCCGGCCGCATCGGTCACTGCCGCAATAAGCGCCGGATAGCTGCTCGTCCGGCCGGTGACGAGATCGCGATAATAGCAGGACGGATGGAAACGGAGCGCCCCATGGGCGGACGCCCGCAGAATGCCGCGGTCGCGCAGATAGATGTCGGCGAGCGTACCCGCCAACGGCTCCGTCATTCGAAACAGCCGTCGTGCCCGCTCCCTCGCCGGTCGCTCGGCCGGAGGGCCATCACCGACGTCGCCCCTGAGGTCCGACACCGGTTCGGGTTGGGGCAGACTGAGAAAATGGCGCGCCTCCTCGGCAACGTCGCGGAAGTCCACGAGACCGCAGGCCTCGCGGACGAGATCGAGCAGGTCACCAAACTGACCGGTCGCCGCATCCGTCCACCGCCCAGCACGCGGGCCGATCAGATGCACATAGAGCGACCGGCCCCTGCTGTTGGCGACGTCGCCGACGAGCCAGTAGTTGCCGGCGCGGCGGCCGGCGGAGAGATAGTGGCGGCAGACCGTCTCCGCGTTTTGCGCGAGACGGCCCGCCAGATCGGAGGCGGAAAGCATGACAGACCCCCGTCATGACCGGCGTGCGATGTCGACGAGGCGATGGCGCTGCATCAGCTTCGACAGGATCTCCGTGCCCTCATCTGTCACCGGCACGAAGAAGCGCAGCTTCCAATTGATCATCTCGGAGAACAGACCGATCGACCGCAGCCAGTCGCGCATGCCGTCGGTAAAGCCGGTTAGTTCGACTCGGTACTCGTTCATGACGCGGACGCGGCGGAGCGTCATGTCACCGGCAAGGCCGACGATCGAGGATCCGTCGACCAGCGTCGTCCAGGCTTGGTCGCCGCTCAATACTTGCGTCTGATCGATCCCGAAGTTGCGGCAAAGGCCGGCCAGCCGGTCGGGCGCGATGACGCGGCCGACGATCTGCTCGCCGTCATCCGTCTGCAGACGACGAATGCGGCAGAAATCCTGCGGCAGCAATTTCCAGATCGGCAGCAACAACCCGCT
>NZ_CP071609.1 GCF_017357225.1 Rhizobium binae | reverse complement strand
TGATGGACATGAGGGGTCATGATCGACAGTTCGAAGTAGCAGTTGGGGTAAAGGTGACTGAGCCACGCGGCCTTACCGACCGAGGGATAGCCGGCATGCAGCGGAATAATTTTAGGCATGCGCATCATGTTGTCGCGATCAAACCGGACAACCTCTTCCAAGAAAAACGGGTCCTGATTGCGAAGGACCACGTCAGGAGCTTCACCGTCACCTGCGTGGATCTGCATGGGCATGTCTCGCTTGAGACACTCCTCGAGTGCGAGAGTGAATGTGTAGCGGCGCAGATCCTTGGTAATTTCTGCGGCAGACTCGCGATCCATATCGGGCAACTTGCTGAAAGAACTTCTCAGCGCCTCCCAGGATACCTTTGCAGGATTGCGGTCGTGCAGCGGTCGGATAAGACCAATGAACGGCAGGAGATAAGATTTCATCCCGTATGATTTCTTCCCGAAATTACCGTTGCCGTCTAAAGTCTCGTGCAGCCTTTTGATGTAGCGCTCCTCGAACTCGTCAAAGGAAATGTCGAGATGGAAAAACTCTCTCTGGATCTCTTCAATGCGGCTGATGCGGTTTGACCGGCATGGTACGATCGCCTCCTCGAAGCGGGCAATTGCTTCACCACCCCGATCCTCGTGGTAGCCGGTCTCCAGCATGATGTTTTCGTAATTGACGTCGCAAAAAAGGCTGTTCACATACGCCCAGTAGTTCTTGCCGCGGTCATTGCGGGCCTCGATAACTGCGTCCAGTGTTGCCTCGCAGCCAAGAAACTGGGCCAGTTCCTTCACCAGGAACTTGATGAAAATCCCTTGGGAAATGTCACCCGTTACCGCATCTACCTTGCCCTGAATGTCATACATCCTATTGAGATCATGCCTCCTGGCTTCATCCCCGTTGAGCCACTCTGTGTAGACGCCCTTTGGAAAATATGCCGCCATTGGCATTCCCGCCAATGAGATGCGCTCCAGGTAACGCTTTGGCGTCGTGATCGCGTCCTGATCGGTGATAACGTGGCAATGCGTGTCGTCGATCGGTAGCGCATCGACCGCCTCGAATATTGCCGCAAACTCCGGCTCCTGCCTGGAGAGGAAAAGAGGTAAGTGCTGCAGGTGATACAAGCCGCTCTTGTTTGAGCCGGTCATCTGGATTCTGCTCGTGGGGCTGGCGTGCGTGTCTTTTTGATGCTCAGTCATTTGCAGCCTCCTAATTTTTTCGATGCATGACCTGCAGGTCAAGAAACCTGGAATATCACTCTTGGAGCGGTGGTAAGAACGTCGACGCCGGTGCGGGTAACCCGAAATGTTTCGCTGATTACATAGCCGAACTCTTCATCGATCCAGTTTCCAAGCATTAGATGGAAGGTCATGTTGGGTTGAAGGACTGTCATGTCGCTGTCACGCAAGCTAGCGGTCGGTTCAGTCCAGCCAATCCCATGGGCGTAGCCGCAACGGGATTCCTTCTTCAGCCCCCTTTTTTCGATTGTGCGATAAAAAGCGTTCGCAACATCGCTGCAGGTCGCTCCCGGTTGAACAGCCGAGAGCGCAGCATCAAGCCCCTCCAGCTGGATATCATGGACCCTGCGGAGCCGATCTGACGGAGCACCGATTGAGTAAGTGCGCATGAGCGCAGCACAGTAGCCATGGCGGGATCCGGCAAGCTCGATGTTGATTTGCGAACCTTGACGAAAAGTGTCTTCGGCCCAAGGGATGTGACATGTTCCCGTTCGCGGCGTCGCGCAGATCGCTATTTCTTCAAGCCGCGTGCCCGGTTTTCCGTTGACGCCTCGGATCAAGACGGACGCAATCTCGGCGCAAGCATCTGCTTCGCGCACTCCAGACCGAATGACCTCCGCGGCGCGGGCAATCGCAGCGTCTGAAATTGCCGCCGCTTCTCGCATAATTTCGATCTCAAGATCGGATTTGATGAGACGAATCCAGGTGACTGCCTTCGTGCAGTCGACGACGTTGGATGCTTCCAAACGTCTCTTGAATTTCTCGGCGGTGAGGGTGGAAAGGCTGAATTCCTCAATACCGATCCGTTTGTCTGTAAGGCCCGCTTCCTGGACGTAATCGATAATAGCGTCGTATCCGTCCTTATCCGGGTGAGCGATCAACTCCTCTGGATAGGCAATTATTTTGTCCCTCTCCATAAAGCACTGGTGCATAGCAGCCGGGGCATCCATCCGTCGTAGAATAAATACGGGCTCTTCCTCCGTCGCAAGAATCACCAAGGCTTGTGGTACATACGCTGATCGAGCGGTGTAACCGGTCAAATAAGTGATGTTGTGCTGATCGGACACAACGAGTGCCTCGACATCTCGCCGCGCCATTTCAGACTTGACCAGTGTAAGACGCCGCAGATATTCGCTCCGGGGGAACGCGGGTGGTGCCTTGCTTATCGTCATGACGGTCATCCTTTATAAGAGATTTTTGCTGACAGATCAGCTTTTAAGACCAGGGTTTCGAGCCGAACCCGGGCGTAGGATCACGGGGTAACGGACTCCATGACTATTCTGCTCAAAGTCGTGACGTCGTAGACTGGCAGCCGGGTGGATTGGCGAAGTGACTGAGCAATACGCGTAAACATGGTGCACTCGAGCAATAATGCCTGGACTTCAGGGTGTTTCTCCCGCAACCGCTCCACGCACGAGCAGACATCCTCTCGCAGGACACTTAGGTCTGTCCGCACCGGCGGTCTTTTCATCTCGTTTTCCCAAGTTGGCGTGTTTTCTATTCCGCCAACAACCACCCGTGAAATGTCACCTGGATCAGACAAACCAAGCAGTTCGGCCCCGAAATGAGTGGAATCGAAAGTGAGGACTGCAAGCTTTGCTCCGCCGGACAATTGTCGAACGATCATTGGTGTCAGCAAGAGGGCTGACACAGCAACCGGAACGGGGACAGCCGCCGCAATTGCGGCCTGGTGCCGAATGGAAAAGCCACAGTCTGCTGTAATCGCTGTAGCTCCACGGCTGACAAGGCTCTGCGCTGCTGCGATGTAAGGTCCTTCCAGGGATGGATCACCGCGAACGACAACATCCGCCCATGCCCCGGAAACGGTCTCTCGAATGGTCGGGAACGCGAAAATTGATGGGTCATGCAAGGACCCAGACACAGGTGAGCCGTTTGGGTTAAATCCTGGCTCAAGATCCAGAATTCCAAGGATGCCGTTGCTGACTGAGGCTCGTTCTTGACACATGTTCGCACCAGTGGCTTGTGAGGGTATTGACCCGGGATGTCACGGGGACTGATCGCCGCCGTGTCGATCTCTGACTGGGCTGACTTCAATGAGCATTTTCGCCAGACTGACATAGTCTGCAATCATCAAGCCGGTCTCACGGCGCACGGCGTCGGCCGCGAGCGGGAAGGCAGCGCATTCGAACACAAGTGCGGCAACGTCAGGCTCACGCTGAAGCAGTGCTCGTGTGGCTATCATCACATCTTCGACGATGGCCGAAGCCGGAAGGTCAGGAATAGGCTCGGCCAATCGCCTCCACGTCTCAGACCCTTCGATGCCGGCTACGGCGACATCGATCTGAGACGATGACCATCCGGCTGCCGCAAAGTGTTTTTCCCCCATCCGTGTGGCATCGTAGGTAAGGATGCCGACTTTCTTGCCCTTGGGAACAGTCGTCGCCACGAACGGCACCAAGGAGAGGCTCGATAAGGCGACCGGGACGTTTACGGCCGCGGCAAGCTGATCTTGGAATCGCGACGTAAATCCGCAGTTTGAGGTGATCGCAGAAACGCCGTCTTTCTCCAGTTGCCGCGCGCAACGGACATAGGCGTCAAGAATATCTTCATCCCCGTCTATAATAGTTCTCACCGTGGCCCCTGAGACCGCAATTTGCAGGGTTGGAAACGGAAATGTATGCGGATTGCAAAGCGCCCCCGCGTGAGTGATTGGTCGATTTTCCAAAAGAAGCAGGCCCAAGGTCTTTTCCATTTTCCACCTCTAAAACTGTAAACTCTATTCACCTAGAGCGAGATCACTTTTCGCGGGCAACCAATGTCGAAGCTTACGGATTCAGCGGTCTCATCTCGCCTGCGTCAACGCGGCAATAGCTTGGCGATGAACCTGATCGCAGCGAGACAGGATCATTTCCTGCCAGTCTGGCCGTGCGGGGTTGTAGTGTTCCCGCGTGGCGTTTCGTATACGCTTCCCAATCTCTGTGTTGGCTTGATCTGGGTGGTATGCAAAAAGCCAATGATCGTTGCGGAGGACTTCGCGGCCTTTGTCCGGGCTAAAGGTGCCGAACTCTAGGCACACATAGGTGTGCCGGCTGCCCAGCTCACCCTGCCAGAACTCGTCTTGCGTACCCGTGATGGCGACTGACGATGACGTTCCCAGGTCGGGCGACGTCACAGATGGTCCAAAGATCTCGAAGGCTCGATGATAGCCCTCAAGCCCCGACGTGGTTTCGGTTTGAAGCTCGCCATAACCATAGGGGCCAAGCCCGGTGTGATAGTCAACGATGATCACGTTCTGTCGCTCGGCAACCTTGTAATCCATGCAGATCTTCTCAAGGACTTGCCGCGGCTCTGACGGGCGCTTGCCTCCGAAAAACATGCCCTCGGGTCTGGAATATTGTCCTTTCTTCCGGGAGGTCTGAAACGCAGCCTCGCCATGGGTCGCCCGGAATTCGGCGATCGCGTGCTCTGCTACTGCCAAACTTTCGGCTGAGAGGTCCGATGGAACGAGATGATCTGCCAACTCATCATAGCCCGGATTTTCCGGTAGCGGCTTGGAGAAATCGACAAAATTCCGATTAAGATCGCATCCCTCGGCAGTGACGCGCCGGTCCCAAGCAAAGCCATATGCGTTCAAGGCGTGGATGAGAAGTATGCCGACAGATCCCCTGAGGCTATTTCCCAACTGCCACTGAAGAAGGGACAGCTGCGCCGCAGATCCACAATACCCCTCCACACCATGCGTGCCTGCGATAGAAACGAGCAGGTAGTCTGCATCGGGGTCGCCGAGAAAAGCGACATCCGTAGAAAGTGGCTGGCCCTCAGGTCCACTGTAGCTCGATCGATAAGATTGGACCTTTGTCGCGTCCAGAAAACGCGTGCGGGCTTCAAAATAGGTATCCGAAAACAGGTTCTTCATGGCGTCTTTATCACTATGGGGTAGGGGTGCGCTGGCGCCACAGGATGTGGCGCAAGCTCAGAAATCCGCGACCACTATGGCGCAGGCGAAGCATTCTATTTCCGGCTGGACAAGAACCTCACTCCACGAGGCTACGAGATGGAAACCAACTCTCGCTCGAATTGCGTCAGAGGCTCATTTCCTTCCTCGGTCACCAGGAAGGATTGCGTGATCGCAATGCCAGTGTCATCGAGCCAAAGCCCGGACATGCAGTGGAACGCCATGCCCGGCTGCAAGACTGTCTTGTCTCCGGGACGCAAGCTGACCGTACGCTCGCCCCATGTCGGCGGAAAACCGAGACCGATCGAATAGCCGAGGCGTGCTTCCTTCTCGAAACCGTGCTTTGCGATCGACCCGCGCCACACCAATTCGACCTCTTCGGCCGCCATGCCTGGACGGATGCTGCCCATCGTCGTGTTCAATCCCTCGACCACGGCCGCGGCAAGCCTGCGGTAGCTGTCCGGCGGCCGGCCCAGAAATACCGTGCGTGTCATCGGGCAATGGTAGTGAAGGCGCGATCCTGCGATCTCGATGTTGAGGGGCGCATCTCTCTTCAAAGGGCGATCAGTCCACAGGCCATGCGGTGTGCGCACGCGTTCATCGGCACAAAAATGCGGAGGGCTTGTCGTATAAACGCCACCGGCGTCAGGAAGCCCAGAAATCTGCGCCTTGTATATCTCTGCAACCACGTCGCACTCGCGCACACCTGGGGCGCATTTTTCGACTGCAGCGGACATCGCCGCATCTACGATTCGACCGGCTTGGCGCATATAGGTCTGCTCTGCACTGCTCTTTACCAACCTTACGCGATTGACCAAGAGTTCGGCATCCTCGAACCGTGCGTTCGGCAGGGAGTTGACAAACTCGGCGTGGATACGGGCAGTATAATAATACGCGCCCATCTCAACGCCGATTACACCTTTGTCGAGGCGCCGTTCCTTCAAGATTTCCGATACCGGCTGAACGGGGTGTGAGGTGGTCGATTGAACGAAACTGTCTGGATACGCGCGGATGTTCTCCTCGCGCATATAGGTCGTATCGCGAGCCGAAACAGCGTCCATGAACCGGCCGATCCAGATCGGTTGATCCTCGTTGGCGGCGACGACAAGAAACAGTGGAGCATAAAATGCCCATGCGTCGAAGCCGGTCAGGTAGAAGATGTTGGCCGGATCAGAAAGAATGAGGGTATCAAGTCCTGATGTCTGCATTTCCACTTTTGTTGCGGCGAGTCGCGCCTGGTACTCGTTTTCGGTGAAATAAAGGGCTGGCATAGCGGCTCCTGTTGGCTCGGACCTGGAAACAGTCATGCGCTTCTCGCAGCAAGAGGCCTGCTCCATAGGATCTAAATTTGCTTCCACTTTCTGGTGAAAGCTTCGAATTTATTGGCTGCTCGAGAGGCTTGGCGAATACCGCGAAACAAGACGAGCGAGAGGTTGATGGCGGGCTTTCAAGAGTATGTCCCGCCGCGGGAGGCCCTTGTTCTTTAAGCTGTTGCCTCAAGGACCGTATTCTGAGAGCTGCTCCTGGCGCGCCACCAAGTGACGTAAAGCGCGATCATCCACAGGATCGGCAGAAGGGTCAGGAGAGACGCCACAGCGGCCACTGTCGGATCGATCTCATTGCGGATGTTTTCCCACATTTTCAGTGGTAACGTTCGGACCGAATACCCGCTGACCAAAGACGTCACGACCACTTCGTCAAACGAATGGATGAATGCGAAGAGCGCGCCGCCAATGATCCCCGGTCGGATCAGAGGGAATGTCACCCGCATGAAAGCGGTAAAAGGCTTGGCGCCCATACTTTTCGCCGCCTGCTCCAGGCGCCTGTCGAAATTGGCGAGAGTCGCTGAGACTATAACGACAACGTAGCTGATTGCGCCAATCGTATGGGCAAGCACGATGCCCGTCTCAGTTCCAATCATCCCCAGATTGACCAGGCCGAAGTAGCTTGCCACGCCGACGACTATGACAGGTATTGTGATTGGGGCGAGGATCACCATCGTCAGCCAGCCTCGAATATCGGACGCGATCCGGCTAAGGCCATAAGCGGCCAAGGTCCCCAAGACTGTCGATAGAGCCGCAACGGCCAGACCAATCTTGATGCTGGTCCAGGCCGCGCCATACCAGGCTTCGTCACCGAAGAAGCTGCCATACCACTGGAGCGAAAAACCAGACGGAGGAAACTGCAGCGTCGCATCGCTGCTAAACGACATGATGATCACGACGACTTCGGGAACCAGTAGGAAGAAAATGACAACCGCCAAGGTGAGGCTGCCGGCAATACGCGACCATCCGCCATCGCCCTGAGCCTGATAAAGTGCCTTGGACCACTGTTTAGATCTTGAAGCGACCGAAAGCTCGTTCAGATACTGCTTCACCACACGAAGCAGGCTAAACCGTTCCATGAAACCTTTTCTCAGCTTCGGCGCGCTGTCTTGCGTCCCCGAAAGGTTCAGCCCGAATACAGAGAGCATCACCACGGCAATCGCCAGAAGGACGAAAGAAGAGGCGCTGACTGAACCCATATTGAACCCGGTCGAGACCTGTGAGGCAATGAAGGTTGAGAGCATGGCGTCTCCTAAGCCACCCAACGCCGCTGGCGTGATGTAAAAGCCTAGGCAGATTACGAAGACTAGCAGCGTTCCGCTTCGAACACCCGGCATGCTCAAAGGGAAATAAACCCGCCAAAAGGCTGTCGATGGTTTCGCACCCATGCTTTTGGCAGCCGCAATCAAGGATGTGTTGATGCCGAGCATGACGCTCACGAGCGGCAGTATCATCATCGGCAGCATGATATGGACCATGCCGACATAGACAGCCGCGCGATTGTAAATCAAAGGGAGAGGGCTGGTTATGAAGCCCCAATTCAAGAGGGCGCTGTTGATCAAGCCATTGTCCCCGAGGATAACGACCCAGGAATAGGTGCGCGCCAAACCGCTTGTGAGATAGGGAATAACGACGAGAACGATCAGGACCATGCGTGCGCGTTTAGACGCTGTCGAGATCAGGTATGCGGTAGGATACCCGACCAACAAGCAGATGACCGTCGCTATTGCGCTGATTTCCAGCGTCTGGAGCAAGACCCGAAGGTTGGCAAATTGCCCCAGGAACGAAGAATAGTTCTGAATGCTGAAATTGGGTGCGTTCAGACTTTCGAGAAAAAGCTGGACGGTTGGTACGCCGAACACAACGAGCAGAACCGCCATAGCCGGTAGCACGAGGATTATAGGAGCACGGCCAATTCTTTGAAATACTTGCATCTGTGTGCCTCTCCGGTTCATTCATCGAGCAGACGGACGTCGGCCCGAAGCCAGTCGAGACGCACCGATCCACCGGGTGCAAAGACCTCTTGGCCAGACGCCACGTGTTGGCGCACGATCAAGGATTTGTCTCCGACACGGACCTGATATTTCCTCAGCGGGCCGGCGTAGATCATTTCTTCTACAATTCCGGTGACGACCTGGCTCTGACCAAGCTCAGCCGGTGCAGGTGAATTTACCCCAGAGATCCGCACGCGCTCAGGTCGAACCATCGGCACTTTTCCGCGGAAGTTCTGATCGTTGAAGCCGAGCTCCGGTGAATCCAGAACATTTGCTTCTCCCAGGAAGTTGGCAACGAAGCGAGTAGCTGGCCGGTCGTAGAGTGCTTCAGGTGTGTCCAGTTGTTCGATTTTGCCGCCCCTCATGACCACAATGCGGTCCGACAGCGTGAGCGCCTCTTCCTGGTCATGGGTAACGCAGATAGTAGTCTTTCCAAACTCGCGATGGAGGCCCTTGATCTCCCCCTGCATCTGCTCTCTAAGGTTTCTGTCGAGGGCGCCAAGTGGCTCATCCAGGAGAAGGATCGGAGGATCAGCAATAAGGGCGCGCGCGAGAGCGACGCGCTGCTGCTGACCGCCGCTGAGTTGCGAAGGCATGCGCTCACCGAACGAGTCCAGATGAACTCGCTTGAGCATTCGCTCAACCAACGGTGCGCGCTCGCTCGCTTTAACGCCACGCATTTCAAGCGGGAACTCAAGATTTCGTCGTACCGTCAGGTGCGGAAATAGTGCGTAGCTTTGAAAGACGATGCCTTGGTCTCGGCCATATGAAGGCACTGCTGCGACAGACTTACCTGAGATCAGAATGTCGCCCATAGTGGGGGACTCAAATCCCGCTAGCATCATCAGCGCCGTGGTTTTACCCGAGCCGCTTGGGCCCAAGATGGTCAGAAATTCGCCTCGCCGCACCGTGAGTGAAAGCTCGGTGACGGCTGCGACCGGACCGTACATTTTCGTGACGTCACGAAATTCAATTGCGGGAGCACGGTCTTCCAAATTCTCATCCTTGATGGCTGGCTGTTTTGGCAGTTTCGCGACGGGGTGGTCATCCGACCGCAGGTGAGCAGACTGAGACATACTGCCATCCTCTGTTCGTGGCGCAAAGACGCCGGTGTTGCGTTGCCAATGTGCCGCCGGGCGACACATTGGCTTCGAGCGTGCGCTGCTTACTGGATGACCCAGTCGCTCCAGCGCTGCACAAGGCGCTGAATATTCGAGAGACCATCGGGGCCAACTTCGGCGTACCAAGCACCGTTCAAGAGGATCGCTTTCTCAAGATACTTGGGATGGCTGGGCAACGTGAGACCAAGCTCCTCGGATATTAGCTTAAATGCGTTCCGGTTGGTGGGGCCTTCCGGATAAAGCTTGGCAAAAGCTGCCTGGTTCTCGGCACGGCTTACGAATTCAACGAACTTCTGGGCATTCTCGGTATTTGGGCTGTTTTTTGGGATGACCCAGTAATCCCAGGTCATCTTCGCCTGGTTTCGATTGAGCTCCAACGCAGCGCCCTGGGCGATCGCGGAGGCTGCGCGGCCGTCGTACGACATCATAACGTCGCCGGCTCCGCTCAGCATCAACTGTTGAATCTCAGATCCGGCCGTCCACCACTTGCGGACGTGAGGCTTGATCTTGTCAAGGCTGGCGAAGATCCGGTCGATGTCCATAGGATAGATCTTGTCCGGAGCGACGCCGTCAGCCAAGAGTGCTTCTTCCCAAGGACCTTCCGAACCATATTGACCCGATACCAAGTATCGGACGCCTGGGAATTTCTCAGTATCCCAGAATTCCGCCCAGTTAGTGGGCCTCGGCTTGTCCGCGGGATATTTCTTTGTGTTGTAAACCAGGTTGTAGCTATAAAAGAAAAAACCAACACCGAAGTCATGTTTCACATTCGGAACAAGTCCCTCGATATCTTCCTTTCTGAATTTCGAGTAATCAATCTTCTCCAGATAGCCTTTCTCGGCAGCTTGCAGGGCCGCACCTTGGCTCATAGGGCCGACATCGATGGTGACGCTATTCGTCTTCTGCATCAGCTCGAGCTGTGCGAACTCGAAATCTTGCGTCACCGGGATAACCTTGATGCCGGTTTCAGCTTCAAACGGCTTGGCGTAGGCTTCGATCACATATTTGCCGAGCTGCCCACCGTAGGTCAGCACTCGGACCTCGCCGGCTGTCTGTGCCGTGGCGTTAACAACAGGCGTTGCCAAAGTTGCGACGGCGATGGCGAAGGACGCCTGCATAATTCGTCTGCGGTTGATCAAAATGCTCATCTTCGTTCACCCTCTATTTTTCCCCGCCACTATTGACGAGGTTCTGAAGTTCTGCGGCAGGCAGCGTCTGGCTAAGGCGCCAGGACCCTCTCAACCAGATTAACCCAGTAGCCAACGCCGTAAGGCAAAGCATCGTCGTTGAAGTCGTATTCGGGGTTGTGGACAGAGGCCGTCAGACCGTTACCAAGAAAGATGTAAGAACCTGGCCGCGCCTCAAGCATGTAGGCGAAGTCTTCCGATCCCATACCTGGCTTGATGAGGTCATTGACTGATGCGTGCCCAACCAGATCGCGTGCTGCTTCAACCGCTATCTTCGTCTCGGCCTCGTGGTTCACAGTGACTGGTTCGAGACGGCGATACGCAAAATCGACATCCGCGCCAAACCCGCCGGCGATCCCCTGGGCGGCTTCGAAAATCCCTTTCTCTGCAAAGTCGCGGAGGGCGGGCGAAAGCGTCCGGACAGTCCCGCAAATAACTGCGTGCTGCGGGATGATATTATAGGCTTCCCCCGCGTGGATCTTGGTCACGGAGATGACCAAAGCCTCCTGAGGATCGGTGTTCCTCGAAACCAAAGTCTGGAGACCGAGAACGATTTGGGCGCCGATGACAATGGGATCAATGTTTTTGTGAGGAGTCGCGGCGTGACCGCCTCTGCCCCGTACAGTAATGTCAAATTCGTCGAGTCCCGCCTGAATTGGGCCGCTGCAAATACTGAATTTGCCGACGTCCAGTCCAGGGTAGTTATGCATTCCGAAGACCTTGGAGATGCCAAATCGGTCCATGATGCCTTCTTGCACCATCTTCTCTGCGCCCCGGCCGTCTTCTTCGGCTGGCTGAAATATGAGGGCGACAGCGCCTTTAAAATTGCGCGTCTCCGCCAGATACTTCGCCGCCGCTAGAAGCATTGCAGTATGGCCGTCATGACCACATGCATGCATTTTTCCAGGAGTTTTCGATGCCCACGGTTTGCCCGAGGCTTCCAATATTGGTAGCGCGTCCATGTCGGCACGCAGCCCGATTGTCGGGCCGTTACCAAGGTTCCCTTGAACTACGGCAACCACACCGGTCTGCGCTATTCCGGTTTCTATGTGATTGATGCCGAACGAAGCCAGTTTCTCGGCAACGAAGTTTGCGGTGTCGTGGACGTCATAATCCAGCTCAGGATTCGCGTGAAGATACCGGCGCCATACCGTCGCTTCGTCTCTAAGCTTTTCGAAGTTTTCGATGCCGCGCATCGTTTATCCTTTTTGACCTTGGATCGCTAAACGAAAAATCCCTTAGCCGCGGATCCGCCACGATGTTCAACTGAACTTTCTGGCTCCGAGCGACATGTTAGGCGGATCATATGCCGGCGATTGTTTGTTCCCTTTTGATCAAAGTGCCTTCGCGGCGTGACTTGGGCAAATAGAGACTCAATATAAGTGCCATCTTGAATCCAGATGGAAGCCTCGCCGACGGTCATTTCGGGGTGGCAATCCCTGGGGATAGGCCAAGTGTGCATGAGAATCTCCAGCACGCGCTGGGTAGTCACGAATGCCCTTAATTCCTCCGCGCCGTTGTCAAGTTTACGCGCACTCCCGAAGGTGTCCCACTGCCTTTTGAGGGCGATGACAGAGCTTTGCTCGGATCGAGCCCGTGCTACGCCTACTGAACTGACTCAACAGCGGCGAAAGTAACTGCGACTGGGCTCTCCGTAGAAAGGTGGACCGAACTGGTGGTCCTACAGCGCTCACGGTAGATACGAGAACAATTTTCGATGGAAGTCTTGATGTCTACCATCCATCACCCAGCATGACCCTCTGCCTTGATGCTGCATGTTTGGTGTAGGTGGTCTTCAGAGAGAATAGCGCCTCAACGGAAGTCAGCGTTTACAGAAGGCGAGCCGTCCGCCAAAGCATCTCGATACGAGATGGGTGATATCTAAAATCTCGTCTTGCGAGTTCCTGGCAGAATTGTGAAATCACAGCACACCTGCGGGCAGAGGAGCCCCTCATGTTTCATGGGAATGGTGGGTTCGGCTGGACGCAGTCTGTCTCATCAGCCGGCTATTCTAAACATTGGGAGGAGGAACTAATGGACGGAATCTATCTCAGCCGACGCGACGCGCTGCGTGCAATACTTGTCACTTCCACCGCAGCATGCTTGATGAACGGGCAAGCGTTGGCCTCAAGTGTGGCGACAAAATTGTAAGCCTCGCCGGAATTGTTTCTCCCGATACTCTCAACCCATTTGCCAGTTGGGCGAACTTCTGGCCTCTCGTCTTCACGTATGATTGGCTCGTGGCGGCAGACGCCCAGCGCCACCCCGATCGGAAGGGATTTGCCAGCGACTGGTCCGTTGCCGATGATAAGTTAACATGGACGCTTAAGATTTGGCCCGATATGAAATGGTCTGACGGGCACCCTGCCACTGCTAAAGATGCTGCGTTCACCTATAATTATCTGCTCGGCTCTGTAGGCACACCGGACGAGTTGAACGTGGGGTGGAACAGTACTAGCGGCTTGGAGCTGGTCGAATCAATCACCGCAATCGACGATGAGACTCTGCAAATCAAAACCAAGTCTCCCACGCGCTGGCCGATAGACAACGGGACGATGATCGTTCCTGAGCACATCTGGAAAAACGTTAGCTACGCCGATGCACGCGGCACCTTTCAAAACCCTGCGCCTCTTGTGGGCACCGGGCCGATGATTGTCTCGGAGTTTCAGCAGGGTCAATTTGCGCGGTTTACACCCAACCCATACTTTCGCACCGGGAAGCCTGCAGTAGCAGGGGTGATTTTCCGGTTCTTCAGCACATCCGATCCGATAGCCCAGGGCATCAAGAGTGGCGACTTCGATTTTGGCATGAGCCTTACGGTGGCGCAGTGGGAGGATTTGTCAAAAGATTCCAACATCCAAGTTGGCCAATCGCGGACAGAGCAGCGAAATTATCTGGCATTCAACACCAAGTCAGGCGAGGGAGCAGGCAGTACAAAAGCGCTGCAGGACAGCGCTTTCCGCGATGCTATAGGTTATGTAATCGACCAAAAAGCCGTTGTCGATCGAGCATTTCGTGGACACGCCGATATCGGGGTTGGCCTGATTCCGTCTGCCTCAATAGATTTCCATCCTGATCTCAGTGACATCAAGCGCAAGTTTGATCTTTCCGAGGCTGCACGCCGGCTCGACGCCGCCGGCTACCGTGACGCCAATGGCGACGGCATCAGAGAAGACAAAGAGGGTAACGACCTCCAACTAGAATTGCTGGCCGGAAATTTTTCCGGAAACATCGACATCCCTGTAGCTGCGGTGCAACTCGTCGCCGGCTGGTTGACAGAAATAGGCGTGCCTGTCTCTGTAACTCAGCTTGAATCGGGTGCGCTCAGAGCCCGTACGGCATCACCTGCCAAGGGCGGCGGAAATTGGGACCTCCTGATAGCGAATAGCTGGCCTGGTAGCGCGCCTGGACCGATGCTGGGTATTGGCAGCAGTAAGTCTATCGATGCCGGAAATACATCGTACTGGAGCAATGAAAAGTACGACAAGCTACTGACTGAAATCGACACTGCTGTCGACCTGGAGGCGATAAAAGACCTTGTAAACCAGGCGGAGCGCCTGATTTACAATGAAGCACCCTATATCAGCCTTGGTTACCCATATGTACTCTCTGCCCACCGCAAGGATTGTATTACCGGGTGGGGGCCGGACGACGACATGCTATCAATGGGTAACTACTATCCGCTCGATCGGCTGAAGCCGATTTAACTCGCATTCTAGTGAATAGGGGGGACGGATGATCTTGCGGATCGGAAGTGTACTCGTTCGGGCATTCGTCACCCTCTTGATGGTAGCGGCCCTGAATTTTGTTTTGTTCAGGGTCATTCCAGGCGATCCCGCCGCGATGCTGTTAGGAGGTGCACGCAGTTCAGCTACTGCGGAGCAGATCGAAGCGCAACGCGAGCGTTGGGGGCTTGACCGGCCACTAATCCCGGATCAGGTACTGCAATACCTCTCTGCGACGGCTCAAGGGGACTTGGGTTACAGCTTCAAGTTCAGGGGCCGTCGGGTTAGCGACCTAATTATCGAGAGGCTGCCCGCCACCTTGATATTGGTCGGCCTAGCTCAAGGCATTGCCATCATTTGCGGCGTCACGATTGGACTCTATGCTGGCTGGAGGCGGGGAGGGGCCATCGATCATTTGACGACTGGGACCTCTCTAGCGCTCTATTCAACACCGCCGTTCTGGCTCGGTATGCTTTTGGTGGTGGTCTTTAGTACAATGTTGGGCTGGCTGCCCGGGTACGGGTCCTATTCGCCTAGCCTCGGCAATGCAGATCTTCTCGACTGGTTTGGGGACCGTGCTCGCCATCTCGCGCTTCCGGTTCTCGCCGTAGCTTTAGGGCTTATCGGCCAATACGTGGTCGTCGCCCGCGCGGCAATGAGCGACGTCGTGACTGAGGACTACATGGTGACCGCCCGGGCCAAGGGTTTGACCAGTGGTCAGATGCTCAGGCGCCATGCCTTCCGTAATGCGCTGTTGCCCGTTGTGACGTTGGTGACGCTCAATCTAGGCTATGTGGTCGCGGGTGCGATTACGGTTGCAGAACCCATCTGATTTGCAAAGCCCAAATGATTCAATCAGTCAGGGAAACGCTCTAATGTGTTGGGGTGACTCAGCTTTTTTGCGCTCTACCAATACATTTTCTCTCATTATCGAACCCGTGGATCTAGAATGCCGTAGGCCACGTCGGCTAGCAGGTTAGCGGCGACGATCGAAGCCCCCAGCAACAGGAAAATCCCTTGAAGGACCGGATAGTCGCGTGCATTCAGCGCCTCAACGGTCAGGCTGCCGATCCCCGGCCAGGCGAAGACAGATTCATTCAAACTTTCTGCCGATGGAGGTCGGCAGATAATGTCGAAAGCCCTTTCCGTTGATCTTCGCGCACGTGTTCTTGCCGCCGTCTCAGCCGGAGCGTCGCACCGGGAGGCTGCCGAGCGCTTTGGCGTCAGTGCGGCCAGCGTGAGCCGGTGGCGAAACCTGCAAGTCCGTCAGGGCCATGTTCGACCGGGTCCGCTGGGTGGAGACCGTCATTCGTACAAAACCGAAGCCAACGCCGACGCGATCATGTCGTGGCTTGAGGAACACCGGGACGGCACCTTGTTCGAACTTCGTGATGCCCTTGCAGCTCAGGGCATCGCCATCAGCAAGTCGGCGCTGCACCGTTTCCTTGTCCGGCACAATCAGACGCGCAAAAAAAGACTGGCCACGCGATAGAGCAAGCACGCCCAGACGTCTTGGAACTCCGTCAGCGGTGGTTCGACGAGCAACTTGATCTTGATCCGTCGCGGCTCGTGTTCATCGACGAAACATGGACCGCGACCAACATGGCCCGCACTCATGGAAGATGCACCAGAGGTGAGCGGCTGCGGATGGGTTTCCCGCATGGCCATCGCAAGACGACGACGCTTGTCGCCGGTCTACGAAACACCGGAATGGTCGCGCCTTTGGTCATCGACGGTCCGATCAATGGCGAGTGGTTCGAGGCCTATGTCGCTCAGGTCCTGGTCCCGACATTGAAACCCGGTGAGGTCGTGATCCTCGACAATCTTTCCAGCCACAAACGGCCAGCAGCAAGAGCGTTAATCGAAGCGGCGGGCGCAACGATGGTGTTCCTGCCGCCCTACAGTCCCGACTTCAACCCCATCGAAAAGGCCTTCTCCAAGCTCAAGGCACATCTGAGGAAGGCGGCTGAGCGGACCGTGTCTGGTCTGTGGGACATGATTGGCAAGCTCGTCCATCTCGTCGCGCCAAAAGAATGCAGAAACTACTTCAACTCATGCGGATACGATCCAGCATGAAAGGGAAATGCTCTAGGGCAAAAGCGTTAAAGTCATTCCTAGCTCAGTTCTTGAAGAACAATGGCGCTTTGCTTGGCCTACTGACCTTGGCGTTCTTTATTGTGTTGGCTGCCGTGCCTGGAATGCTCGTGGGTCCTCTTCAGACAGCTGCCTCTGCAACTGGCGATTTTCTCGCCGCCCCGTCACGCGAGCACCTGTTAGGTACTGACGACGTTGGACGAGACGTACTGAATCTCATTGTTCATGGCTCCCGCATTTCACTAACAATTGCGCTGGTTTCGACGATCATCAGTCTTTTTGTCGGCACGACTATTGGCCTGACGGCAGGTTACTTCGGTCGCTGGGTCGATGTCTGGCTGATGCGCCTGACTGATTTCTTCTTCGTCATTCCCTCGTTCGTGCTCGCGCTCGTGATCACGCCCGTCGTTCTGCAGCAAATGGGGCGGGGTGGAACTATTCTCGGTTTCCGTCCCTCGTTGATGGTAATCATCATTGTCATTGGTTTAACAAGCTGGGCTTTTGTCGCGCGCATCGTTCGAAGTCAGACGCTATCCCTACGAGAACGTCAGTTTGTCGAGCGCGCCAAAGTTGTTGGCACCAGTAATCTCAAGATTATGGTAAGCCACCTTCTGCCAAACCTCGTGCCACAGATTGCCGCCAATGGTGCCATAGTGGTTGCCGGCGCAATTTATACCGAGACAGCTCTCTCATTCCTAGGGCTCGGCGACCCCCTGCAACCCTCGTGGGGCACTTTGCTGTCTCTAGCGCAGCGCGCGGGCGCCGCCAGCTCTGGAGCCTGGTGGTATCTCGGTGCACCCGGCTTGTGTGTGCTCATCGTTTCTCTTGCCTTCGTCATGATTGGCAACGCGCTCGATGACACATTTAATCCACGCCGGAGGGCCATCCCATGAACAACCTTTCATCTAGCCCCACAACACCTCTCCTGGCGGTCGAGAGATTGGCCGTTGATTACGGCCTAAAGGGTGTGTCACTCCCTGCGATCCGGGACGTGACATTCGAGCTCCACTCCGGCAAGGCCGTCGCACTTGTCGGTGAATCGGGAAGTGGCAAAACGACAACGGCAATGGCGATCGCCGGTCTCTTGTCCCCCAATGCGGCGGTTAGCGGTGGTGAAGTGCGCTATCGTGGAAACCGGATTCCGATCGACGATGACGCTGCGATGCGTCCGCACCGTTGGCGTGAGACCTCCGTAATTTTCCAGGGCGCGATGAACGCGCTCAATCCTGTGCAACGCGTCATCAATCAGATCGCTGAGCCCTGCAGGCTCAAGCTCGGCATGTCCCGCAAGGCGGCTACGGAACGAGCAATGGAGCTCCTTGAGCTCGTTGGAATCTCGGTTGAACGCGGTGCAGCTTATCCGCATGAATTGTCGGGCGGGATGCGCCAGCGAGTGATGATTGCCATGGCGCTTGCGTGTCACCCGTCACTGGTTATTGGCGACGAGCCGACGACCGCTCTTGATGTCATCACACAAGCACAGATTCTCAAGCTGTTAGCAGAGTTAAGATCGCGGTTGAACCTCGCCTTGATTTTGATCACTCACGACCTGTCGGTTGTCGCCGAGTCATGCGATCGTGTCATGATCATGTATGCCGGACGCATCGTTGAACCTCCTGCCGCATTCAGCGGCAAGACTGAGGTGCATAGCCGAAGCTCGCCTCACTTTTGGGCATCAACAGCTGAGTTTTAGGGGTATCGCGAGTTTAAGTGCGGCTAACAGAGTGAATTGGATCGGTCAAAACCCTGCGCTGTTGGCCACATAGACGCAGAATCCCCGCGCCAGAAGCACAATAAATGTGCGATCCGCAGCCGGCTCTGTTCTATCTTTCCGATTTCAAGAAAGCCGAGTGCCAACGCTGGGTGACTAGGCTGGAGGAGAGGAGACACAACAATGAACAGGTCGATCGAGAGCAATAGCGATAGTGTGCGGGAGAGAAGCGATGGGGGATCCTACTCATCTCGCAGACTGAAGCACCTACCTGTCTTCTTACGGCGGCAGCAGCCTGAATTTGAGAGAATTTTTGAAGTCGTTGACGCGATGGCACTTGATGATACTCATTGTCATCTCGTGACAGATCGTGACGCAATCACTACTCCGAAGAGGTTTCTGGAGCGAATCTCTCTAGCGGGCTATCCGTTTCCTGCCTACTTCCCTCCGGGCATTTATGAGAATTGGCTCAACGGCGACGAAGCGACTAAGTATGATTTGAACAAGCAGTATGACATTCAGTCCAAGGTCGACGAAATGACATACCACTTGTCGGAAAGCATTTTTATCAAATTTCTCACGAAGGAAATGGCGCAGTTCCTCGATTGCCAACCAACATTGGCGGCGGTCATCGAGGCAAGAAATGAACGAGGTAAAAATTATTGGTCGTACGTCAACAGCCTGTTTGGAGATGTGAACTACGAAAACATTATCCACGACACCGGCTTTATGGATGGCGCGGGCCAGGCGGAAATAGACGCCTTTGAAGAAGCAATACAGCCGTGCCGGTCGCACCGTATTGCTCGGATCGAGGCACTGCAGGATGAGTTCTTCGGTTTGGATATCACATTCGAAGAGTTCGAGTCCAAATACACCGCTCGGCTGCTCGAGATTTTGGACGGCGATGGGAACTACGGAAAAAAGTCCGTAGGCATGAAATCCTACCTGCTGCCAGATATTGGCCTGATCCGGCCGCTGTACGATCGGGGCCCTGCTGCCAATTCATGGAGTAAGCTTAGAGCATCATATTCCGAGCGCCCCAGAATGGATCGCGAGGATGCTGCAAACATCACAAAAGATCTTTGCAGGTATACGTTCACGTTGACGCTTGAGGAGTGTTTGAAGCGCGACTTGCCGATGCAAATCCATACTGGCGATGGAGAGGCTCCTTACGTAATCCTGCGCAACCAAGATCCATTTTACCTTGAAGAAGTGGTCCGCTTCGATAAGGACAACATGATGCGGATGCCGAAGATCGTGCCACTGCACGCCGGCTATCCGTCGGTGGGCAAGGCGGCGTGGCTAAGTCACCTATACCCGAACTGTTACTTCGAACTGTCTATCATGACGCCGTTTGTGCATCAAAGTCTGTACGAGCGCTACAAGCAGGTCCTGGAAGCGGTCCCCCTTTCGAAGATACTTTTTGCAAGCGACAATTACCACGTTCCTGAGCTGTTTTGGGTCTCTGGAAGATGGGGCAAGCGCTATCTGTCGCAAACATTGACGGACTACGTCGTTGGAGGGAGCCTGACTCTGGAAGAAGCGATCGAGGCCGCCCGCATGATCCTCTACAAGAACAACCGCAGGCTCTACAAACTGCGCGACGAGTGAACTCGATTCTTCAATGGAGTGTCACGAATGCTCAGGAAATGCCCTCGGTTGAAGGAAAAGCGCAAAAGCCGGTCAGAAGCCGTTTAGCCGGCTGGCCTGCCGCTTAAGGCGAATTGCTGCAACAAGCGCGCAAATTTGCAGGATTTCGCCCCTGGGCTGGCGTGATGCGACGCCGCTTTCGCCATGTCCGGCCTAAAATGGATTTCGTTGGCTCCGATCTGAGAAGTCTGACTTTATGCAGGGTCGTTGCGATGAACAGACCGACCGGTCGGCCGCGTCGATCCAATCAATAAAATGCGGCCTGCTTGCACGGGAACGCTTCAACAAAAGGGGAATGAACATGAACAATTTTTACGATCTGAATCGGCGATCGTTTCTCAAGGCTACCGCTGCGGTAAGCGGAGGAATTGTCGCCGCCGGAATGCCGCTCTCGCAAGCTATTTGGGCGGCTGAGGGGAAGCGTCTGACATGTCGTCTCGATTACGACTTGGACACGCTAGATCCCGCATTTTACTATGGCAGCTACAATTGCGAGGTGATGAGCTGCATCTACTCCAAGCTCATTCGATTCAAGCCAGGCAGCACATGGGAGTGGGAGCTTGAGGCGGCCGAAAAAATCGAGCAGGTTGATCCTACGCATATTCGCTTTCAGCTGAAGAAAGGTATCGAATTCAGCGATGGTGGCGGCGAGCTAACTGCCGGGGATGTCAAATTCTCGTTCGAAAGGGCAGTCAAGATCGGGTCCTTCAAGATGGATTGTGGACCACTTGACCGTGTTGAGCTGGAGAACGACTACACGGGTGTAATAGTCTACAAGACACCATTCGTCCCCGCTTGGAATATTTCGCTGCCATACGGTGTGGGGCACATTCTTTCGGAGGCCGCCGTTAAAAAGGCGGGTAAGGAGGCGTCGAGCATCGGAATGTCGAAAATTGCCTACTCGGGCCCGTACGTGCTGGCCGAGTGGCAGCAAAATCGGCACGCGATCTTGACGCCCAACCCGGCGTGGTCCGGACCTAAGCCTGGGTTCGACGAAATACGCATCATCCCTATTCTCGACATCAAGGCCGCGGAGCGCGCATATCAAGCAGGCGATGTCGATTTCACCAACATTAGCGTGGATTCGCTTGCGAATTTCAAAGAAAATACGCCCGCTGATACGCAAGTCGACGTGAAACCATCGATTGATTTTACATACATCGGGATGAACATGGATCATCCTAAGCTAAAGGACATAAATGTCCGGAAGGCTATTCAATGGGCAATCAATGTCCCGCAGATCATCGATGCCGCCTATGCGGGTCAGGTGGATGTGGCAACGGGCATAGTCGCAAAAGGTCTTGTGGGCCATCGCAATCAGGCCGTGGTGCCGCCTGAAGGTGATTTGGAAAAGGCGAAGGAGTTCCTGGAGCAAGCGGGTGTTCAGGATCTCACTCTAACCATCGATTGCCAAAGCCTGAGTACACACACAACAATCGCTCAGGTGGTGCAAGCACAACTATCACAGATCGGGATCACCGTCGACGTCAACGTTCAGGATGCAGGTTCGTTTTACACGCTCGGAGCCGAGTCGGCGGGCGATCGATGGAAGGAACTGCAGCTGTTTGTACAGTTCTTCACGATGCTTCCAGATCCATATAATTTCTCGTCTTACTATACGACCGATCAGATTGGGAACTGGGACTGGGAGCGGTTCGGCGATAAGCGCTTCGACGAACTGCATGCGAGGGCTGTTACCTTGGACAATGCAGAAGAGCGGTCGAAGCTCTATAGTGAGATGCAGGATATCATGGAAAATTCGGGAGCTTACCGGTTTCTGACTAACGACATGAACACCTCAGTGTTCCGCAAAACCAAGATCCGCTCAGCGACTCGGCCAGACGGTCACCCGCTCTATCTTGAATTCAAGCCGGTTTCAGCCTGAGCGCGGTAAAAGTTCATGTGGATCTATCTCCTCAAGAGGATGGTCCTGTCGATCACCATAGTTGTGCTCGCAGTGACCCTTCTCTTTCTAATGATACGTGCCGTGCCCGGAGACCCTGCTGCCGTTCTCCTAGGCCCGCGGGCGACCGCGGAAATGAAGCTTCAGCTCCATCAGCAGATGGGGCTAGACAAGCCTATGATCGTGCAAATAGGCGCGTTTTTCGCGGGGCTACTTCGCGGTAACTTAGGTTTTGATGTCTTTAGCCAACGGCCCGTCGCCGACATCGTTTTCGAACAACTGCCCTACACAATCGAGCTAATCACGGCCTCCATTCTTTGGGCTGTCGCCGTGGCACTACCGCTAGGGTGCTATTCGGCAATTCGGCGCAACTCTGTGATCGACCAAATCGCAGGTGTCGTGGCAGTTGGGACAATTGCGATCCCTCCATTTGTGATGGCGGTCTACGCACTACTGATCTTCTCTGTTTTCCTTGGTTGGTTGCCAGCAATCGGAGCGGGTGAAGGTTTGTCAGACAGACTAGTCCACCTTATCCTGCCGAGTTTCACTATCGGTATTGGCTGGGTCGGTTACATCTCCCGCCTGGTTCGCGCATCCATGCTGGAAATATTAGGCGAGAACCACATTCGTATGGCGCGATCCTTTGGCATCTCGGAGTGGCGCATCGTAGCACGATATGCGTTGCCTCTGGCAATCCTGCCGACGGTGACCATTCTTGGGGTGGGGATCGCATGGCTGCTTTCCGCAGCTGTGTTTGTGGAGATTGTGTTCACTAGACCAGGGATCGGCGCCTTAATTGTCAAGGCAATCGATACGCGGAATTATCCCATCGTGATGGGGGTTGTTCTTGTCTCCACCATCCTTATCGTCGCAGCCACTATGATCTCGGATTTAGTCAATGCCGCCCTTGATCCAAGAACTCGGGAGGAGCTCTAACATGTCGACTTCTGATCAAGTTGGCGACGCAGCAGCCGTCACGGGTCAACCGATCGTCGGCCACGGTCCACTCCGACAGTTGTCCAAAAACACATTGGGAACATTAGGAGCAATTTTGGTGATGGTGGTCATCGCGAGTGCGGTTTTCGCACCCCTAATTGTGACCTACGACCCGATCCGCATTATGGTAGGACCTCGCTTGGCGCCGCCCTCCATGGATTTTCTCCTGGGCACGGACCAGATGGGCCGCGATACGTTTTCTCGGATCATAATGGGAGGGCGCATCCCCCTACTCGTAGCCTTAGTTTCACTTGGAAGTTCTTTAGCAACCGGACTTTTCCTTGGACTGGTTGCGGCATTCGGACCGCGCTGGTTGGATAATCTGCTCCTGCTTCTGTTTGACACCATTCGTTCATTTCCCGCCATCATCTTCGCGCTGGCCGTTATCGCGCTCATGGGACCCAGCTTAGCCAGCGTCATCGTTGTCATTTCGATAACTTCGATGCCCATTTACGCACGTGTCGTGCGTACTCAAGCGCAGGCATTGCGAAGCAGCCAGTATATCGAGGCGGAACGCAGCATGGGTGCAAGCACTGCGCGGATTCTTGCGGTGCACGTGCTGCCAAACGCAATTGGACCTCTTTTCATCCTCGTCAGCATGGACGTACCCGCTGTCATCGCGGTTGAAGCTGGGCTCAGCTTTCTGGGGATGGGGGTACGGCCGCCAACGCCAGACTGGGGAGCGATTGTGAGCGATGGTTACAGCTATATTCACAAGTCCCCTTGGCCGGTCATCGCCGGCGGAATTCCAATCGTCATTGCAACACTTGGCTTCACCTTTCTTGGCGAAGCCCTGCGTGACTTGCTTGACCCGAAGATTAGGAAAGACCTGTGACATCGCTCGCCACAAAGCCACAAACCGTCTCGCGGTTGCTGGAAATTTCCGGCCTTAGCCTGGATTTCGGGACGCCGCGCGGGAGAATCCATGCACTCCGCAATGTCTCCCTCAACTTGTCCGCTGGTCAGGTGCTTGGCATCGTCGGCGAAAGCGGTTCGGGGAAGTCGACGCTCGCTTATACTGTAATGGGTCTGCTTTCAGATAATGCTGAGACGACGGCCGGCAGTATTAATTTTGAAGGACGCGACCTGCTTAAGCTACGTCTCCGAGATCGACGCAGCATCATGGGCGATCGCATCTCCATGATATTTCAGGATCCGATGACGTCGCTCAATCCTGTTCGGACTGTCGAATCTCAGATGATTGATATTCAACACCACCGGCCAATTAGCCGAAGTGAGAAACGGACGCTTGCTGTCGAGATGCTGGGCCGCGTCGGTATTCCTGACCCTCAAGCTCGCATTCGGTCTTATCCATATCAGTTCTCCGGTGGTATGCGGCAGCGGATATGCATTGCCATGGCCCTTCTTGTGAAGCCGGCGCTTCTCATCGCGGACGAGCCAACGACTGCCCTCGACGCAACGCTTGAGGTACAGATTCTCCATCTCCTGAAAGACCTGCAAAGGGAGATCGGTTGTTCTATTCTATTCGTCTCTCACCATCTTGGCGCTGTCGCTGAGCTTTGCGATCATGTCGCAGTAATGTATGCTGGGGAAATAGTCGAGCACGGGTCCGTACGCGACGTCTTCCATAACCCTCGCCATCCGTACACTCGTGCGCTGCTTGACTGCGATCCAGGTCGTATTCAGCAAAGGACACGAGTTTTGCCGACAATCCCTGGAGATATACCTAGTTTGTATGGCAAGACCCAAGGCTGTATCTTTCGTGAGCGGTGTCCTCATGCTTTTGGCCGGTGTCAGCAAGAGAACCCGGTTGAGTCCCGCATTGGAGATGAGCAAGTGGTGCGATGCCATCTTCTGGGAGAAGAACGGATGGTTTCAGCATGAGTGCGCTTCTCCAGGTCGAAAACCTCCGGGTCCGCTTCCGCACGATGGGATCATGGCAGGCCCTTCTGTCCGGCACGAAGGAGCCTTTCATCGATGCCGTGTGCGGCGTCTCGTTCGCAATCCGCAGGGGCGAGACCCTTGGCCTTGTCGGAGAGAGCGGCTCGGGCAAGTCCACAGTCGCACGCAGCATTATCGGATTGCAGCCACCATTTAGCGGCAGCATTCGCTTTGACGGTGTGGAACTGGCCGGGCTCGACGGTGTAGAACGTCGAGCTTATCTGCGGCGTATGGCGATGATGTTTCAGGACCCGATTGGTTCTCTCTCCCCTCGCTTGACTGTGCGGTCGCTCATCACGGAGCCTTTCCTGATACATGGACTGACCAATCGTGATGCGGACGCTGAAGCAGCACGGCTGTTGCAAATGGTCGGCCTGCCGGTAGAATTTTCAAGGCGGTATCCCCATCAGCTTTCCGGAGGGCAGGCCAGGCGCGTGGGCATTGCTCGAGCCCTTGCTCTGAACCCGGATTTGATCGTTGCCGACGAGCCGACAGCGGGTCTCGATGTTTCAGTGCAAGGTGAGGTGCTCAACCTGCTTGCGCGGTTACAGGACGAAATGGGTCTCGCAATTCTACTCATCACACATAATCTCAACGTCGTCCGCCATATGACCGATCGGACCGCAATCATGTATCTCGGTCAATTCGTCGAGGTCGGCTCCACGGAGCGCATTTTTGAACAGCCCCGCCATCCTTACACGCAAGCTTTGTTGTCCGCGAATCCAGAACCTGATCCAGACGCCGTCACCAACCGCATTGAGCTTAAAGGTGAGGTGCCAAGTCTACTACGTCGGCCGTCCGGCTGTGAGTTTCACACGCGCTGTCTCTACGCGCAGAAGCTGTGCAGCGGCGTCTCACCCGCAGTAACTCAAGAAGGTGATGACAGGGAACACAAGTTCCGGTGCCATTTTCCTCTAACGCGCGAAAACGCGCTCCCCTGGAAGAGTGTCTCCCGATTGGATTCGATCCACGAAGCAAGACCGCCATCAAATTCCTTAGGGGTTGTTGGCGCAACTAAATCGAAAAGGACGCCAGGATGATGCTGAGTATTCAGGCAAGGATTACCTGAACGCCGCATATTGCTGAGCTTCTTTAAGCCTACCTATTCTAAGCGACGGTCGCTGGATAAGGATTCGTGTACCTATGCCACAAGCGCTCAAGATGTCGACGACTTTAGGTTGCCGACATCCACGGCTACGCTCGTCGGATCGCTCCCCAGAACACACTTTAGGAGTATCAAAATGCCGCCTGTTCTTCCGAACAATCCTTTCGAAGCCTTCCCGGTGGAAAATGAGACGAAGAAAGCTATCGAGACAGCACGAATTTTTGGGTGGTGGGACTTCCCTCTTGATGAATCAGGTTACGATGGAACCGAGTTTAATGAGGAAGTCGCCGCCTATTGGTACTATACATCCGCGCATCCTGTAAGAAGAACCAAACGGGAGGTGTCAGACGCGATTTTCAAAAATGGCCCGTCAATAGTGGAACTCCCAAAGAGCTTCGCTTCCGAACAATCCCTCACGCTGGGGGTGGCTGGAGACCTCATTCAGACAGAGGGGTTGGAACATTCGGCCAATCTACTTTTTGAAGGCGTAGAGGATATACTCTTCAACAAAGACGTTGTAATTGGGAATTACGAGTCGGTAGTTGTCGACCAACAAGTTGCCGAACAGTATGCGGTCGACGGAAATTCTTACCTTTTTTGCTGCAGTGAAACTCAGTACCGCACGCTGACCGAGCACAAGGGGCGGCGTTTTGATATCCTTAACCTTGCGAACAATCATTCACTCGACTTCGGCGGTGAAGCGCTTTCTGCAACCCAAGACGTAATTGAACGCGACGGGATTACACATATTGGCGCACCCCGGAAGATTGAAGACTATGGTAAAGCCAAGATATATACTCGCAACGGGATACGGTTGGGATTGATCTCGGTAACCTACAGTGTGAACGAAATGCCGTTCCCTGAGGGTGAAGAGTTCCGCGTTCATCTGGCGCAGCTCATGGCAAGGAACGAAGCACCGGATCTCTCACTTTTGCGGGCGCAAATTCAAGATTGCAGAGACAAGGGGTGCGATTTCATTATCGCTTCAATTCACTGGGGCGTTGAGTTCGAATTCTTCCCGCGACTCCGGCAGGTCGAAGCAGCCCACGCCCTGATCGAGGAGGGTGTGGACCTTATCCTCGGCCACCACCCGCATGTGATCCAGCCCGTCGAGTATTATCGTACGAAACGGGACCCAAACCGGGTCGCCGTCATTGCGTATTCGCTCGGAAGTTTGAGCTGGGGCTGGTACACGGCGCCTCATCTGATCTTAAGCTTGGTGATGAACTTTGGTCTGGTCAAAGGAAGCATGGGTGGAGAGACCAAGACCTACATTGAGAACGCGAAAGCAATCCCGGTCTACCGAAACATTCTGAACAACGGGGACAGGAGGTTGATGCGAATTGAGAAACTTTTCGGCAACGTCGAACCTGCGGGATGTAACTCCGAGTGCATCGGCACAATGAGAGAATATTTCAAGCTAACCGCTGGCGGCCGTTCGGCCGCCTGAGTATTACTTAAGGTTTGAAGTGGAGTGGGTCGCAACACTGGCAATCTGCATCTCCTGTCACATGATATCTGCGGATCGCAGCTTCGAATCGATCAATGATGTCTGCACGCTCACGCTCAAGCGGCACTAACACAATCATTGTGAGTTGCCGGCCAATCGCCTTCGGCGAAACAATTGAAACGTCAGCTTCGATGACCTTCTTTCAATCGCATTAGCGGCGGCGGCAGGCCGCTTGGACAGAGATGAGCGTGCCTCGCTGGACTGTCAGATATCAGACGATCGTTACACGGCACGGCCTCCAAAAGGCTACGTCTGCAGGTCAAGCTCCGCCCGGTCGAACCCCTGCGAAGGAGCAGATATTTTGCAGGAAAGCTGCATAGGATTGCGGCCTATGCTCTCACGCGCGCTGCTCTCGTGCCTAAACTGCACGGTAACGACGATCGGACGAAGGGACATTCTCTGTTCCGACACCTTTTGTCGGGCGGACGAAAATCATAAGGAAACAATGATGACCATCAACATTAAGGACATCGCCGAAAAGGACCGCAACACAGTCCTGCATCCGTTCACGCAACTGAAGGACTTCGCGAGCGGCAAGCTCGGCGAGCCGACGATCGTCGAGACGGGAAAGGGGATCCGCATTCAGGACGCACACGGCAATCAGCTGATCGACGGCTTTGCCGGCCTCTACTGCGTCAACGTCGGCTACGGCCGCACCGAGGTTGCCGAAGCGATCTCGCGCCAGGCCTATCGTCTCGCTTACTACCATTCCTATGCGGCGCACACGACCGACGAGCTTGCGATCCTGTCGGACCGTCTGGTGAAGATGGCGCCGGGCAAGATGAGCAAGGTGTTCTACGGCATGTCCGGTTCGGACGCCAACGAGACCCAGGCCAAGCTCGTCTGGTACTACAACAACCTGCGCGGCAAGCCGACGAAGAAAAAAATCATCTCGCGTGAGCGGGGCTATCACGGCTGCAGCGTCGTCTCCGGCTCGATGACCGGGATGAGTTTCTACCACGACCACATGGACCTGCCGCTGCCGCAGATCGACCACACCGGCGTTCCACATCACTACTGGGGTGCGAATCCCGGCGAAACCGAACGGGAATTCTCCGCCCGCCGTGCCGCCGAACTCGACGAGATGATCGAGACCCTCGGCCCCGACAATGTGGGTGCCTTCATCGCCGAACCGGTGCTTGGAACGGGCGGCATCACGCCGCCGCCGGAAGGCTACTGGGAAGCGATCCAGAAGGTACTGAAGAAGCACGACGTGCTCTTGATCGCCGACGAAGTGATCACCGGCTTTGGCCGCACCGGTTCGATGTTCGGTTCGCAACACTACGGCATCGAGCCCGACCTGATCACCGTCGCCAAGGGGCTGACCTCGGCCTATTTCCCGCTCTCGGCGGCGATCGTCGGCGAGAAGGTTTACAAGGTGCTGGAAGACGGAGCGGATCGCGTCGGCGCCTTCTCGCATGGCTATACCTATTCCGGTCATCCGATCGGTGCGGCGGCAGCCAATGCGGTGCTCGACATCGTCGAGAAGGAGAACCTACCGGGCAACGCCCGCGAGGTCGGCGCCTATTTCCAGGCGCAGCTCAAGGAGAAGTTCGCCCAGTTGCCGATCGTCGGCGAAGTGCGCGGCGTCGGCCTGATGGGCGCCATCGAGTTTGTCCATGACCGCGAGAACAAGAAGCGCTTCGATCAGTCGCTGAAGGTCGGCGCCCGCGTCTCCAAGGCAGCCCGTGACCGCGGCCTGATTGCCCGCGCCATGCCGCACGGCGACATCCTCGGCTTTGCGCCGCCGCTCGTAACCACCAGGGACGAGATCGACGAGATCGTCTCGATTGCCGAGAAGGCCGTTCGCTCCGTCATGGACGATCTGGTCCGCGACGGTCAGAAGATCTGATCGATATTTGAGCCATGGCGGCCGGTGATGCCGGCCGTCATGGGTTGTGCTCAATGATTGCTCGAAGCCGGAACGGGGCAGGGGTCATCTTTGCCTTGCGGGTGAACGCAACCTCCAGACAGGAGGCCAACAAGGAATAGGGAAGCTGGCCATATGACTGCCGCCAAACTCCACATCACCACCAGCCTGTCGCCGATCTCTGTTCATAGCCCTTATGACGGGGCGCTGCTTGGATCGGTCGAGGCAACGGCTCCCGCCGAGATCGATCGCCTGCTGGCAACCGCTCGCCGCGGCGCCGAGGTCTCGCGCAATCTGGCGCGGCACAAACGGGCCGCCATCCTGGAAGGAGCCGCCCGAATCGTCGAGAGCCGCAGCAAGGCTTTTGCCGAGACCATTGTTCGCGAAGCCGGCAAGACGATCATCCAGGCGCGCAAAGAGGTGCTGCGCTGCGTCAATACGCTGAAGCTGTCGGCGGAAGAAGCAAAGCGCAACGCGGGCGAAATCGTGCCCTTTGACTCCTATACCGGATCGGAACAACGCCAGGGCTGGTTCACACGCGAACCACTCGGCATCATCACCGCCATCACCCCCTACAACGATCCTCTGAATCTTGTCGCGCATAAGCTCGGCCCGGCTATCGCCGGCGGCAATGCGGTACTGCTGAAGCCATCGAACCTGACGCCCTTCTCCGCGATAAAGCTCGTCGAAGCGCTGCGCGAAGCTGGTCTGCCTGAGGGGATCATCACCGTCGTTCACGGTGACAGAGAGTTGGTGGCCGCTCTGATCTCTGCGCGTGAGGTGCGCATGGTCTCCTTTACTGGCGGTTTTGCCACAGGGGAGGCGATCAGCCGGGCGGCGGGCTTGAAGAAGCTCGCCATGGAGCTCGGCGGCAATGCGCCGGTCATCGTCATGAACGACTGCGACTTCGACAAGGCGGTCGAAGGTTGCGTCTCCGGCGCCTTCTGGGCCGCGGGCCAGAACTGCATCGGTGCGCAGCGCATCCTGGTCCAGGCCGAGCTTTACGACCGTTTCCGCGATGCCTTTGTTGCGGCTACCAAAAAGCTTAAGGCCGGTGATCCGCTGCGGGAGGACACCGACGTCGGTCCGATGATCTCCAAGCAGGTCGCGGAACGCACCGAGGCAAATGTCAACGAAGCCATCGGCGCAAGTGCTAAGCTGCTCTGCGGACACCGTCGCGAGGGGTCCCTGTATCACCCGACGGTGCTCGAAGGTACGCCGCTGACCTGCCGCCTGTGGCATGAGGAGGTGTTCGCACCCGTCGTCATGCTGGCGCCCTTCGAGACGCTCGATGAAGCGATCGATATGGCCAACGATCCGGACTACAGCCTGCATGCGGGCATCTTCACCAGCGACCTCAATGTCGCGCTCGACGCTGCCAACCGGATCGAAGCGGGGGGCGTGATGATCAACGACTCCTCAGACTACCGTTTCGATGCCATGCCTTTCGGTGGCTTTAAATACGGCAGCATGGGTCGTGAAGGCGTGCGCTTCGCCTATGAAGACATGACCCAGCCGAAGGTCGTCTGCATCAACCGCGGGTGACTCTGGCCACCGCGCGGCCTACGCCTGATAACCAGCGTCAGCGAATGCTGCCGCCTCTGGTAAGCTCCAAGGGGAGATTATGAATAAGATTTATGAGAGCCCGGAGGCGGCCCTTGATGGCCTGCTCTTCGACGGCATGTTCGTCGCGGCTGGCGGCTTTGGCCTCTGCGGTATTCCTGAGCTGCTGATAGCGGCCATCCACGAGGCCGGCACGAAGGACCTGACGATCGCCTCGAACAACTGCGGCGTCGACGACTTCGGTCTCGGCGTGCTGCTGAAGACGAAGCAGATCCGGAAGATGATCTCGTCCTATGTCGGCGAGAACGCCGAGTTCATGCGGCAGTATCTGAGCGGCGAATTGGAGCTCGAGTTCAACCCGCAAGGAACGCTCGCCGAACGCATGCGGGCCGGCGGCGCCGGCATTGCAGGCTTCTACACCAAAACCGGCGTCGGCACGGTCGTGGAAGAGGGCAAGGAACTCAAGAGCTTCAACGGCGAGACCTATGTACTCGAGACCGGCATCGTCACCGATCTCTCCATTGTGAAAGCCTGGAAAGCGGACACGACCGGCAATCTCGTCTTCCGCAAGACCGCTCGCAACTTCAATCCGCCGGCCGCCACCTGCGGCAAGATCTGCGTCGCCGAAGTCGAGGAGATTGTACCGGCCGGCAGCCTCGATCCCGATCAGATTCACCTGCCGGGAATCTATGTGCATCGGCTGATCCAAGGCCAGCACGAAAAACGCATCGAACAGCGCACGACACGCGCGGCGGCTTGAGGGCAGGAGAGAGACAAGATGGCCTGGGATAGGAACCAGATGGCAGCACGGGCTGCCCGCGAACTTCAAGACGGCACCTACGTCAATCGCGGCATCGGCATTCCGACGCTGGTGGCCAATTACATACCCGAGGGTGTGCATGTGACGCTGCAGTCGGAGAACGGTCTGCTGGGCATCGGCCCGTTTCCGAACGAGGACGCGATCGACGCCGACCTGATCAATGCCGGCAAGCAGACGGTGACGGCGCTGCCGCATTCGGCCTTCTTCGACTCGGCGCAGAGCTTCGCGATGATCCGTGGCGGCAAGATCGCCATGGCCATTCTCGGCGCCATGGAAGTGGCCGAGAACGGTGATCTCGCCAACTGGATGATCCCCGGCAAGCTGGTCAAGGGTATGGGCGGCGCCATGGACCTGGTCGCCGGCGTCAAGCGCGTCGTCGTTGTCATGGACCACACCAACAAAGCGGGCGAGTCCAAGGTGCTGAAGGCCTGCACCCTGCCGCTGACAGGCAAAGGGGTGGTCAACCGCATCATCACCAACCTTGGCGTGCTCGACGTCGTCGACGGAGGCCTGAAGCTCGTGGAACTCGCCGATGGTGTGACGGATAGCGAACTGCGTGCCGCGACGGACGCCACGATCGTCAACTGATCCGGAGCTTGCCGGACAAAATCGAACTCAATCGGATCGTCAACCAGCGGAGAGCCACCATGAGCACCCCATCCATCGTTATTGCCAGCGCCGCCCGGACCGCGGTCGGTTCGTTTAATGGTGCGTTTGCCAATACGCCGGCGCATGAACTCGGTGCTGCCGTCATCAAGGGCGCGCTTGAGCGCGCCGGTGTCGAAGCGGGTGAAGTCGACGAGGTGATCCTCGGTCAGGTGCTGCCGGTCGGCGAGGGCCAGAACCCGGCGCGTCAGGCGGCGATCAAGGCCGGCATCCCGCAGGAAGCCACCGCCTGGGGTGTCAACCAGATTTGCGGCTCCGGCCTGCGGGCCGTGGCACTCGGGCTGCAGCAGATCGCAACCGGCGATGCGAAGATCATCGTCGCCGGCGGTCAGGAGTCGATGTCGATGGCGCCGCACTGCGCGCATCTGCGCAACGGCACCAAGATGGGCGACATGAAGATGATCGACACGACGATCAAGGACGGCCTGACCGACGCTTTCCATGGTTATCACATGGGCACGACAGCCGAAAACATCGCCAAGAAATGGCAGCTGTCGCGCGACGACCAGGACCAGTTCGCGCTCGCCTCGCAGAACAAGGCCGAGGCCGCGCAAAAGGCCGGCCGTTTTGCCGACGAGATCATTCCGTTCATCGTCAAGGGCCGCAAGGGCGACGTCACCGTCGATCAGGACGAATATATCCGCCGCTACGATTGATCAGATGACCAAGCTGCGCCCGGCCTTCGACAAGGAAGGCACGGTCACGGCCGGCAACGCCTCGGGCCTCAATGACGGCGCGGCCGCGACCCTTCTGATGAGCGAAGCTCAGGCTTCAAAGCGTGGCATCCAGCCGCTCGCCCGTATCGTTTCCTGGGCAACGGCCGGCGTCGATCCGCAGGTCATGGGCACCGGCCCGATCCCGGCATCGCGCAAGGCGCTGGAAAAGGCCGGATGGTCAATCGCCGATCTCGAGCTCGTCGAAGCCAACGAGGCTTTCGCCGCCCAGGCCTGCGCCGTCAATAAGGACCTCGGCTGGGATACTTCGATCGTCAACGTCAATGGCGGTGCTATCGCCATCGGCCATCCGATAGGTGCATCTGGCGCCCGTGTGCTCAACACACTGCTGTTCGAAATGAAGCGCCGCGGCGTTTCCAAGGGGCTCGCGACGCTCTGCATCGGTGGTGGCATGGGCATCGCGATGTGCTTGGAAGCACTTTAAGTCGATGTCATCCGCGGCCGCCGGACTCGACTGTTAGAAGCGAACCGCTTCCATCGGCGAATTAGGCTCTCGTCCAGTGTCATCGGCAGCGGGAAATTGTTTAAAGATCTAAAAGACACGACCCTGAAGTCTGCGGCGCACAGCTGGGCCTCCCGGGACGACGCCTGTTATTTGTCCGCGTTCAAAAGCTCCAAATAATTCGGCTTCGAGATTACCGGCTCTTCGAGTTGAAAGGTATTCAAGCGCTGACTGTAGCACCCAGCGTTAGTGTCTTTGCGATGTGAGGGTAGTCCTCCCCGCGAATAAGGGGCTTCAAAAGTAGAATTTTCTCGGCAAGATGCTCGAGGAGATTTTGATGAAGAAGAGCCGATTTACCGAAGCCCAAATCATGGCTGTGTTGCGCCAGGCGGAAGGCGGTGTCCCCGTACCTGAGCTTTGCCGGGAGCATGGCATCAGCAGTGCCAGTTTTTACAAGTGGCGGGCAAAGTATGGGGGCATGGACGCCTCGATGATGAGCCAGATGAAGGCTCTTGAGGACGAGAACCGTCGATTGAAGCGGATGTATGCCGACTTGAGCATGCAAGCCGATCTGCTGAAGGAGGCTCTCGGAAAAAAATGACGCGGCCATCTCAGCGCCGAGAGCTGGCCGAGAAAGTAGTGGCGCAACGCGGTGTAAGTATCGCGCTGGCATGCAGGACATTTGGCGTCAGCGAGACGTGTTATCGGTATGGTCCCCAACGTAATTTCGACAACGATCAGATCGCCGATCTGCTGCTTGGGCTTGTGAAGGTGAAGAAGACCTGGGGATTCGGTCTCTGCTTCCTGTATATGCGCAATGTCCAGGGCCATCGCTGGAACCACAAACGCGTCTACCGCATCTACCGGGAGCTTGAGCTGAATCTCAGGATCAAGCCCCGGCGGCGGCTGAAGCGCGAGAAGCCAGAGGAACTGGCGGTGCCCGAAGCGCCGAACATGATCTGGTCGATGGACTTCATGGCGGATCGCTTGGCGGACGGTCGCCAGTTCAGGCTTCTGAACGTGTTGGACGACTTCAACCGAGAGGGACTGGGGATCGAGGTTGACTTCTCACTTCCTGCCGAGCGGGTCGTGCGCAGCCTCAACCAGATCATCGAATGGCGGGGCAAGCCGCTGGCAATCAGGGTTGATAATGGCCCTGAATATGTCAGTTCGAAACTGGTCGAATGGGCAGAGACCCAAGGCATCGCATTGAACTACATCCAGCCCGGCAAGCCTCAGCAGAACGCGTATGTCGAGCGCTATAACCGAACTGTTCGGCATGAATGGCTCGATCTGTATATTTTTGACAGCATAACGGAGGTGCAGGAGATCGCCACGGAGTGGCTTTGGACGTATAACCACGAACGGCCCAACATGGGCATTGGCGGCATCACACCCGCTCAGAAACTGAAAATGGCCGCGTGAATTCTACCGCTGAACCCCGCTAAAACGGGGAGGACTACCTGAGGATAGCCGTTTGAGCGACCGATAGATCGACAAACTTCCACCGACCACATCAGCGCGAGGCGACGCTGCTAGCGCTACCCTTCTCACGCCCGAGATTTTCTTCTCTTGTCGGACGCAAGAAATCATCCGCATTCTACGGCGGGCCAAACCGCCGCAGTGCGACGCGCGGTCGCGGCCGAGGGGGGGGAGAGCCCAAGCTTACTCGCTTTCGCGCTGTGGGTGCCCCCAGTCGAAGTTGCTGTTGTTCGAACTAGAACGTCGGCGCGACACGGCCAAGCGCGCGGGTCGCCGCAATGACCGTATTGGCCATAAGCATGGCGATGGTCATCGGACCTACACCGCCTGGGACCGGCGTAATCGCTCCGGCGAACGTTACGGCCTCCGCATAGGCCACGTCGCCGACAAGCCGACTCTTGCCTTCGCCGCGTTCAGGCGCTGCAATTCGGTTGATTCCAACATCGATCACGGTCGCACCGGGTTTTACCCAGTCTTCCTTGACCATCTCGGGGCGGCCGACGGCTGCAACCAGAATATCCGCACTGCGGCAAATGCCTGCCAAGTCCTTCGTGCGCGAATGCGCCATCGTTACCGTCGCGTTGGCGTTAAGTAGCAATTGCCCCATGGGCTTGCCAAACAGGTTCGAACGGCCGATGACCACAGCGTTCAATCCCGAAAGATCCGTGCCATGGATGGCGCGCACCAGCACCATCGCGCCGGCTGGGGTGCAGGACACGAGGCCGGTCTTCAGATCGCCCGTCGCCAACTTGCCGGCATTGACCACATGCAGGCCGTCGACATCCTTCCCCGGACGGATCGACTGGATCACCGCATCAGAATCCAAATGGCCCGGTAGCGGCAGCTGCACGAGAACGCCGTGGATAGCCGGATCGCCATTCAGCGTCTCGACGAGCGCCAGCAGCTCCGCCTGGCTCGTCTCCGCAGGCAGCGTGTGCTGGACTGAGGAGAAGCCGCATTCCTTGGCCATCCGGCTCTTGGCGCCGACATAGGTGTGGCTTGCCGGATCGTCGCCGACAATGACTACCGCCAGCCCGGCCTTGGCCCCGGCTTCCCTCTCAAGCTGCGTGGCAGCGTGCTTCACCTGCTCGAGGACCGAAGCGGCCATCTGCTTGCCGTCGATGATGACTGTCATGGGATATCCGTCGTTTGGCTTCAGAGATATTCGGCGCACATGCTGGCAAGATCGTCCCACAGGCTTTCAGCGAAACCGCGCAGAACCATGATCTCGAAGGCATCCTCACCGGTGCGGGTTACGTGCGCGGCAATGTGGCCGAACAGCGTGGTTGTAGAATGACCGATCGGAAAGGCGGTAAGCGACAGATCGACCGCCGTCCCCTTGGCCAGCACCCGCTCGACCATCGAGCCTCTAGCCAGCATACGAACGCGGCCCTGGCTCTGATCAACGCCAAAAGCGCCCGGCTTCAGCGCTTCGGAAAGGGCCGAGAGTTCCGCATACGATTTCACGCCGTTACCAACGATAAACCACTGGCCCGGGCCGGCGGCGCGAACCGCATGCGCCGTACCGTCAGAAAACGGCGCGAGCCGTGCGGCGACACCGTCATCGCCAGGCTTGCCGAGAACATGAATGACATGGCCTTCAGCCAGGGCTTCGAGCGTGATCCGGTCGGAAGCAACGGGATCCGTGGTGGCCAGTGCTGGCCGCAGGGTGACGCGGAATTCAGACATGAAGCTTCTCGTTTTCTGGATCGACGAAAACCGGATTGCAGAGGCGGCCGGGCGTGTACTCGTCGCTCAGGCCGTTCCAGATCATGACGTCTTCGCCATGCCGTTCGGAGCCGCGTTTGACGAGCGCAAGTCCGATCGTGGAACCCACATGCGGCGAGTAGGCGGACGATGTGACATAACCCTGATCGTTTTCGAGCGTCGCCGGCGCATCCTTGGCAAGAATGTGCGAACCGCTGCGGAAGGATGTGGCGGGATCGAGCGGTCGCACACCGACAAGTTGGCCACGTTCGGCGTCGATGAGACCTTCGCGGCCGACCATAGCCTTGCCGATGAAGTCCGGCTTGGTGGCAGACACCATCTTGCCGAAACCGAGGTCGCCCGGCACCACGGTGCCGTTGATCTCGTTATGAGTGACGTGGCCCTTTTCGATGCGCATGACGCCTAGCGCCTCGACGCCATAGGGCTGGATGCCGTGCTCGCGGCCCGCTTCCATCAAGGCGTCAGCAACGCTTTCGCCATAGCCGGCCGGAACCGCCAGTTCGTAGGCCAGTTCGCCGGAGAACGAAATCCGGAAGAGACGGCCATGCAACTGACCGGCGAACAGGGAAACTTCCTTGGCGCCTAGGAACGGGAAGGCATCGTTCGAAATATTCTCATCGACAATCTTCTGCAGGATCATGCGGGATTTCGGCCCGGCAATCGCCATCTGCGCCCATTGATCAGTCGCCGAGGCAAGCCGCACGTCAAGTTCCGGCCACAGCGCTTGGCTGCAGAATTCAAGGTGGTTCATGACGCCCGCGGCATAGGCGGTCGTCGTCGTCATGAAAAAATGCTCTTCCGACAGGCGGCTGGTCGTGCCGTCGTCATAGATCATGCCGTCTTCGCGCAGCATCAGGCCGTAGCGCGCCTTGCCAACCGGCAGTTTCAGGAAGGCGTTCGAATAGACGCGGTTGAGGAATTCGGCGGCGTCCTTGCCGCACACTTCGATCTTGCCGAGCATCGACACGTCGCAAAGACCGGCATTGACGCGGGCATTCTTCACTTCGCGATCGACGCTTTCGCGCCAGGTGGTCTCGCCATCGCGCGGGAACCAGGAGGAGCGATACCACAGGCCTGTTTCGACGAAGACCGCGCCGTTTTTCTTCGCCCAGTCATGCAACGGCGACTTGCGCACCGGCTGGAAATGGGAGCCATGATAGGCACCGGTCAGCGCGCCGAACGACACTGGCGTGTAGAAGGGACGGAACGTCGTCGTGCCGACATCAGCAGGAGAAACGCCCCGCGCTTCGGCCAGAAGTCCGATGGCGTTGACATTGGAAAGCTTGCCCTGGTCGGTCGCCATGCCATTGGTCGTGTAGCGCTTGGCAAGCTCGACATGGCCGTATCCTTCCCGGACGGCGAGGCCGAGATCCTTGCGGTGCACGTCGTTCTGGTAATCGACGAAGGCCTTGCCCTTGACGTTCGGAATGGTCCAGAGTGCCTTGGCCGGCCGGCTCGCCATGTCGCCTTCTACCTCGCCGAAGCTCGCCGGCGCGACGGGAAAGCCCATGTCGGAGACCATGACGGACGCTCTGGCAGCGCCTTCGGTCAACGAGGCCGCGATGCTGGAAGCGCCGAGAACGGAGCCGGCAAGTTGCAGACCGATGAGGCTTTCCGGGGCGAGAAACGCCGCCTGCTCGTCGGACCAGACCGGCTTGCCGCCGCGATGGCAGGCAAGATGGATGATCGGGCTGAAACCACCCGCCACGGCCAACGCGTCCGTTTTGAGGGTTTCCCTGCCGCCGCTCCTCGAGATTTCGATGGACGACAGGGCCTTGCCGCCCTTGGCGTCGGAGACGAAGGCACCCTTGATGACGCGTGCGTGTCCGGCATAGGCGGCTGAGCCTTCCGGGCGGCTGTCGATGATCGCCACAGGCACGATACCCCGCGCCTCGAGATCGAGAGCAAGCGCATAGCCGCTGTCATTGGTGGTGAAGATCGCCACTTCACGACCGGGCGCCACGCCGAAGCGGTTGAGATAGGTGCGCATCGCACCGGCCATCATTACGCCGGGCGTGTCGTTGCCGCCGAAGACCAGTGGACGCTCCTCGGCGCCGGTCGCCAGAAGCGCCTGTTTCGCCGCGATGCGCCACAGCCGCTCGACCGGCACTTCGGCCTTCGGCAGGGCGACATGCTTCTGGACGCGCTCGACCGCGCCGAACACATTGCCATCGTACCAGCCGAAAACTGTGGTGCGGTCGAGAACCTGCACATTCGGCAGCGCCTGAAGATCGGCCTGCGCCTCACGGACGAAATCGATGGCCGTCGCGCCGCCGATCGTCGCCGTGTCCGACAGAAGCGAACCGCCGATTATCGAATGCTCGTCGATCACAATGACCCGCGCACCGGAACGACCCGCTGTCAATGCCGCGGCAAGACCGGCCGGTCCGGCGCCGATGATCAGGAGATCGCAATGCGCCCAGCACTTCTCGTAGGTATCCGGGTCCGCCTCGTAGCTCGCCTTGCCGAGACCGGCAGCCTTGCGGATGAAGGGCTCGTAGACCTTTTCCCAAAATGGAGCCGGCCACATGAAGGTCTTGTAGTAGAAGCCCGCGCCGAGGAATGGCGACAGCAGGCTGTTCAGCGAGCCGATGTCGAAGTCGAGCGACGGCCAACGGTTCTGGCTCCTGGCTTCCAGCCCCTGGTAAAGCTCTTGCATGGTGGCGCGGGTGTTAGGCTCAGTGCGGCCGCCCTGGCCGATGGTCATCAGCGCATTCGGCTCTGCCGCGCCCGCGGTCAGGATGCCGCGCGGACGGTGATACTTGAAGCTGCGACCGACCAGAAGCTGGCCGTTGGCAAGCAGCGCGGAGGCAAGGCTGTCGCCGCCGAAGCCGAGCATTTTCTTGCCGTCGAAGGAGAAGGACAGGCTTACCTGCCGATCGATCAAGCCGCCATTCTGCAAACGATACGGTGTCATGGGCGACTATCCTTGCGCGAGCGCCGCATCGCGGCTCGCTTCTATCTCATGGGTGGCGGTATCGCGGGTCACCACCAGCCAGCGGCGGCAGCCCGACGTGTGGTGCCAATATTCCTCATATCGGCCGCGCGGGTTGTCGCGCAGGTAGACGTAATCCATCCAGGCCGCCGCCTCGGCCTCCGGTGCCGGGCGGGCAAGTGCTGCGCCCTTCACGGTGAATTCTTCCTTGGGTCGTCTGCCGCAATGGGGGCAGGGAACGAGGCTTGCCATATCCGGCTTTTCCTTCGTGTGATCAGTGCAGGTTCGGTTGGGCGCCCTGGCCCTTTTCGTCGATCAGATAGCCGCGCTCGAAGCGGTCGAGCCGCATCTGCCGCGTGGTATCGTGCGCGACGCCGCGGGCGAGCAGGTGCGCAAAGCAGAAGCCCGACGCCGGCGTCGCCTTGAAGCCGCCATAACACCAGCCCGCATTGAGATAGAGATTGTCGATCGGCGTGCGGTCGATGATCGGTGTACCATCCATGGACATGTCCATGATGCCACCCCAGGAGCGCAGCACCCGGACACGCGACAGCGATGGGATCATTGCCTTGCCGGCTTCGATCACATGCTCGACCGTCGCCAGATTGCCGCGCTGCGCATACGAATTGTAACCGTCGATATCGCCGCCGAAGACAAGGCCGCCCTTGTCGGACTGCGAGACATAGAAATGGCCGGCGCCGAAGGTGACGACACCATCGATGAATGGCTTCAATCCCTCCGATACGAAAGCCTGCAGCACATGGCTTTCCATCGGCAATTTCAGACCCGCCATTTCGGCGACGCGCGAGGAATTGCCGGCGGCCGCAAGGCCGAGCTTACCGCAGCCGATGAAGCCACGGCTCGTCTCGACGCCCGTAACTTTGCCGTTTTCGCGGCGGATGCCGGTCACTTCGCAATTCTGGATGATGTCGACGCCGCGCATGTCGGCGCCACGGGCATAGCCCCAGGCCACGGCATCGTGGCGAACCGTGCCGCCGCGCCGCTGGATCAAACCGCCCTGAATCGGGAAGCGGGCATTGTTGAAATCGAGGAAGGGCAGCATCTTTTGCACCGCGGCGCGATCGAGCAGTTCAGCATCGACGCCGTGGAGACGCATGGCATTGCCGCGCCGTGTATAGGCGTCACGCTGAGCATCCGAATGGAAGAGGTTCAGAACGCCGCGCTGCGAGACCATCGCATTGAAGTTAAAATCCTGTTCCAGCCCTTCCCAGAGCTTCATGGAAAACTCGTAGAACGGGTTATTGCCGGGCAGCAGGTAGTTCGACCGGATGATCGTCGTATTGCGGCCGACGTTTCCGCCTCCGATATAGGCTTTTTCCAGCACGGCGACATTTGTGATGCCGAATTCCTTGGCAAGGTAATAGGCGGTCGCAAGACCATGGCCGCCACCGCCGACGATGATTACGTCGTAATGGGACTTCGGCTCCGGCTGGCGCCAGGCCGGCGCCCAGGCCTTGTTGCCACGAAGTCCGTTAAGAAGCAGGGATAGTGCTGAATACCGCATGGATTGCCCGTCAATGGAGGTGTCGATGATTACCCTAAGCCATTCTCGACGACAGCAATTGCATACAAGGGACACATTGATATAGAAATAGGCCATGAGCTCTCTAAATGAATCGAAGGCTTTGCAACGCATTGGCTTTCTACTCGTGCCCAATTTTGCGCTGATGTCCTATGCATCGGCGACGGAGCCACTGCGTGCTGCCAATCTCATTGCCGGGATATCGCTCTACGACATCACCCCGCTTTCGCCCTCCGGCCAACCGGTGCGAAGCTCGTCGGGTCTGAGCATCGATTGCGAGGATCTACTGGCCAAGGGTGGAGGCTGCCACACGGTCTTCGTCTGCGCCGGCGGCAACCGGCAGGACTGGGAGGACCGGGACGGACTTTACGGCACACTGCGCAAACTCTCGCGGCAGGGCGTCAGGATCGGCGGCATATCATCGGGCGCCTATCTTCTGGCTGCCGCGGGGCTCATGGACAATCGCAACTTCACCATTCACTGGGAACACGCCGAGCTTTTGAAAGAAGCCTTTCCGCATCTTTCGCCCCGGCAGGCGCGCTTTGTCATAGACGGCGATCGTATAACCTGCGGCGGCGGTATCGCGCCGCTCGACATGATGCATGCGATGATTTCGGAACGGATGGGATCGCATTTCGCCCGCCGCGTCAGTGATTGGTATCTCCATACGGCGGTCGGCGAGCCCACCGCGCCACAGCGCGGCTCGGCGGCGGAGCGGTTTGGCACCCATCATCCAGCGCTACTGGCAGTCTTGGAAAAGATGGAGGCCACGATCGAACAGCCACTATCCCGCGACGCGATGGCGAAGGTTGCCGGCGTCAGCGTTCGCCATCTGGACAGATTGTTTACGGACCAGTTGGAAATCGGATTTCTCGAAGCTTACCGAAACGTCCGCCTGGATCACGCACGCAGACTGCTGGAACAAAGCCCGCTGTTGATTTCAGAGATCGCGTTCGCGACCGGCTTTTCCAGCGCGGGACACTTTTCAAAAGCATTCACAGCACGCTTTTCCAGCACTCCGAGCCGGTTTCGAGAGAAATTAACGAAGGCCAAGCGGTGATCAGTCGACTTTGCCTTCGCTGGACCCGAGCACGTACGATCGGGCAAGCGCTGCCTCAAGGCCATTGCTGACGGCCCTCTCGAAGTTGCCGGCGATCATCGCCTCCAAGGCTGCCGAAGTGGTGCCTTTGTAATCGACGAAACGTCGGACCACATCCTCAGGCGCGTCTGAAGTTCGCTCAAAGAGCGCGCCGGCGCCTTTCAGCACGGCGACAACGGCCTTGCGCGCGATCGCGGGGTCGATCCCCCTTGCCACAGCATCCCGCGCCATTGCGCGTGCAAGCAAGGCGGGAAATGCGGGGCCTGAACCCGTCAATCCGGTGAAGTAGTCCAAATCGAGTTCGAAACGGAGCTCATCAGCTTCGCCCCAGGCTCCGGCAATCCGACGTAACAGGGCACGATCCTCATCTGTCACCTTTGGGGAGGCGACCCACGGCGTATAGGACTGTCTGACCTCGGCTGCAGCA
This sequence comes from Rhizobium binae, assembly GCF_017357225.1. NCBI lineage: Bacteria > Pseudomonadati > Pseudomonadota > Alphaproteobacteria > Hyphomicrobiales > Rhizobiaceae > Rhizobium > Rhizobium binae. Next base: position 212,075 of record NZ_CP071609.1, on the reverse strand, counting down.
TTCGGCAAGGACCGAACGACGCGATCCGTTCCCAGGTGGCGGGAAAGCGCCGCCAAGTTGATCCCGGCCATGACAGAAATCGCGAGCTTTCCTCCGATCGCGATGTCGACCGAGGGAAAATCGCCTGGTTGTACCGAAACGATGACGACCGCCGCCTCCTCGGCAAGGAGTTTGTTGTCCAGGGTCCAAACGGCGTCCGGAAGAATATTGGGTTTTCTGCTTCGATAGGAAAGGATCAAATCCTGTGGATTGGCTACCCCCGCGTCGACAAGGCCCTGCGCCAAGGACGAGCCCAACCACCCCGAAGCTCCGATGATACCTATCTTCGACATCTCATTTCCATTAGATGCAGGCATTCGATTTAGACTGCGCGAGCCGCCCGGTGATGAGTGCCTTGGTTGGCCAACAGGCCGTGCGCGACGTCACGCTCTTCTTCCGGCGACATACCCAGATAGAACTCCACCGCGACTTTTGTGAAGGAATGCGAACACGCAAGAGCCTCCAACCAAACGGTCAGTTCGTTCTCACTCAAGGCTTTGACGCGCGGGAAAAAGCGCTCGTCCGGGTAACAATTTGAGCGAACGATGGTGTCGCACATCTCAAGCGCAAGACAGCACGCAGCGACATCGGAATGCCCTGACATTATTCGCCACGAATATTCGGGTGGAAGGTAGACCCGAAACCCTAAGGTCTCCCGCGTATGCCAGAATATGCGTTGCGTGCGGATACCGTCATTATCGGGTGCAATCTCCTCGATGTGGACAACGAAAGGTCGCAGCGTGCGCAGCGAGGGGACATGCAGCAGTGATAGTATCTGAGCAAACTCCGGCAGGATCGGCGCACCCTGCTCGAGCCGTTGTTCCTGGGCCGATTTTACCAGCCCGAAGAGGATCTGCCTGGCCGTGGAGCGTATCATGTTCACCGGAATGGTGGCGAATCGTTCCAACTCTTTCGGGCAGGACGCGGAGTGCACCAGCCTGGCAACTGGAACCTGCGACACCCAGGTCGTTCGACCGAAATTGTTGCCGAGGAGGATGGTTAGCGGCTCATCTTTGCCGACGTAATCGTTCATCGAGAAATGTCTCAAACGACGCTGATGGGCTTAGCCGACCGCTTGACAGATTGGCGCCGCAACACGCCCATCAAAATCATCAGCACCAAGGAGAGAACGATCCAGGTGGTGGCAACGGCGAGGATGGTAGGGCTGATTTGTTCGCGCAAGCCGGACCACATCTTACGGGGGACTGTGTAATATCCCGGACTTGGGGATAGGAAGAGGGTGATCACTGCTTCGTCAAACGATGTCACGAAGGCCAGCGCCGCGCCGGAAAGGACGCCTGGTGCGATGAGCGGCAACGTGATGCGACGGAAGACCATCGTCGGATGTGCCCCCGAAATGAGACCCGCGCGGACAAGACCATGGTCGAAGTTCGAGAGGCTGGCCAGCACTGTCACGACCACGAACGGCAATCCCAAGGTAGCGTGAGCGAGCACCAGTCCGAGATAGCTGTCAACGAGGCCAACTTTCGCGAACACGAAGTAGGTTCCGGCGGCCAGCACGATGATCGGGACGATCATCGGTGCCAGAAGAAGGCTGACGATCAGGCTGCGCAATGGGAGCGGCTTGTTGAGGCCCAATGCGGCGAGAGTGCCGAGCGTTGTTGCCAGTAACGTCGACAGGATCCCGACGAGGAAACTGTTCCTCACGGCAACCATCCATCCGGCATCTGAGACGAATGCGTCGTACCAGCGCGTGGAGAATGCTTCGGAGCGGAGGTGCAGCATGCCGCTGGTAAACGTAAAGTAGGGCTCTGCGTTAAAGGAAAGCGGAATAATCACGAAAATTGGCGCGATGAGAAAGATCAGGATTGTCCAGCAAATGACACGGAAGAGAACCGACCAGGCTGTCTCGATAGTATAGCCGTTCATAGCTCGCTCCTCAGTTCACCAGCCGGTTTGCGCCGGAGTATCGGTGATAAATGGCGTAGAGAACCAGGACCACCGACAGGAGTATCATCCCGAGAGCTGCCGCCAGCCCCCAGTTCAACGACGACTGGACATGGAACGCGATCATGTTGGAGATCATCTGCCCCGACTGTCCGCCAACGAGAGCAGGAGTGATGTAATATCCGACGGCAAGAATGAAAGCGAGAAGTGCCCCGGAACCGACACCTGGAAGTGTGTTTGGAAAGTAGACCTTCCAGAAGGCGTAGAAGCGGTGGGCGCCCAGCGATTGAGCAGCTCGCATGTAGACCGGAGATATCGAAACCATCACGCTGTAGAGGGGAAGAATGAAAAACGGCAGCAAGATATGGGTCATGGCAATAAGCGTGCCGGCGAGGTTATAGATCATCCTAACCCTATTCTCGTCCGAGATAATTCCCAGATAAACAAAGATGTCGTTCAGCACGCCCTGGGACTGCAGGAGCACGATCCAACCCGTGGTTCGAACAAGCAACGACGTCCAAAACGGCAGAAGGACGAGAACAATCATTATGGAGCCGAGGAACTTCGACGATGTCGCGATCAGGTAGGCTACCGGATAGCCGAGGAGGATGCACAGTGCAGTCACCGAAAAGGCGACCAGGAACGTTCTCGCGAAGAGCGTGGTGTGGATACGATTGTCTTCAGGGGCAAGTTCGATGGCGCCCGACGCGCCTCTGCGGAGATCGACTGCTGACAGATAGTAGTTGGCGCTCACTGAGCTGCGCAATTGGTTAATTGCCTGCCAAGTCGACTGTTCGCTCCAAACGGGATCCGCTTGTTGGAACCATTCCGAATAGCTCACGGTTGGAGGCTTCTGCCCGAGGCGTCTAGCAGTTCTTGTGAAGGCACTGCGCAGTCCGGCGGCCTCGACATTCAGTCGATTTGCAATCGACCCAACGATATCAGCTTGCCGAGCATCGATAAGATCCTGCGCCAACGCCTGGAACGTTTGTTCGTCGGGTGCGCCGCTTCCACTCCACGTCTGGAGCGCCTCCACCGTGCGCGGCAGGCCATCGTGGACGGTCGGATCGTAGACACTCAGACGGAAGATGTAGCCGAGCGGCAGCAGGAAGGTGAAAAAAAGAAACACCAACGCAGGTGCCAAAAGAAGAAGTCCCTTCCGCATCTCACTGCGTCGAGACCTCGCTACCTGACGGGAGATCTCCTCCGGTGTTGCGAAGATTGCCGCTTCAGCCATTGCCAACCACTCCTTCGGAGGCCAAGGCCCTGGCGTCGGTTGCTTGCCAGCCTAACAATACCGGCTGCCCCACAGAGATTTGAGCGATTCCATTTCTGTTCGGCTGTTTCACCGTAACGGTCTGCCCGTCTTCAAGCTGGCAGGACAGGCGGAGATGATCCCCGAAGTACACGACTTCCTTCGCTACGGCTCTAACGGTGTTGGCGGAAGATCCATCCTCTTGGACCAACGACACCCGCTCCGGGCGCAACGAGACGATCGCGCGATCCCCCCGTTTCAAAGAGCCGACGGCCACACACTGGACGTCGATTTTGCCAACGGCTGCGACACACATGTCGCGCGTCACAGAAGAAATGATACCTTGGAGGTGGTTGTTCTCGCCCACAAAGGACGAAACGAATGCCGTTTCAGGTGCCTCGTATATCGCGCGGGCGGGCCCGACCTGTTCGATGATCCCGTCATTGAAAACAGCCACTCGATCGGACATCGCCAAGGCCTCATCCTGATCATGGGTGACATAAACTACGGTCAGGCCAAGCTCCCCATGCAGGTGTTTGATTTCCATCTGCATGTGCTCGCGCAGTTGCTTGTCGAGCGCCCCAAGTGGTTCATCCATTAGTACGAGAGACGGCTCAAAAACCAGGGCGCGGGCAAGCGCTACACGCTGTTGCTGGCCTCCGGAAAGCTGCGCAGGGCGACGGTTTCCGAGGGAGCTCATTCGGATCCGCTCCAAGGCACCCCTTACTCTCGATTCGATCTCCGGTTTCGGCATCTTGCGTGCCACCAGAGGAAAGGCGACGTTCTCCGCGATCGTCATGTGCGGGAAGAGAGCATAGTTCTGGAAGACCATACCGATGTCTCTTCGATGCGGGGGCAGGTTCGTAAGGTCACGACCCGCGACTGTGATCTTGCCACCTGTGGGTCGCTCGAAACCAGCAAGCATCATCAGCGAGGTCGTTTTGCCTGACCCTGACGGACCAAGCATCGTCAGAAACTCGCCCTTTGCTATATCAAGCGAGAGGGATTTCACGACAAGAGAGGAGCCATCGTAGCTCTTTTGCACTTCGTGAAAGTTCACGAATGATCTGGTTTCGGTATTCATGATATCTCATTCCGGCTAGTGTGCCGACGCAGCTACCGCGCCAATTCCGACGGCCGGAGCACGCTCCGACCATCTTCTAAAGAGAGGGATCAGCGAGCGAATTACTTCGCCATCCAAGTGGCCCAGCGCTGGTTGATCTCGTCCTGGTGATCTGCCCAGAATTCGAGATCATTGGCGAGAGACGTCTTGAAGTTGGTTTCGTAGGTCGGCAGGTTTGTCCGGATCGCTTCTGGAACGAGACCCTGGGACGACTTTCTGACAGGCCCGTAGCTGATATACTTCGTGACGTCAGCAAGGCGCGGCCCCGTGGTCGAGAACTTCACGAAGTCCAAGGCGGCATCCTTGTTCTTGCTGGCCTTAGAAATCGCCCAGACGTCGAGGTTCCAGATCTGTCCATCCCAAACGATTTCGAACGGCTTGTGCTCCTTGGAGATCGCATCGTAGATACGTCCATTTGCGGCAGCCGTCATGACTACTTCGCCGTCCGCAAGAAGCTGCGGGGCCTGGGCGTGAGCGCCCCAGAACACAGCATCCTTCTTGATCGTGTCGAGCTTTGCGAAGGCCCGGTTGAGGCCCTCCTCTGTCGCAAGCGTCTCATAGATCTTGTCGTTCGGCACGCCATCAGCCATGAGCGCCCACTCGAGGTTGACGTTCGGCTTATTGCTCAGACCGCGCTTGCCCGGAAACTTCTCGAGATCGAAGAAGTCGGCAATGGTCTTGGGTCCGCCATTCTGGAACTTGGTCTTGTCGTAGGCGATGATGTTCGACCACATGATCGTACCGACGCCGCAGTCCATCAGGGTTCCCGGCAGGAAGTCATCAGCCGCAGCCGTTCCGTCGGCCGCCGGCGCAAGCTGAGAAGCATCGATCTTTTCGATAAGCCCATCGTCGCAAGCTCTCAAAGCGTCCTGAAGCTCGAGATCGATAACATCCCATGCGCCGTTGCCGGATTGAACCTGGGAGCGGAGTTCAGCAAGACCGCCGTTGTAGTCAGCGGTGAGCACCTTGGCTCCCTTTTCAGCCATATAGGGCTCGATAAACGCCTTGGATTGGCTGGCGGTGTAGGCGCCACCAAATGAAGCGACGACTAGCTGGTCCGCAGCAAAGGCGCCCGTAGTGATGGTCGAGAGGCTTGCGATCGCAATAGCTGCGAGTAGTGAAGGTCGTGTCATTTGTTTTCCTCTGAGGTTTGTTTGACCGATCTTACCGTCGGCTTAGGTTGTGAGAATGAAGCGGCTAGGCCGCGATCATCTTGGTTCTTCGAAGTGTTTCCTCGAAAACCTGTGCCACACCCAAGAGCTCAGCGTCACGATTACGACCGCCGACGAGCTGCACGGATACTGGCAGATGGGATGTTTCCTCGCGGACCGGCAGAGCAATTGCGGGCGTTCCTACGAGATTGAAGAATGATGTGAAGAGTGTCAGAGCATTTCCTACCGGTAGGCTATCGCCGCCGACGTCAACATGGACCGCGCCGACTTCTGGGGCGGTGATCGGGCATCCAGGCGTCAGGAGAACGTCGACGCTGCTCATTGTTTCCGCAAATGCCCGATTGTAAATCTCAAGCATGCGCTTGCATTGAACATAGCTTTCTGCAGAGAGAAACTGTCCGAGCGCCATCCCGCTCAGCATATCTTCTCCGAACGATGAACGTGCACGCGCAAGGTTGGGGCCATGATAGGCCAAGGTCTCAGCCAACTGTATTGTCAGTGAAACCGTTCTTGCCTCCGCCTGGTCGGGAAGTTCTATTTCAGTGAACGTAGCGCCCATTTGCTCGAGGGCGGATTTGGCCGTGAGAAACGCCCGCCGGACGGGCGGCTCACTTCTTTCGGCCCAGCCCTTGATGATCCCGACCCTCAAGTTCTCGGGATTGACTGCCCGCGCGACAGATGTCGTTTGATCAAAAACCAGGCCGACGTCTTCGACGGTGTTTGCGAAGATCCCGGCGTGGTCGAGAGACCAGCAGTATGGAATGACGCCTTGCAGGCTCATGCGTCCGAAGCTTGGCTTGAAACCCACGACCCCGCAAAGGGCGGCCGGAACCCGGACTGAGCCGCCAGTGTCGGTTCCCAGAGCATAGGGTACGATCCCGGCTGCAACTGCGGCCGCTGAACCTCCGCTCGATCCCCCGGCTAACCGGGTAGTGTCGAACGGATTGCGTGTCGTGCCGCTCCAGTTGTTTTCCCCAGTCGCCCCATAGGCGAATTCGTGCTGGTTTGCCTTTCCGATCAATACCGAGCCAGCCTCTTCGAGACGCGCGACGACCAAGGCCGATGTCTCGGGCACGTTATCCTTCAACACCGGGCTTCCGCCTGTCGTGAGAATGCCGGCGGTCTCGAACATGTCCTTCGCCGCGAAAGGCACGCCGTGAAGGGGCCCGTGCTGCGTGCCTCCATGTCGTTGGGCGTCTGCTTTTGCAGCTTGGGAGAGCGCAGCCTCCCTAGCGATCGTGATAAAGCTGCGATGCTCCGGATTTAGCCGGTCGGCTGCAACCAAGCTCTCCTCGACGACTTCGACAACAGAACGGCCGCTTTGGATTTCTGCCGCGATCTGTTTGATGGACTTTCTATCAGTCATTGGTGAGCCCCGAGCAGTGGTCATCGGGGCCCACCTGGCCCAGATCTTTACTGACTATGCGTTGCAGGTCGGAAATGACCTTTTCGAAGCTGGAAACGACGCCGAACGTTGGCGCAACCAGCTGCTCCAGATCCTTCTCGTCCCAGCAGCCTTCGAAGAATTCGGCGTTCATCGCTTTCAAGGTAGCGAAGGTGGGCCTGCTCATTGTCCTACCTCAAACGACAGCAAGTTCGCGCGGGTAGTTCGTCAGGTATTCAAATCCCGTGTCGGTCACGACGATCGAGTCGCCGATACGCCCGCCGAAGCTCCCTTCGATTGTGATCCCGCCGTCAACTGCGAAGGTCATGCCGGCCTGGAGCAGCCGCTTCTCGCCGCGCTTCAGTTCCGGGGATTCCAGGAATGATTGACCGACGGAACGGCCGGTGCGATAGCCTGCAGAGAAGCCCGCCTCGGTGTAGACCACTTCCGCAGCTGCGTTGATTTCCTCGCATGCAATGCCCGGCTTGATTGCCGCGAGCGCCGCCTGCTGAGCAGCGACGGCAGTCTCGTACACTCGGGCCTGCTCGTCTGTCGCGCCGCCGACGAAGAATTCGCGGTCGAAGCCGAGCTTATAGTTGCGGAAGTTGGCGATCCCGCAGAAGCAGAGATAGATCGGATCCCCCTTCCGGATGGTCCGAACGGAAGAGCGGCGGTGCACCAAGCACACATCGGTGCCAGACTGAAGGATCTGCAGATTGTAGATGGTAGGGGAAACAAAGCGATCCGTGCTGTCATCGAGGAACGACGCTGCCTTCCTGGTCCCCGCGGCTATGACAGCCAGCGCGACCTCATATTCCGGCACGCCCTCTGCGATGACCTCGCGGGCACCCTTCACCATCGCGACAGCGACTTCGCCGGCCTTGCGCATGATCCCGATCTCGTCGGCCGACTTGATCATCCGGATCTCCGAAATGACCGGTCCAGCGTCGCCGACCTCGGCTCCATGCAGCATGGGCAGCAGATCGTTGGCGACCAACGCCGGGATTGAGCGCCGCTCGATCGCGACCCGGCGCGCCTTTCCTTCGACGGCCGACTTCAAGACGCTGCGCCATTCGTCATTGATGCCGTCGCTCCACGGGCGGATATCCGTCACCCAGCTCATCCGGCCGCACATTTCCGATTCCATCAGCGGAGTAATGATGGTCGGCTCGCCGTCGACCGGTACGGTCATGAGGGTCGGGCGACCGAAGTCGATACCCAGGTAGTCCTGATATTCGCCGAAGTAGGCGATGGAATCCGGGTTAGTCAGAATGGCGCTTTCGAATCCGGCCGCATGAAGCGCCTTTTTCAGTTTCTCTGTGCGTTCCTTGCCTGGTCTCATGTCCTTGCGCCTTCCTCTAAGCTGTATGCAGGTTGGATTTAAAGAGCTATAAAACGAAGCGGAATGGGTGTCAACGGCGCAATTAGGCGATATTTTGCGTGATAATCTTGCGCATCTGTCGCTTCCTGTGTACAGGTAGATGAAAGCATCACAGGAGCGACTACACATGCAACAGACTGGGAAGGTCGAGAATTCGCTTGGGCGCGGAGGCATTCGCTTTGACGCCGGGCGTCACCACAAGGCCAAGTTGGGCTTCGTTCTTCTGGCGATGGAGCAGACTATCGAAGAGGATATGTTCAAGCTCGCTCCGGACGGGGTCGGCGTGCATTTCCAGAGAGCGCCGATGGCCAACAAGGTGGATGTGGACACCTTGGCCGCTATGGCTTCCGGTATTGGTGACGCCGCAGCGCTGATCGTTCCGGAGGTCCAGCTTGACGTAATTTGCTACGGCTGTACCTCTGGGAGCGTGGTGATCGGGGAAGACAAGGTATTTGCCGAACTCAATCGCGGTGCGCCCGGTGCCAAGCCGACGTCGATCATCTCCGGCGTAATGCGCGCACTGGAAGCTGTTAAGGCAAAAAAAATCACCATCGCAACTCCGTATCTCGATCCGGTCAACGAGATCGAACGGGTATATATGCAAGAGCGAGGGTTTGAGATCCTGAACATCCAGGGCCTGAACATTGAAAACGACGAGGACATGGTGCGGGTGACGCCCGACTACATTTTCGAGTTTGCCAAGCAAGTCGATCGGGCGGACTCTGACGCCATCTTTATCAGTTGCGGCGCTCTGCGCTCGGTGGACATTATTCAGGCGCTTGAGGCAGAATCGGGTAAGCCCGTCATCACGAGTAATCAGGCGATGATGTGGGATTGCCTGCGCTTGGCTGGGGTTAATGATCGGAGCGATAAATATGGCCGACTTTTTAGAGAAAATTGATGGCTAGAGCCGTTACAGCATTGAAGCGCGAGGCGCCGCGTACTGCGGCGCCTCGCGGACAGGCTATCGAAATCCATCGTGTTCTTCGCGACCGGATTTGCCTCTTGCAGTACCGCCCCGGAGAACTGTTGGTCGAAACAGAACTCGCTGCGGAATTCAATGTGAGCCGCACGCCCGTGCGCCAAGCACTGCAGCGTCTTGACTACGAAGGCCTTGTCGAAACCAAGAACGGCGTCGGTACGACGGTCACCGGGGTTGATTTCCAGGAATTCAAGGATGTCTATGCATTTCGTTTGCGGCTAAGCGAAATGATAGGGGATTTTGGTCGGCCGGAGCGAACCCAAAAAGCACTGGAGGAAGTCGAGGCGCTTGTTGCGAGGGTGGACGCGCTTTTCCAGTCGAGGGATTTCGAGCAGTTCTGGCAGATCAATCATGAAATTCATTTCGCTGTAAACGGGCTGATAGGCAATTCAGCGATGCAGGAGATCCACGACCGGCTGTACTTCCAAGCCTCGCGTGTCTGGTACAGCCTCGTGGACCGCATGTGGGAGGACGAGGTCAGGTTCCTCAAAGAGGAAGTTGACGAACTTTGTCGCGCTCTGCGTGCTGGTGACCTAAGAGCGGTCGGATTCGTGCAGCGAAACTTCATCTCATACGGTCTGTCTCGCGTCGCGAGATATATCTCCACGGGCTAACCCTTAGAACCTCGATTTACGCGGCTTGGCCCAAACGTGCTCCCTAGCCGCATCCGCGGCCAGCTCCCCCCGCGTCCTGATGATCAGGATGCGGGGGCCCTTTCCATTAGTGACAGAGAGAGAACCATGACGACATTTGTCCTTACCGTTACCTGCCAGGCAAAGCGCGGCATAGTGGCAGCGATATCCGGGTTTCTAGCGGATATGGGATGCAACATCGTAGACAGCTCCCAGTTCGACGACCTTGAAACCGGCCGCTTTTTTATGCGCGTGTCGTTCATTTCGGAAGAAGGGAAGTCTCTCGGCGCGTTGACTGAAGGCTTGAAACCGATCGCCGAAAAATTTGCGATGGAAGCCGAACTCCACGATCAAGCAGAGCGGATGAAAGTCCTCCTGATGGTTTCGCGTTTTGGCCACTGCTTGAATGACTTGCTTTACCGTTGGCGCATCGGTGCGTTGCCGGTTGATATTGTCGGCGTGATCTCAAACCATTTCGACTATCAGAAGCTGGTTGTAAATCATGATATCCCCTTCCACCACATCCCGGTGACGAAGGACAACAAGCCGCGCGCGGAAGCAAAGATCATGGAGATTGTCGAGTCCACCTCCACCGAGCTGGTGGTGCTCGCACGCTACATGCAGGTTCTCTCCGACAAGATGTGCGAGAAAATGTCCGGGCGCATTATCAACATCCATCACTCGTTCCTCCCCAGCTTCAAAGGCGCAAACCCTTACAAGCAGGCCTATCAGCGTGGCGTGAAGCTAATCGGGGCGACGGCGCACTATGTCACGGCCGATCTCGATGAAGGGCCGATTATCGAACAGGATACCGTGCGTATCACTCACGCCCAGTCTGCTGAGGACTACGTGTCTCTCGGTCGTGATGTCGAAGCTCAGGTTCTGGCGCGCGCCATTCACGCCCACATTCATCGGCGGGTGTTCCTCAACGGGAATCGCACGGTTGTATTTCCGCCGAGCCCAGGCTCCTACGCCTCCGAAAGAATGGGTTGAGCCGGTTGAACATTTTAGGGACAAGCGGAATGAATCGAGCAAACAGCTTCCTGGATAGTGTCGATCAAAACTTCCGGCATGCCATGTCCTTCCTGGATTTACCCGATGGACTGGCAGAACGGATCATCCAGTGCAACTCGACCTATACGGTCCGTTTCGGCGTGCGGCTGCGCGGTCGCATGTACAGCTTCATCGGCTGGCGGTCGGTCCATAGCGAACATTGCGAACCGGTGAAGGGCGGCATTCGCTATGCCTCGAATGCCGACGCCGAGGAGGTCGAGGCCCTTGCGGCACTGATGACGCTGAAGTGCTCGCTCGTTGATGTGCCCTTCGGTGGTTCCAAGGGCGCGCTGAAAATCGACCCGCGTGATTGGACACCGCAGGAACTGGAGCGCATAACTCGACGCTTCACGCAGGAGCTCAATAAACGAGGGCTGATCGGGCCCGGTGTGAACGTTCCAGCTCCCGACATCGGTACAAGCGAGCGGGAGATGGCCTGGATGATGGACGAGTTCCGCCGCGCCAATCCGACCGAGGTAATCAATTCACGTGCGTGCGTCACAGGCAAGCCGCTATCGAAGGGTGGTATTGCTGGCCGCACGGAAGCGACGGGCAGGGGTGTGCAGTTCGCCATCCAGAGCTATCTTCGCGATACCCGCACGCAAGCTCTCAACAGCTGCCGCGATCTCAAGGGCGCATCGGTCATCATCCAGGGCTTCGGCAATGTCGGCTATCACGCCGCCAAGTTCCTGTCGGAAGAAGATGGCGCACGCATCACCGTTGTTGCCGAACGCGACGGCTATGTTGCCAATACGGAAGGACTTGCCATCGAGGCGCTGAAGCAGCATCAGATTCGCACCGGCAGCATCCTCGGCTTTGACGGGGCGAAGTCCTTTGCCGCCGACTTTACCGGCATCGAACAGCCTTGCGACGTTCTGATTCCAGCGGCGATGGAAAATGCCATTCATGCCGAGAACGCCGAGCGCATCAACGCCCACCTCGTCGTGGAAGCTGCCAACGGTCCCGTCACCTTTGAAGGCGACAAGATCCTGCGCTCGCGCGGCGTCACCATTCTTCCCGATCTCTATGTCAATGCCGGCGGTGTGGTGGTCAGCTATTTCGAGTGGGTGAAGAACCTGACGCATATCCCCTTCGGCTTGATGGAGCGGCGGCGGCGCGAGCGGCGCAACCAGACGATTGCGGCGGCGCTCGAGCGGATGACCGGCAAAGAGTTCCCCGCCGATATCCGCGACGAGTTCCTGGAAGGCGGCGCCGAGATCGATCTTGTCCGCTCAGGCCTCGAAGACGTGATGCGCAGCACCTGGGCACGCATCTGCGATCTCATCGAGAAGCAGCCGGAGCTCGGTGACTATCGGACCGCAGCTTATGTCGCCTCCATCCGGCAGATCGCAGAGGCCTATGAAGCAATCGGTATCTAGGTCACGGGATCGCGCATGCTGATAAAAGAGTTGCATTCCGCGCCAAGTGCTGACTTCACGCCGAGCTTCACGGGCGGCCGCGGTATGAGGCGTTGACGCGAAGGCTCGCTTCCAGCGAAAATGTTTTGAGGCCGCAGAACTCGCTATCCTATCGGACTGGCCAAACAACGATAGGCTCCTCTAATGGCAAGTCATGTAGCATGTTTGTGAGCCACAAGTTCAGCCCGAGGATCAACCCCGCAGTCAGCGTCAAAAGGCTGCAAAGCGCAAGCTTGTTCATGTCGCAACCTCCACGTTTCGACAGATGATTTGAGCAGGTCGAAACTTTGTCAAGGACGTCTTTCCGATGAAGGGAATATGCACAGGGCAGATCATCAACATGGCGCGCCTTGAATGACCGCCATGTTCCAAGTAATGCAGTTTCGGCAGTGAAGCTGGGTGAGTGAGAGAAAGATTTGCTTTGAAAGACAATGCTTTGGCTACCTCGCTCGTAGGATTGGCTGTTGCAGGATCGAAAATAGGCTGTTTGTTGCTTTTTCGCTTTCGCCCGATCCTTACAGGGCCAGGAAGAACGGGGCTTCGAAGGCGATCGGCTTGTTCAGAAACGCAACACTTCCAAAATGACCGCCATGTTCCAAAAAATGCCCTTTCGGAAGCGAAGCTGGGTGAGTGAGTGAAGCTTAGCCCTGCAGCTCAGGGGGCTGTCGCTTCGCGTCGCTCAAGAACGGTGTCGCATGCAGATTTTTCAGCATTTGTTGCTTCCGCTCAGGCGAAGATTTCGCAACGGTTGCCAACAGTGTTGCGTCGTCTGGACTGCGACCCTGTTGCTTTATTCCAGCTCAAAACGGAGCGCAGTCACGCGCGATAAGCTTCTCGGTGCAGAGGTGACGATTTCATTGATGTGATCGATCTCGCCGACAAGCACCACGGTCTCGATCGCCCGCGTGATCGCGGTGTAAAGCATGGTTCGGTCAAGTAGCCTGGAGCGAATGACGGGAATGATGACGCGGCGGAAGGCAGAGCCTTGCGCCTTATGCACGCTGATCGCCCAGCCGTGTGTCAGCTTTTCGAGATCAGCTGCAGTGATTGCATCCTCGGCGCCGTCGTCGAACCTGACCCAGGCACCTTTCGGATGGAGCTTCTTCAACACGCCGAGGGAGCCGTTCATGAACCCCGAGCAGATTGGCTCTCCCGTGACCTTGTCGGTCACCGGATTGCCCGCCGGATCGAGCCGCGGCGCCTTTGAGTAGTCGTTCCTGAGCCACATGATCCTGGAGCCCGCACTCAAGCCCCAATCCTCGATCCTGGGCTGGCAGGCCATGTATTCCGTCTCGATGGCGCGGTTCAGTTCCTTCGAACCGGCAGGTCCGTTTTTCACCTGGGTGAGCATCTGCACGTCGAGCTCGTGCAGTGCCGAAGTCATGCCGTTTGCAGGTGCCGGGCCACACATGGCGCGGAACGCGGCCAGCGCTTTGGTCGCGATGTCCTCCTTCGAGGCAGGAAAGAGATAAACGCCCGGAGAGAGCGCGACGTTCGGATCGAACCGCCGCAGGTTCACGGGTTTGCCATGACGGATGGAGGAGGCGATGGCTGGAATGCCGGTAGCATCGTCCTGCCGATGCACGATTTCCAGAGTGACGGCAGGGATGCCTTGGGTTTTGACCATCGTGTGGAACGGAAGGCCCGGCCCGATCGGCGGAAGTTGGCCGGGATCGCCGATGAAGATCAGGTCGACCTCGGGCGGCAATTGCACGAGCACCCGATAGATCGAGGGCGTATCCAACATTGAGGCCTCGTCGAATATAATCGTCCCACCACGAATCTTACGGCCGGCGTTTTCGATGTCATGCACCAGTCGGGAGAGGGTGCAGGCCGGACGGCCGGTGGCCTCGCTGATCCGTCGCACAGCGCGTCCTGCCAAGGCCACCTGCAGGTGCTCGATCCCGCCGCGGTGGGCGAGCGGAAGATCGTCGCGCAACGCTTCCAGTGCAGCGAGGATCGCCCGTACGACGGTGGTCTTGCCTGTGCCGGCGCCGCCGCTGATGACGCATACACCGCAGGACGTCGCCATGAACACCGCCTCCCGCTGGGACCGGCGCAGGGCAGGCCATATGACCAGCGCGGAAGTTGATAGCGAGGGCCTCCTCGACGGCTGCAGCAAGCCGCCTGTGATCGTCAACGGCGACGCCGAGACGAAGTGCTCGAGCATCAACATCGCGCCACGTCTCAAGCAGCGTCATGGTGTATGGATCGGCTTTGATCCGCTCGATCGCACCGAGACCCCAGACACGGGCCGCCGCGCCGGCGACACGGGGCGCGACGCCATAGCGATCGAGCCAGCGGAAGATTTCGGCCTCGTCGCTAAGCATCCCGAAGCCGTCGACGATGGCGACAGCGCGCTCGGCGCCGACGACGTCTGCCAAGGGCCGCGGCTCGCGATCGCGAATGCGATCATAGAGGCTGTCGCCGAACGCATCCCAAAGTCTGTTCGCCGTCGCCCAACCGATACCAGGAAAGCGCTTGTCTGTGGCAAGATGGCGGATGATCGCCTGGCCACTGGTGACCAGGGGGAGCGCCACTACCGCATGCAATTGCGGGCCAAATTCAGGATGCAGCCTCATCTCGCCAGTCACGCGCCAGGTTTCACCGATCGCCGGATCGCGTGGTGTTCTTTTCGCCGGCGCGAGTGCGCGACGGAGCTTGCCGCTCTCGTCGCGGCCGATGATCACATGGTCGCTGAAGCGGCTCGTGTGCACCGAGGTGACGGCCAACTCCCAGGAGGACGACTGCTCAGAACGCTCACCAAGGACCGGGGCCGTATCTGGTCCTCGAAGCCGCCCCGTCGTTGAATGGCCCCTGCCATGGTGTTCGGCTCTCCGTTCACTGCGGCCACCCACGCCGTGCCGTCGCGGGTCCCTGTGCCTCGCTCACTGCGATCCGGCCCCCACGGCTTTTCAGGGCCACGACGGCGCGGCTCCGAGGACCAGACTTCGAGAACCCAATCACGGCAACCTGCCAGTCTCGGCGATCACCGCGCTCAATCTTGTCAGGCGTTCGAGCTCTCGCCGAAGCGAGGCGTTCTCGGCCAGCAGTCGAAGGTTTTCGTCTTCGAGCGCCATCTGGCCGGCATCTGCCTTCGCCTTCATATCCCGGATAGCTTCGACCTGCTCCAGCCGCGACAGGCTCGCCTTGCGATCCCGGTCGTCGGCGTCGCGCAGGATTTCGGCGCAACGCGGATTGGTGCGGAAGACCTGCCGGTCAAAGCCGCATTCCTTGGCGATGATGCTCTTGTTCAGATCGACACCGTATCTCGGAAGCGGCTCGTCCTTGTGCCGTTCCAGGTACTCGATCAGAGCGTCGACATGCTCCTTGGCGATCTCGACGCCGCTTTTGCCGGTTCTTCGCGCCATCAGGCGTCCCTCTGCGGCGACAGGCTGATGACGCTCGCCTCGGGAAGGCTGCCGATCTTTTCTAGCCGATCGACGGCAGCCTGGTATCCCTCGAAGAACCGCTTCCACGCCGGGAAGCCGCCCGTTTCGGCGATGGCCAGGATCATGGCACGATGCGACGCAATCAGCAGTTCCTTGTCAGTCTGCAACTGACCGATATCTGCGGTCTTCATCGCTGCGAGCCTTTCCAGCTCAGCAGGGGACTTCTTGCTGGATCGCTCGACGACTGAGCGGACCGCTTTCTGCTTTTTGATCGCTGCCTCGACCATCCCGCGGCGGCTTTCAATGCGGGTGATGTCGGTCGCATGCCTGAAGACGCCATCGCTGCGCCCGCACACCGCACGTACGCTGATGTCCTCGTCATCGGCGACCATCGCCTCCAGGATTTCCTCAAGCAGCCGGCTCTTGTCAATCATCGAGGTCCCTCAAGCGCTTCATGGTGTCGATGATTGTGGTGCCAGCGTTCCGTTCGGCCGACACGGACAGGTCGATGCCGTCCGGAAACACCTGCATTCCCGCGTCCGTGCCGAGCGCCTTGACGATATTTTCGTACCGGACACGAGCGTGGGTAAGCTGGTTGGCCCAGCCCACGTTGCGTTGGTTCTCGGGCAGAGCTTCCAATGTGATGATCACCTTCGCAAACTTGTCTCGCATGCGCTGCAGGTTTTCCTGCTCGCTGATGACATCCGTTCGCGCCAGGTGGAGGCATCCGTTGAAGCATTCGAGGTGCTTGGGGCAGGGGTCGCTGGTGAAGCTGTTGATGCACAGGCCATAGGGCGTGACGTGCAGCCCGTCCGCCTCGGCATTGAGATAGTCGAAGGCCGCCGCCTCGCCGTACTCGCGCTGGACACGGCGGAACTCCTCGACCACATGACCGCTCGCCTTGTTGGCCGAGATCAGCCTGAAGACCTGCAGAGGTTTGTCACCGAGCCGCTCCTCCGCCTCCGGAGCAAGGTCGATATCGGTGAGGTCCTCCGCGAGACTACGATGGTCATAGACGTAGCTTTGCTGGACGCTGCGCCGGTTGAACTTCTTGGTGATGATCGTATCGGCCACGCCGAGACGGAATAGCTCGGTGTTCTGAAGGTGTCGCAGGGAGTGCGGGGTAAGACGAAGAGCGCGATCTTCTTCGGTCATTCCATACCGCTCGAACAGGGTGTCGCCGCTACCCTTCCCGCTGGTCGAGCGGATCAGGGTGTGCCTGTCGATGCGGCCAATCGCGGAATACAGGGTTGTGTCGAGGATGCCGTTGTTGCGACCTTCGATCACGTTCCTGACCGGCATGATCAACATGAGTTCATGCGGATAGAGTACGGTACCGTCCGTGATCGTTGTCGGCATCGTGTCCGACAGCTTGGTCGTGCGATTTTCCCAGACATGTCGCTCGACATCTCCCACGCGAACGTAGGCCGACTGCCAATCAATGTCCTGATCGACGCCCCGATCGTAAATGGGCTTGCCCCATGTTTTTCTTATCGGGATGCCTCGTTGCGAACCACGCCCCCAAAACCCGGTAAGCATACGATGGCAGCCACCAAGTTGGTACTGCCTGATCTTATCGAGGGCGTCAGCACCGTAGGTTTCGCGATAATTCTGAACCAAACTCACCGGGATGTCTGGGTCGGAGAAGGCGATATTGCCCGTCATCCTGACATACATCTCCCAAGCGGGGATCAGCGCATCCTCGGGATATTCCGGAAAGATGCGCCTCGTCTCGGTCTGTCGTTTCAGCCGCTCGCGCAGCGGTGCGGTGATGCTTTCGATGTGCTCGAGCGTCTCGATGAGGATCTCCTCAAACATCGGCGGGACATGCTGAGTGTTCTCATAAAACGATAGGCCTTCAGCGCGCTCATCCTCGTCCTGCTTTTCCGCGAAGTGGCGGATCATCAGGGAGCGGGAGAAGCCGCCGCGGTCTGCGGCCGGTCGCCCATCGGCATCCAGATATTCGCGTCATCGCTTCCAGTCCAAGGGCACGCGCACAGCTTCGCCGATCCGGAAGCCCATGATGATCTGCACCTTGAACACGGCAAAGCGGATCGCGTCGGAGAAGGAGCGCGGGGTTTCCGTGAACACGATCCGCGCCAATTCCCAGAACGCACGTTCCTCCGGCAACTTCGCCGCCGATTTCCTTGTCGCGAGCGAGCGGCGGAGACCCTCCTTTCCACCATGAGCATTCTGCCGCTTGCGAAGGGTCTCCGCCTGGCGCTGGGCGGAAAGGGATTCGTTGGTGGGGTATGGGATGCAAAAGCGAGCCAGGGCAGGGATGTCGGCGAGCTTCTGCCGGTCGAGAATGGTTTTCACCATGGTGACGAAGTCCAGAGCAAGCTTTCCGGAACTTGCAGAACGCAAGACTGCATTGTAGGCGAGCTGGATTTGCTCAGGGGTAATCGCCCAAGGCGGAGCGCCGTCAGCGGCTGGGGCGAGCCTCCTGATGCCGTGCGCTATCAGCTCTGCACTTTGCGGCTTGGTCTTGCCGACGAGCAGCTTATGAACGAAGACCGCTTGATATAGGTCCCGCCAGTGCTGCGGCATCGGCCCAAGGGCAAGAGGGCCCTGGCTCATCCCTTGTCTGATCTCGTTGATTTTCTCGACTGCTACCGGATCTACGCCCAACTGCCCCAACCAGTAAGTAGGCGGCGGCAGCATGCCCACGAGTTCAGTGAGATCCCAGCGGGTGTCTTTGCTGACCTTGCCCTCGTCGTCGCAGACGAGGTCCCAGACGAGGCCGCGCGCATCCGCCAACTCTTTGGCCGTGGCGATGTATTCCGCATAAAACGGATTCACGGTTGCTCCTCGTCCATGCTGTCGGATTTGAGCGCCTCGACGACCCGGCGCACCGCGTCGAGGGTGGTCTTGAGCTGCGCGTAGGCGGGGGACTGCTGGTTATACCGGGAGGCGGCGGCGAACTCCATCACCACGGGCCGCAAGCTCTCCAGTACCTCCTGATGGATTTCCGACACACCAAGCGGCATGAACCTCGAACAGGTGTAACACGCCAGAACCGGATTCTTGATGCAGCTCTGGCCGAGATTGCAGCCGCCGATCCCGGCAATGGGGATGCCGTGGGGAACAGCCCCGATCTGCTGATCTGACGGCAGCCCGAGAAGCATCGCCTTGTCTATGGTCCTGGTCTTGGCGATTTTGGCAAGGTTTGAATAAATCGGCGAGATCGCCAGCGCCTCATTGATGCGCTGCGCCTGGGCGGGCGAGGTGTCGAAGTAAACGTTGGCAATGCGGTCGCTGGTATGGCCTAAGAACTCGGTCAGTCCGACATGCGAGATGCCGCCGTCGGCGAGACGCTGCGCTGCCGTATGCCGCAGGTCGGTTGGCGACCAGGCTTCGCCCGTCAACTCCCCGGTCAGCTCCATGATGGCGCGGCTGACGCCTTGTGGCGTAAGGCCGAAGAGCAGGCGAGGGGGCACCCCCTCCTCCGGTTGCATCGTGCCGTTCTCCCGACGTTTCACCAACTCGTTAAACAGCGGTCACCATTCGCGTTTGATCCGCCTGGTGACGCGGATACGCTTGCTGTTGTCCTTTTGCTTGATCAGCGAGACAGCGACGTGGACCGCGCCCGTCGAGTAGAGCCGGACGTCGGCGGTCTCGATGCGGGCAATCTGGCCAGGTCGGAATGCATACTGGTACGACATGATCAGCATGCAGGTGTCGCGCAACCCGGTTCCATCCATTGCATCTGGATCGGCGGCCAGGGTCGCTCGCATATCATCGATGTGGTTTATGATCATGGCCTGCTGATCGAGTGGCAGGAAACAGTCGCCAGCGCGGACGACACGGTAAGTGTCGACCTTAGGGCTTTTCAGTCCGCGAATGATTGAGGCCAATGGAGGAGACCAATGGCCGATGTTGAGGCGACAGAGCGAATGAAGCAGCGCCCGTAGTCCCCAACTTTGCTCCGCGGTGACATCAGAGAGGACGAACGTATTCCAGTGAGCACGTGCATCGAAAGGGGGAGCCACAACAAGGTAAGTGAGGGAGCCTAAGCCTCGACTTAGCACGTAACTGCGAACATGCCGAAAGTAAGACGCAACCGTATGGGGATCGACCCGCAGCAACCAGTCTACCAAGACATGCTTCACGACTGGCGCTGCCGGCCCAAATTGGTTGAAGTCGAGGAAGTTTCGGCCTCCATCCAACTCAAGACTGATTTCGTTGGCCTGGGGGCGGATGGATCGCGTTTCATTGTAAAAGTCGTCGAAGTACCGGATGATCGGTGGAAGCGACGGGAGCTTTGCAGATAAGCTGTTGATTTCGGCCAAAACACCATATCCGAGCGCAAAGGAACTCAACGAACTGCCTCCGGAACGGTGCGCCTCAGGGCGTCGACAAAGTGGTCGAACTTCTCGTCCCAGACCTCCGCAAGACTGGTCTCGAAGTAGGCCCTGGCATAGAGGCGGGGCATATTGGATGTCTTCGACCAGCCGAAGAACACTCGCAGCTTCTCCTGCGCCTTATCGAAATCAAGACCGGAATCCTGATAGCGCTTCATGCGTACGGTGGCCGCGGTATGTCTCAGGTCGTGACAGCTAACGCCATCTAGCCCTTGCTTCTTTAGTGAGTTTATGGCGTCGCTCGAGAGCGAGGCGGTTACAACGTCGAACATCTTCCCAAAGGAGCGCAACGACAGGGGCTGGGCTTTTTGCGATATCAAGAGATGCGGATAATGCACGCGACCGCGGTAATTGCTGTTGTAATGCACAACAAGTCCAACGATCTCCTGCGGCAGCGGAAGGTGCCGACGCGACGTCGCCGTTTTGAGGCCGGGCCGTTCGTAGCGGGGGTCATCATCGTCAGTTTCGTCCACATCCAGCCAATGAACCGTCTTTCCGCCAACCGGATCGAAGTCCTCCTTGAAGGAGCTGGTATGCAGGAGCGCCGCCTCGCCACGACGTAAACCCAGACGTAATAGCAGCATGAAGATCAGCAGGTTCCGCCAGCGCAAGGCCTCTGTCTTGAATGGATCGCGCGGCGAATCCGGATTGAAGATTTCGTACAAATCCTCGACCACAATCGGTGGCAGCGCACGGATCGGCGGAGCTGGTGGCTTAGGGTTCGGCGCGAGTTGCCGATATAGCGTGTCGAGCCTGAGAAGCTTGGCCTCCATGTCGGAAGCGCGAATACCAGATGCATCTCCGGCAATTCGCAGCATATCGGTCACGAAGCTGACGGCAGACTTCCAGGTGGAGGTCTTATCGACCCCAGCGACGGCGGCCTCGTTGCGGAGCTGTGCTAGGAAGCCCATCAAGCAGTCTTCGAGCGCGTTGGCATCGGCGTCGGCGATCAGACGATCGAGGCAGTCGCTGCCACGCTGGCGCTGAACCGCTTCATAGAGCCGGTCCAAAGCGGCAAGATGCTGGCGGCGTGTCGACGGCCTTAAGGACGTCTTCAGGACATCGCTCCAGATCGTGGCCCAGAAACGTGGAATGCCGAAAGGACCGACGCAGACCAATCCGGTCATCGTCTTTGGAAGTGAAGAAGGAACGAGATTGACCGGCAATGGCGAATCACACTCAGTGACGAGCGCGCCTTTCACGTGTTCAACGGGAAATGCAACAATCCAAATTACTCTTTATGAAACATGCGGCATGACGGTAGTTTGAACCCAGAAAAGCAACACGTCCCAAATGACCGCCGTGTTCCATAAGCTATCTTATCTGATCCGTGATGTTATAACATCACAGAGAATTGAAGAGTTCCCGTCTGCCCGCAAGGGCAGCACCTTGGCTGTCGGCGAACGGGTCCCGGCGGCAGCCAATTTTTTGATGGGATTAACGCAGGTTTCCTGCGCCGGCTCATCGCGTTTCGCCGAATTTTGTCGTTCGGCAGAGAATATCCTGCTGCGTCGCAGCAACACGTGAGGAGACTTGATACCCCAACGAACGCACAGACGACAACTCGGAGAATCTCGATGACAGACAGCCGGTTTCAACTTTTCGATGTCTCGCTGGATGGGTCTTTACAGAGCGCCCGCGCGCACATCGAACGCGAGCGCGCAATCGCCGTCCACGACCTCTTGGAGGACAGCAGCTTCATCCCCGTCGGTCACGACGGAGGTCCCTATCGTCTTAACCTGACATTGGCGGACGCAAAGCTGGCCTTCCATATCGTCACGGAGAATGGAACGCCTGTGGTCAGTCACCATCTGTCGCTCAACGCGTTCCGACGGATCCTCAAGGATTATACCCTGATCTGCGATAGTCACTACGACGCCTTCAAGTGTGCGGGAGCTGCCAAATTCGAAGCGATCGACATGGGCCGACGCGCAATTCACGACGAAGCGTCCGAGCTCCTGAAGGAGCGCCTCGCCTCGAAGATTGCGATAGATGTCGACACCGCCCGTCGGCTGTTCACCCTTATTTACGTTCTGCTCATGCGAAACACCTCCGATGGCGCTCGGCTTATGTGAGACAGGGGCAGGCAGGTCGGTGCAACCGCTGGCGACCAGTCTGGTTCCTGCACCGGCTGACCGTATTTCGTCAAATTTTGACGTTCAGCACAGCATATGCCGCCCCGTCGCGGCAACACAATTAGGAGGTCGATAGTAGCACAGGCATGCAGCGCGAAGACCTTCACCCGTCCGGTTCGACGACGTTCGCCCCACTCCAAAACGTGGCGTTTCGTTCGATCTGGACGTCAACACAGATCGCCAATCTCGGATGGCTCGTGCAAACGGTCGCCATAAGCTGGCTTATGGCCACGATCTCTGCTTCCGATCTGATGGTCGCGCTCGTGCAGGCATCGACAACTCTTCCCGCCTTTATCCTGTCGATCGTCGCCGGCGCCATCGCCGACAGTTTCAGCCGCCGATCGGTGATGGTCGCAGGCCTGTCTCTGATCGCGCTCGCTTCGATCGTGCTGGCGCTTTCTGCCGGCTTTGGCTTTGTCAGCCCGTGGCTGATCCTTGGACTCGGTTTCCTGGCCGGCTGCGGTTTTGCCCTGAACGACCCTGCCTGGCATGCCTCGGTCGGCGACATTCTCGACAAGCGGGACATTCCGTCCGCAGTGACGCTGATGTCGGTCGGCTACAATATGACGCGCAGCATAGGACCCGCTCTTGGCGGCGCGATCCTCGCCTTTCTCGGTCCGCTGGCCGCCTTCGTCTTTGCCGCTCTCAGCAATCTGGCGCCGCTCGGTTCGGTGTTGCGCAACAAGTGGCACGTCCGTTCGTCTCCGCTGCCTCCGGAGCGGATCGCGACGGCGATCCACGACGGCATGCGCTTCACCGCGTTGTCCTCCGACATCCGGGCGGCGATCATTCGCGCGACGCTCTTTGGCCTCGCCGCGATTTCCATTCTCGCACTTTTACCGCTCGTTGCCCGCGACCGTCTGGCGGGTGGGCCCATAATCTACGGCATTCTGTTCGCCGGCTTCGGGACCGGCGCCTGCATCGCCGGATTAAGCAATCAATACCTGCGGAAACTGGTGCCGCAGGAATGGCTGATGGCGATTGCCGCCATCGCTTGCGCGCTCTGCTGCCTCGCACTTGCGCTGACGTCGTCGCCGGTGCTGGCGACCCTCGCGCTAGCCGTTGGCGGCTCCGGCTGGGTGATTACCTGGACCGGCTTCGACGTCTGGGTCCAGCTGGCAAGCCCGCGATGGGTCGTCGGCCGCACGCTCTCCATCTATTACGCCTGTCTCTCCGGCGGCATGGCAGCCGGCAGCTGGATCTGGGGCACCGTTGCCCAATCCTATTCCTTGGCAGCGTCTCTCGAATTGGCCGCCGGCGCCCTGTTTCTCGTTGCAGCTCTCGGCTTCGTATTGCCGGTCCTGCTCGGAGAGGACGGCGATCAATACGGCTCGGACTTTCGGGCGCCGGAACTTGCACTTGATCTCAAACCCCGCAGCGGTCCCATCGCGGCAAAGACCGTCTATTCCATCGCCGAGGAGGATCTCGAGATCTTTCTCGGCCACATGCGTACGCGCAGATACGCGGTCAGCCGAGCCGGCGCACGTGACTGGACCCTGCAGCGAGATCTTCGCCAGCCGTCGGTGTGGACGGAAACATTCCGCACGCCAACCTGGATGGATTTCCTTCGCCTCAATCACAGGCTTTCGCCAGCGGACCATGAAATCAGCCAACTCCTCTCAAGCCTGCATAAAGGAGACTCACTTCCCCAGACCGATCTTGCGATCGAGCGAACGACAGACGCGCTTCGGACCCGCAGTCGGCCGATCGCGCGTGTTTCGCGTCCATGAGGTGAGCTTGTGATGAGATCAGGTTTCGATGAACAGCGACGCCGGATGTGGAGCAGCTCTGCGTTTGCTGACGTTTATTGGCCAAGCGATTACCACGATAGACCCAAGGAGGCTCCCTACCTGCGACTGCCCTTAACTCCTGCCGCGCAGGTCCACTCGGCTGTCGTTGAACCTGGTTCAGCGACAGCCGTCTTCTTTGTCGAACACCTTTCTTTCGCCTGCCTCCCAAGGCGAAGCGCTGCCCGCGGTGGCAACACCACGGTGGACCGGGCAGCGCTGCCGTGGCTGTCGTCGAGTTTATCTCGGCGGCAGCCATGTCACCGCCGCTTGCGGTGCGAGCCGGCGGAGCGAATGACGATCACCAGCCGTATGCTCGACCATTTGAAAGAGAAATATTCCAATGCGCGCGAATGAAGACCACACCTCCGTAGAGCTTCTGGCGCCGCTCAAGAATCCGACTTTCCGTTCGATCTTCTTCGCATCACAGCTTTCGAGCCTCGGCTGGCTGATGCAGACGGTGGCGCTTGGCTGGCTCATGGCCACGGTCTCCACCTCGGACGTGATGGTTGCTCTCGTCCAGGCCTCGTCGACCTTGCCGGCGTTCTTTCTCGCTGTCTTCGTCGGAGCGATTGCCGACAATTACAGCCGCCGCATGGTCATGATCGTCGGCCGCAGCCTGATGATGGCTGCAGCCGCGATGCTGACGATCCTTATGGCCTTCGGTATCACCGATCCATGGCTGATCCTCGCCTTCAGCTTCCTGGACGGCTGCGGCATCGCGCTGAGCGATCCCGCCTGGCGCGCCTCGCTCGGCGACATTTTGGAGCGCCGCCATCTGCCGGCGGCCGTGACACTGCTCAACGTCGGTTTCAACACGGTGCGCAGTGTCGGTCCCGCTCTTGGCGGCATCATCGTTGCGGCCTTCGGGCCACTCGTCACATTTGCACTGACGACTCTCGGCTTTATCGCTCCGCTGACCGCCTTATGGCGCAATAATTGGAAGGTCCAAACGTCGCCGCTTCCCCGTGAGGCGCTGAGGACCGCGATTTACGATGGGCTGCGGTTCACCGCCATTTCCTCGGAGATCAAGTCGACGATCGTGCGCGGGACGCTGTTCGGCTTTGCCGCCACCTCCACCCTGGCGCTGCTGCCGCTCATCGCACGCGATGTCGTCAAGGGTGGGCCAATCGGTTACGGCATCATGATGGGCGGCTTCGGCGCCGGTGCACTTCTCGCGGGGCTCATGAATCCACCGCTCAGGCGAGTGCTCACGCAGGAATGGCTGGTGGTGCTTGCCTGCATCGCCTGCGCCATCTGTCAGATCTCCCTGGCGCTCAGCTCTTCGCTGGCGGTGGCGACCCTCTCCCTCGCTCTTGGCGGCGCCGGCTGGGTGACCGCGTGGTCCGGGCTTGGCGTCAACGTGCAACTGGCAAGCCCACGCTGGATCGTCGGCCGCACGATCTCGATTTACAGTGCCTTTACCTATGGTGGGATTGCTGCGGGAAGCTGGTTCTGGGGTATCGTCGTCCAGAATTACTCGCTGCCGCTGGCATTCGGTTGGTCCGGCGTTGCAACGATTCTTGTGGCGGCACTTGGGCTCAAGCTGCCGATCAGCAATCGGTCTGAATCGGAGCTCGAACCCTCTGGCGCCTTCAACGCACCTGCGATCGCGCTCGATCTGAAGCCAAGAAGCGGCCCGATCCTCATCACAACCGAGTATGTGATCCCCGAGGAGCACGTGGATCCCTTCCTGGATATCATGCAGAAGCGCCGGCAAGCCCAAAGCCGCGTGGGCGCGCGGCAGTGGATGCTCACACGCGATATTCAAGCGCCTTCACGTTGGTTGGAAACATTCCGCACGCCGACCTGGACTGATTATCACCGTCTCCATCATCGCTTGACGGCGGCCGACAGGGAACTCGATCAGCAAATTCTGAGTGTCAGCAAGGAACGGATGCCGCCTAGAACGAGCATCTTCGTCGAAAGGCCGACCGGCGGAGCGCGCAAGTCCTATCCGCCGGTGCCATACGTTTCGCAGAAGTGAGTGTGGGGCCGAATTCGCCACCGGGAGAACTGAACGACTTCCGGCAGGCCTTGAAGAGGAGCTTCAGGATCAAAACGGCCGGAGACCCCTGCAGCATAAACGCCACGCATTCGTCAAGAGACGGAGAGGAAATGACAGCATCCGATCTGGAGTCGTCCTGCCCCCTGATAACGCCAGCTTCGCGGTCGAACGGGCCGCGTCGCCCGCTCCATATCCTCATCCTTGGCGGGACCGACTTTCTCGGACCCCACCAGGTACGGTACGCGGCCGAGCGGGGACACATTGTCACCGTCTTCAACCGCGGGCGACAGCATGCGGCCCTTCCGACCTCCGTGCGACACCTGCGCGGGGAAAGGGAGGGGCAGCTCGACTCGCTTAAAAGCGGATCCTGGGACGCAGTTATCGACAATTCCGCCACCAGTCCGGCTTGGGTCCGCCTATCGGCGGAATTGCTGAAGGACCGTGCAGAGCTATACATGTACGTCTCGTCGACCGGCGTTTATTTTCCTTATCTCACGAGCCGTATCGATGAATCGATAAAGCCGACCTTGGTGGAGGACGCGGGAAAAGCATGCAGCAGTTTTGGTGTGCGTAAGGCGCTCTCGGAAATCGAGGCGGAGAAAGCGTTTCCACAAAAGACCTGCATCGTGAGGCCACACTATATCGTCGGACCGGGGGACAGCACGTACCGGTTCCCCTATTGGCCACTCCGTTTTGAGCGGGGCGGCGAGATTCTAGCACCGGGACGGATGATGGACCCGGTGCAATATGTCGACGTCCGCGACCTGACCGAATGGATGATCCGGATGGTAGAAGAGGCGGCGACGGGCATATACAACGTCGCAGGGCCTCGCACTCCTATGACGATGGTCGAATTCCTCGCCGGAGTTCAGGCAGCGGTCAGCGGCTCCAACCCCGTGCATCTCACCTGGATCGATGACTACGATTTCCTCAAGAGTCACGGCATAGATGAGGCCGTGCCCTGGATGCCCCTGAGCGGTGACAACCTTGGCTTCGCAAGTATCAATTTCGACAAGGCGCTCGAGCGGGGCCTCACTCATCGTTCCCTTGCTGACACCATACGCGATACGTTGTCCTGGTGGCACTCCGACGCGGTACGCCCCGAACGCAAAGCAAATCCGCGTTTGAAGTTGACGCCGGCGAAGGAAGCAGAGGTGCTCGCGGCATGGAAGCGGCGCCGGGCGGCGATATTCAATGCGTAGCCAGGTCGTCCTCCAACCCATCAGATTTCGACTTTTCTTGATTCCGACGTGCGGACGGCCCCCGGGCCTCGTGGAAACAGCCGCGCTGGATATCGCATCTAACCAATTGATTTCTCGCGCCGATACGAAAGGGCACCAAGATGCTTTCACCGTTGGAAAAATCGTGCCTGCGCTGGCTCGCCCACGGACGGGACATCGAAGTCATCGCTCGGCTTGAGGCAAGAACCGTTGCTGAGATCGAGCAGTGCCTCGCCAGCGCGCTCGCCGCGCTCGGCGTTGAGACAATCGAGGACGCGCTGCGAAAGACGGGGATCCTGGGTCTGACCGATGACCCGCAATCAAGCTGACGCCATCGCGCGCGACTTTCGAACCGTTCTGCTGAACGGTTCCCACAGTACATCGGCATATTGAGCGTCAAAGGGAGAAAACATGGTTTTCCGCATGAAGGAGCGCCTCGCCAAGAGGTTCGAGGAAGAGGTGCAGTTCTTCAAGGGCTGGCAAAAGGACAAGAAGGGTGTCGGCGCCGTCATCCCGACGTCAATTCATACTGCCCGGCGCATGGCAAGTGTGATCAATCCCGGGTCCGGATTGCCGGTGCTGGAACTCGGCGCCGGCACAGGCGTGATCACCAAAGCCATCCTAGCCCGCGGCATCGCGCCGAGCCGCTTGGTCTCCGTCGAATATTCCAAGGATTTCTACAACAGCCTGATACAGCGCTTTCCCGGCGTAGATTTTCGATTGGGTGATGCTTTTCAGCTGAACCAGGTGCTGGGCGACCGCCGAAGCGAACAGTTCGATTGTGTCGTCAGCGCCGTGCCTCTGCTGAACTTTCCAATGAATTTGCGCGTCCTCTTGATTGAGGACTTGCTTGCTCGCATTCCACCGGGCCGGCCGGTCATCCAGATTACCTATGGTCCGCTCTCGCCGGTGGTCAAGATGCCGGATCGTTACGTCGTTTCACATTACGACTTCGTCGTTCGCAATATCCCGCCGGCACAGCTCTGGACTTATCGGCGCTGCAGTTGAATGTGGTCTTTTGATTTGATAGACCGGCTATCCCTTCCTCGCATTGCCGGCCGGTACTGAGGCAAGAAGGAATTGGATTTGGAAAAATACGTCAGTGCCAAGCTCCACGGGATCCGGGTGACGGATGCCAAGCTGAACTATCACGGTTCAATCACGATCGATGCGGATTTCTGCAGGGCCGTCGGCCTGAAGCCGCTGGAATATGTCGAGATCTGGAACAAGATGTCGGGTGCCAGGATCAGCACCTATGTGCTCTATGGCGGGGCGGGCTCTCGATGCTGCATCCTGAATGGCGCCGCAGCCCGCACCTGCCAACAGGGCGACGAGATCATCATCGCGGGAAGCGTCTTCTGCGAGGTAGACGACATCATCAGCCTGAAACCGCGTGTCCTCGTCTTCGGTCCGGAAAACGAGATCATCGACCGGATAAGCTATGAGGTCTTCCGCCGCCCGGACGGCGCCCTTGATATGAAGGTCAACAGCGAGGTCATCGACAACGACTATGGGTTTCCCGCATCACTGACAGCCCACCCGGGCGTCCTCCTCCGGTAACTAGCGCAGGCCATGTCCTGACCACGGGCGCTCGATCTCACTGACGGCCGTCGGTCAGCGCGAGCGACTTGTCTCTCGTGTACTGCCAAACCGTCGAAAGGTGCCACAAGAGGTGGCGGCGCCAGCTGCCCTGTGAGCAGCGCGATGGTACGCCAGGCCCTTTAATCAGGCTCATCGAAGCAGCCCAATCCCGCTCTCTATTGATGGCGTCCTGGCCCGGCTGCGGATCTTCCACGATCAACCCGTAAAGGGTCCGCTAGCGAAGCTGCGGCCGCTTCGTCTTCGCCTTCGCGGTGATCGCGCCCGCCTCCGGGCCTTCTGAGGAGCCATCGAGCGGGATTGGCCCGCTCCGAAGGAGCCTCTTGAGATGTCCCACGACCTTTCCCTCGCGCAGTCACATGCCTTCCAGCTTTCCCGCGACCTCATGGTCCCGGTCACCGTCTTCGAAGTCGACGGCGAATACGGCGTGCTGCCTTCGGACGAGATCGACGCCAGCGACGACCTCGAAGTGGTGCATGAGTTCTTTCCCTGGGCGGCCCATTGAGCCGCCTTTTGCCTGACGGCTGCCGCTTGCGAGCCGGCGGCCGCAAGGGAGGCTTTGCCGTGGACGGGACGGCGACCCCTGTGAATCCGACAATTGCCAGCCCACGCCCTTGCAGCCTTTGCTCTTCGCGGCCGTCTGAGATCGGCCCCGCAAAGAGCGGGAGATAAAGAGCAGGAGGCCGGCCGCCGAGCGGCCGGAATGAGAATGACGAGAGAAGAGATAGAGGATCTGCGCCAGAAGGTTGGTTGCGAGGCAGTCCTGGAGACTTCAGGCTTCACACTGGATCGGAAGGAGAGCACGCGTCGCGCGATAAAATTTCGCCGCGGCGCCGAGATCATCATCGTGACACATGAGGGCCGTGGCTGGTTCGATCCCCTCGGCGACAGCAAGGGCGATGTTTTTTCGCTCGTCTCTCACCTCGATGGCGTCGCCTTCAGCGAAGGTCTCGAGCGGATCGCGGCCCTTGTCGGTTTTCAGTCGTCGGATGCAGAATGGCGTAAGGCGCCGAAAACTGGGGAGGCGGTCGCCTCGGTATCCGAACGCTGGCTCTCTCGCAGGGCGCCCTCACCCGGTTCGGGCGCATGGCGATACCTTCGCACTCGCCGCCTTTTGCCTGCGTCGATCATCGGACAAGCAGCCAGGCACGGTGTGCTGCGCGAAGGACCCTATGGCAGCATGTGGGCCGCGCATACTGACACCGCCGGCATTGTGACCGGATGGGAGGAGCGCGGCGCCGATTGGCGCGGCTTTGCAACCGGCGGCACTAAGGTCCTGTTCCGTTTCGGCTCTACCCCGGCCCGGCGGCTCTGCGTGACGGAGGCGGCGATCGACGCGATGAGCCTTGCCGCTCTCGAGGGCACGCGGGAGGGCACGCTTTATCTCAGCACCGGCGGCGGCTGGTCGCCGGCAACCGAGGTTGCCCTGCGCGACCTTGCTTTGCTCCCTGCTGGCCAGATTGTCGCGGCGACGGATGCCAACCCGCAAGGCGAAGCCTATGCCGACCGTCTTCGCAGTCTGGCGGAAGAGCTCGGCTGCCAGTGGCTGCGCCTGCGGCCGCCCGCAGACGACTGGAATGACTTCCTGAAACTTCGTCAAAACGAGAAAGCGGGAAGAAGGGACAGAGAAGAGACGTGCCGCAAGCCCGAGCGGCGCGTCAAGGGTGAAGCTTCGCCCGGCAAAGCCGGCCCTTGACCCGCCGATGCGGGGTCGCGGCGGCCCGGGAGCTGTCAAGAAGGACTGAAGACGATGGCGAGGTCGTGAGGATCTCGGTTGCGCTTCAGTCGAACGATAGCAACGCAGGAGCCGCAAATGCCCGTTACCAACAAAATCCGCAAAGTCTTCGAGGGCGTCGCCACGCGCCGTGAGATGTTCGGCATGTTCGACCGACACGCGCAGCGCCCGAACCGCTGGGACGAGGACGCCGCACCACTTTATGCCGGCGAATGGTTCGAGATCGGCGAAGCCGAACACGACTATATGTTCGAGATCCTGCCGCCGCTCTGGATCCGGGGCGCGATGTTCGCCATGCGCGAATATCTGACCGGCTCCGTGACGTCAGTGTTCTTCGCGCTCAGGATCGGCGGCCGCATTCGCTATTTCCACGGCTACTGCGATCTCTCCGATCATCGAGCGGCAGAGGAAATGCGCCGCGCCATCATCGAGCGCGAGACGAAGCCTCAGCGGGCGATGAGCCGCGACGAACGTCTCGAACATATCTGGAGCATAACGGCCGACGCCTATCGCGGTTATGCCGGCGAGGATTGGCCGCCAACCTTCCGGGGCCGCCGCGTGCTCGCGCTCTTCAATGGCACACGCGACTCGATCAAGAAGTGCCTGGATCAACTCTCCGACGACGAGATCGCGGGCAAGCTGCCGGTGCATCTGCGCCACCTTCCCTCTCCGATCGCAGCCTGAGCCGCCGCCTGGCAGCTCCGCGGCCACCCGCCCCCTCTCTCTCCATCTCGCCAGTCGCGCGCCCGTGACGGGACGGCGATCTGCATCTCAAGGAATTTTTCGATGAGCAATGATGCCTTTACACTCGATCTCATCGGCGGCAGTGCGCTGTCGGCCGGCTTTGGTCTCGGCTTGAGCGTTTCCCATAGCATCCGGCCGGCCGCCAATGACGACGATCCCGAGCCGCCGCCACCAGCACCGGCCTCCGCCCTTCCCGCAAGCTCGAAGCCGGCATGCGCGGGAGCGAAACAAGACCCGGCGAACTTCCATCTCGACGGTGAACGTCGCCTCTCCCGTGGGTGGAAAGAGCGCGCCCGCGACAACATCGACGCGATCGCCTTGGTGAGCAAGATCGAGGCGGAAGACCGCCCTGCCACGCGCGAGGAACAGGAGCGGCTCATTCGCTTCACCGGCTTTGGCGCATCGGAACTGGCCAATGGCGTGTTCCGCCGCCCCGGCATGGTCGATTTCCGCGACGGCTGGGAGGCGATCGGATCGGCGCTCGAAGACGTCGTCAGCGCGGGGGAATACGCTTCGCTCGCTCGCTGCACCCAATATGCGCATTTCACACCGGAGTTAATCGTCCGGGCAATCTGGGCCGGCCTCGCCCGGCTCGGCTGGCGCGGCGGCCGTGTGCTTGAGCCTGGCATGGGCACGGGCCTCTTTCCAGCGCTCATGCCTGAAGGGTTGCGCGACGCCAGCCATGTCACCGGCATCGAGCTCGATGCCGTCACGGCCAGGATTGCCCGGCTGTTGCAGCCGAAGGCGCGGGTCATCACCGGGGATTTCGCCCGGACCGAACTGCCGGCGAGCTTCGACCTGGCAATCGGCAACCCGCCCTTCTCCGATCGAACCGTCAAATCCGACCGCACCTATCGGTCGCTCGGCTTGCGGCTGCATGATTATTTCATTGTGCGCGCAATCGACCTCTTGAAGCCGGGTGCGCTCGCCGCCTTCGTCACGAGCGTTGGCACGATGGACAAGGCCGACGCGACGGCACGTGAACACATTGCCAGAACGGCCGATCTGATCACCGCCATCCGCCTGCCTGAGGGCAGCTTCCGTGCCGACGCAGGCACCGATGTCGTCGTTGATATTTTGTTTTTCCGCAAACGGAAGACCGGAGAACCGGAGGGTGACCTTTCCTGGCTCGATATCGACGAGGTGCGGCCCGCCACCGGCGACGAGGGACCGATCCGTGCGAACCGCTGGTTCGCCCGTCATCCGGATTTCGTGCTCGGCACCCATGCGCTCACTTCCGGTCCTTTCGGCGAGACTTATACGTGCCTGCCGCAGGGCAATGGGAATCTCGCCTCCGCGCTGTCGGCCGCCATCACGCGCCTCCCGCAGGCGATCTATGACGGCGAGCCGACGGTCGTCGATTTCGACAGTGACGAGGCATCTGATCACGATGGCGGCGATCTCTCCTCCAGCTCCCATGTCCGGGAGGGCAGTTTCGTCTTCGACAAGTCTCACGGCCTCACGCAGGTCATCGACGGTGAGGCCGTCCCGGTAAAACTGCGTCAGGGTCGCAGCAGCGCCGGCATACCGGAAAAGCATGCCCGCATCATCGCCAAGCTGATCCCGATCCGCGACGCCGTTCGCGCGGTTCTCAAAGCTCAGGAACTCGATCGACCCTGGAAGGACGCCCAGGTCCGGCTGCGCATCGCCTGGTCGAGCTTTGTCCGCGAGTTCGGCCCAATCAACCACACCCTCGTTTCGATCTCGGAGGACACTGAAACCGGCGAGGCCCGCGAAAACCATCGGCGTCCGAATCTGCAGCCCTTCCTCGATGATCCGGATTGCTGGCTCGTCGCCTCGATCGAAGACTATGATCTCGAAACCGACACAGCGCGTCCCGGCCCGATCTTCCGCGAGCGCGTGATCTCACCGCCAGCCGCCGCGGTCATCACGAATGCTGGCGACGCGCTCGCCGTCGTCCTCAACGAGCGCGGCCATGTCGATATCGACCATATCGCCGAACTGCTCCACCGTAGCCCGGACGATGTCGTCGTCGAACTCGGCAGCGCCATCTTCCGCGATCCGGAAACCGGCGCCTGGCAGATGGCCGACGCTTATCTTTCGGGCCACGTCCGCGACAAGCTAAAGGCCGCCGAAGACGCCGCAGCACTCGATCCGGGCTTTGAGCCCAATGTCACGGCGCTCGTTGCCGTGCAGCCCGCCGACCTCAGCCCCTCCGACATCACCGGCCGACTCGGCGCGCCCTGGATCCCCGCCGATGACATTGTTGCCTTCGTGGCCGAGACCATGGGCGCCGAAATCCGCATTCATCATATGCCGGAATTGGCCTCCTGGACGGTCGAGGCCCGGCAGCTCGGATACCTCGCCGCGGGCACATCGGAATGGGGCACGGATCGCCGTCATGCCGGCGAACTCATCGCCGATGCGCTCAACTCACGCATTCCGCAGATCTTCGACACGTTCAGGGATGCCGACGGCAGCGAGCGTCGCGTCCTGAATGTCGTCGATACCGAGGCGGCGAAGGAGAAGCTGCAGAAAATCAAGACGGCCTTCCAGACCTGGATCTGGTCCGATCCCGACCGCACCGACCGCTTGGTGCGGGTCTATAACGACCGCTTCAACAACATCGCGCCCAGAGCATTCGATGGCTCGCATCTGAAACTTCCCGGCGCCTCGGCAGCCTTCTCGCTTTACCCGCACCAGAAGCGCGGCATCTGGCGCATCATCGCCTCCGGATCGACTTATCTTGCGCATGCCGTTGGCGCCGGCAAGACGATGACTATGGCAGCGGCGATCATGGAGCAACGCCGGCTGGGCCTGATCGCCAAGGCGATGCTTGTCGTCCCCGGCCATTGCCTGGCTCAGATGGCCCGTGAATACCTGGCGCTTTATCCGAACGCCCGCATCCTCGTCGCCGACGAAAGCAACTTCACCAAAGAAAAGCGTCATCGTTTCCTGTCGCGGGCAGCGACCGCCAACTGGGATGCGATCATCATCACCCATTCGGCCTTCCGCTTCATCGGCATACCCTCCGCCTTCGAGCAACAGATGATCCATGACGAGCTCGAACTCTACGAGACGCTGCTCACCAAGGTCGAAAGCGATGACCGGGTCTCGCGCAAGCGCCTCGAGCGGCTGAAGGAGGGGTTGAAAGAGCGGCTTGAGGCCCTCTCCACCCGCAAGGACGACCTGCTGACCATCGCCGAGATCGGCGTCGACCAGATCATCGTCGACGAGGCGCAGGAGTTCAGAAAGCTCTCGTTCGCCACCAACATGTCGACCCTGAAGGGGGTCGATCCGAACGGCTCGCAGCGCGCCTGGGACCTTTACGTCAAATCCCGCTTCATCGAGACCAAGAACCCCGGCCGGGCGCTGGTGCTGGCATCGGGCACGCCGATCACCAACACGCTCGGCGAGATGTTCACCGTCCAGCGGCTGATGGATCAATCAGCCCTGATGCAGCGGGGATTGCATGAGTTCGACGCCTGGGCCTCGACTTTCGGCGACACGACCACCGAGCTCGAACTCCAGCCATCCGGCAAATATAAGCCGGTCTCGCGCTTCGCCAGCTTTGTGAACGTGCCGGAATTGATCGCGATGTTCCGTTCTTTCGCGGATGTCGTGATGCCCGAGGATTTGCGCCAGTACGTCAAAGTGCCTGATCTCTCGACCGGCAAGCGCCAGATCGTCACCTCGAAGCCGACCGAGGCCTTCAAGCGCTATCAAACAATTCTCGACGCCCGCATCAAGGCGATCGAGGAACGTGATCGGCCGCCTGAGCCGGGCGACGACATCCTGCTTTCGGTGATCACTGACGGCCGGCATGCGGCGATCGATCTGCGCCTCGTCGATCCCGACAATGACAATGAGCCTGATAACAAGCTCAATAATCTGGTGGCAAATGCCTTGCGCATCTGGAGAGACACGGCAGGAAACAGCTATCTCCGTTCCGACGGCAAAGCTTACGACCTGCAGGGCGCAGCGCAGATGATCTTTTCCGATCTCGGCACCATTAGCGTCGAGAAGAGCCGGGGCTTTTCCGCCTATCGCTGGATCAGGGACGAGCTCGTGCGCATGGGTGTGCCGGCCTCGGAAATCGCCTTCATGCAGGACTACAAGAAGAGCGAGGCCAAGCAGCGGCTGTTCGGCGATGTCCGGGCCGGCAAGGTCCGGTTTCTGATCGGCAGTTCGGAGACCATGGGCACCGGCGTCAACGCGCAGCTGCGACTGAAGGCACTGCATCATCTCGACGTCCCTTGGCTGCCCTCCCAGATCGAGCAGCGCGAGGGTCGCATCGTCAGACAGGGCAACCAGCACGAGGAGATCGACATCTTTGCCTATGCCACCGAGGGCTCGCTCGACGCGACGATGTGGCAGAACAACGAGCGCAAGGCCCGGTTTATCGCCGCGGCGCTTTCCGGCGATACCTCGATCCGGCGTCTCGAAGACCTCGGCGAGGGGCAAGCCAACCAGTTCGCCATGGCGAAAGCGATTGCGTCGGGCGACCAGCGCCTGATGCAGAAGGCGGGTCTGGAGGCCGATATTGCCCGGCTGGAGCGTCTGCGCGCCGCGCACATTGACGACCAGCATGCCGTTCGCCGGCAAATCCGTGACGCCGAGCACGACATTGATTATGCGTCTCGCCGCATCGCCGAGATCGGTGAGGACCTGGCGCGACTTCAACCAACCGCCGGCAACGCCTTCTCCATGACCGTTGGGACCCAGCGACTCGATGATCGCAAGCAGGCGGGCCGGGCGCTGATGAAGGAGATTCTAACCTCGTCCAGCTTCAGCACGAAGCCGAAACCGTCATCGCCTCGATCGGCGGCTTCACTCTGGATTATCACGGCCAGCGCTTCGGCGTGGACGGTTATCGCTACACGACCATGCTCCGGCGCACCGGTGCTGACCAGGAGATCGAGCTACCGGTGACGCTGACGCCGCTCGGGGCGATTTCCCGTCTGGAACACGCACTCGGTGGCTTCGAGGAAGAGCGCGATCGCTATCGTCAGCGGCTTGCCGACGCCGAGCGCCGTCTTGCCTCCTACCGGTCACGCGGTGAGGGTGGCGAGTTCCCGTTCGAGGGTGAGCTAGCGGAAAAACGCCGGCTGCTCGGCGCGCTGGAAAAGGCGCTCGCCGACGATGTCGATCGCGGCGACGAACACAAGGTCGCCTGACATGCCACGCATTCGCGCATCGCGGCTGGCAGCCCGCCAGAGGCTGTTACAAGAGCCGCCGCTCTCCCACCGGGGAGTGGTCGAACAGAGTGTGCGGCGCGCTTTCGGGCGGCGGCGCCGGCGTAGGAGCGCTCGCCCCTCTCCTTGCTTCGAGTGCATGCTGGGCCACGCCGGGTTAGACGGCGAGGGTTGAATTTCCCGCCTGTAAGATATATATTCCGATCCATCGGAAGAATTAGGAGCGTGTCATGATCTCAAGTGAGATGCTGAAGACTGCGGAGGCGGCTGTCGTCGCGCGCGTGACGCTGCGCGACGTCAACCGAGTGATTGACGAAGGAATTCTCCCCGCGACGTTCTCTTCGGCCGAAAACGGCCGAAGGATCTGGGTCACCGCTTGCTCACTCATTTCCTTCTACTATGAGAGCGCCGCACGCCTGACCTCGGAAGAGCGTATCAATGCCATCCGATGGGCCGAGCCCCGCCTCAGCGAATGGAAGACACTGGCGCTGGAGTCATTGATTGCGAAGGACTGGACGTTGCACCACGATTTTCTGACGATCGATCTGGCGCCGTTTTTCAGGAGGACGGTTGAGAACCTCGCCGATCTTGAGGCCGCTCGGGACATGGTGACGTCCTCGCCGGACATACTGGGCGGCACGCCCGTTGTCCGTGGAACGAGAATTCCGGTCTACGATGTTGCCGCTTCCCTTGCGGCCGGCCATTCCGTCGATGAGATCCTGGAGGCGTTTCCCGCCCTTGATGAACGGCGCATCGGTCTTGCAAAGGTCTATGCCGAAGCCAATCCGCTTCGTGGCCGGCCCAAGCCTGCGCCGGAACTGCCCGCCGGCGCCCGGATCGTCAGGGACCGCCGTGTCGCCAGACGCAGGCGGCCCGCATGAAACTGCTCATCGACGAATGCCTCAGCCCGCGGCTGGTTCAGATCGCGCAGGCGGCGGGCTATGTCCAGTCGACCCATATCGTCTGGCTCGGCAAGAGCGGTTGGAAAGACTGGGAGCTCAAGCCGCTCATCATCGATGGCGACTGGACCTTCGTCACGAAGAACTCAGTGGATTTCCGGGGACCTGAGGCCGCCCCGGGGTCGAAAGGGCAATACGCGGATGTCGCGATCCATGCAGGGCTTATATGCCTGAACGGCCCTTCGACGATGGACCTGGCGATGCAAATCGAGCTATTCGAAGAAGCGATGCAAGAGCTTCAGGCGGATGACGACCTGGTCAATCAGGTGCTCGAGGTGACTATGACTGAAGATGACATCCACATTCTGCGCTATGTGCTGCCGGCCGAATAGCGTCGGCCGCCAGCGCACGCCCCCTGCCTGACCTGCCAATTTTGTTTGCGCAGCAGCATACGCATAGCTGCATTGCACAAAAAGTGATTCCGGTCTGATCAAAATAAAGGCATCATGCGTGCAGCTGATGCACATGGCGGCTTCTCCTCCCAGTGCCGCTGTATCAGCTGTTCCCCTCTGGAGGTTTAAATTACCTTCACACCTTATGGGCCGCGGTCTCCGCTGGCCCATTTTTTTGTTCCGGCGATGCCCTCCGGCTCAGCGTGAAGGCGCAGTTGTGTGGAGAATGTCGCCGCCGGAAGCGGATCGCTTTCACCTGGGCTGGCGACCAGGTCCTGGCCTTGTCTGTAAGCCAGAACGTTGCACTGCAGGTTCATTCCACAGGTCCAGGCAAGCGTCTCCGCTGCGCGCTTTCATTTTTCATGTCGGATCGGATCACCCATGATGCGCCCGAGCGTCTGCATGAAGGCTGGCGAGAAATTGCCGCGCCATGCCGCGTCCCATCGCATTTTTCCCCATTTCCTCTACGAGAAGGCCGCGCTCAACGAGCGGGCCGATCATTTCGGCCACGGCGCTACGGGTGAGGCCGGTGATTTCGGTCAGGCGGGTAATCGTGATCACCGGATTATCTCTCGTCAGGCAGCCGATCACTGTCATCAGGCCAATTTGCTTGAGGTGGGCTGACGGCGTCTCCCCTTCCACGGGATTGGCCAGGATCTGATTCATCGACATGGTCATGAATGGCAGCTCAAACCCAACGGTACGGGGTGAACCCGGCTTGGACTGATGTCTCCTCGCCTGCTGCCCTTTGTGATCGTCTTGCTTGGACAATCTTGCTTCCTCGCTCTCCAAGGGTCGCCGGCGGCCGCACAACTCATGCGCATGCCAGGGCGGCGACGTTTCAATCAATCCGCGCTTGT
Organism: Rhizobium binae; assembly: GCF_017357225.1. NCBI lineage: Bacteria > Pseudomonadati > Pseudomonadota > Alphaproteobacteria > Hyphomicrobiales > Rhizobiaceae > Rhizobium > Rhizobium binae. The sequence goes on along the minus strand of NZ_CP071609.1, from coordinate 173,377 downwards.
TTGCCATCGGTCGGATGAAACGTTCAAGCCCGTTTCGCGAAATTCTTGCGCGCGTTCCGCCGCCCACCAGAAAAGCGATTACCGCGTTACGGGAAGTGAATGGGCAGAAATGAAGGAAGGAAGAAGAGAAATACCGTTCGCAGAGCGGGCAGTCCGCCGACGCTGACGCTCAATCGCCCGCTCCGCATCCCAGCCACTCGCCCGCGCAGGGCTCAAAAGCCCCGCTTGGGACTTCACGGCAGGGCTGCTCGCGCGCAGTTGCATCGGCCAGCCCGCTCCGCGGTCGGAGGGGTGTCTTCGAAGGAATGAAGACAGGCAAGGAGCGGCAGCTAGCCGTCTCCCGCAACCCGGACAAACGGAGCTTTCCCATGCATATCCTGAAACTCGATCCCCGCGCGCTGAAGGACAATCCCGATGGCGCCCGCCGCTCGAAATCTTCCCCGCAGGCCGACGCGTTGTTGCTGGCGACGGTCAAATCTGTCGGCATCATCCAGCCCCCTGTCGTCTCGCCCGAGACCGACGGCGGCAACGGCTTCGTCATCCAGGCCGGCCACCGCCGTGTGCGCCAGGCGATTGCCGCAGGCCTTGAGGAGATCGAGGTTCTCGTGACCGACGCCGCAAACGACAATGGCGCGATGCGCTCGATGATCGCCAATGTCGCGTTTGAACCTCTCAACCCCGTCGACCAGTGGCGCGGCATCGAGCGTCTCGTGGCACTCGGCTGGACCGAAGAAGCGATCGCCGTCGCGCTTGCGCTGCCCGTCCGCCAGATCCGCAAGCTTCGTCTTCTCGCCAATGTGTTTCCCGCCATGCTCGACCAGATGGCAAGGGGCGACATGCCGAACGAGCAGCAGCTCAGGACGATCGCCGCCGCATCGCTCGAGGAGCAGAAGGAAGTCTGGAAGGCGCATAAGCCGAAGAAGGGCGATACGGCCGCCTGGTGGCAGATCGCCAACGGCCTGTCGAAAACCCGCATGTATGCCCGCGATGCGAGCTTCAGCGAGGGTCTTCGCGAGGCCTATGGGATCGAATGGGCCGACGACCTGTTTGGTCCAGCCGATCAGGACAATCGCTACACCACCAATGTCGAAGCCTTTCTCGGCGCGCAGCAGGAATGGATGACAAACAATCTGCCGAAGAAGGGCGCGGTCGTCGAGGTCAACAACTGGGGCCAGCCGGAACTGCCGAAGAAGGCCGAACGCGTCTACGGCAAGCCCGGCAAGGGTGATCACACCGGCATGTATATCGATCGCGAGGGCAAGGTTCAGACCGTGCATTACCGTATGCCGGACCCAAAGCCTGCTGCTGGAAAGACCGGCTCGGTCGCCCCTGGTTCTTCCGAGATCGAGGAGGATACAACCGGCTCCAAGCCGCGGCCTGAGGTCACTCAGAAGGGCCATGACATGATCGGCGACTTCCGCACCGACGCGCTGCACGAGGCGCTGGCCCGTGCGCCGGTCGAGGATGACATGCTGATGGCGCTGCTCGTTCTTGCCTTCGCCGGCCAGAACGTCCGCGTTGACTCCGGCGCCAATGATCATGTGTTCGGGCCGAAGCGCTTCAAGCGGCATGCGGCGCGCCTGTTCACCGATGATGGCCGCTTTTCCTTCGACATGGAGACGGTACGGGTCGCTACCCGCGCCACGCTGATTGACGTGCTGTCCTGCCGTCGCGGCATGTCGAACAGCGGTGTCGTTTCGCGCATTGCCGGCGAAGCGGTCGGCGCGAATGACTTCCTGCCGAACATGGGCGCCGAAGACTTCCTCGCCTGCCTGTCGCGTCAGGCACTCGAAGCGGCGGCCAGGGAGGTCGGTATCCAGCCGCGGCCACGGGTGCGTGAGACGCGCTCGGCCCTCGTCGAGCATTTCAAGGCCGATGCGAGCTTCGTCCATCACTCCGCACTGTTCGCGCCCGACCCGCAGGAGATCGCCGATCTGATGCGGCAGGCCGATGATGCGGTCTCGGGTGACGCTAGCGCTGATGGGAACGCTGGAAGTGCCGGCGATGCGCCGATCGGCGCGAATGACACCGAAGACGCAAATGCCTCCAATGAACATGGCCCTGACGAGCAGCATGCCCGTGAGAACGATCTCCAGGAAGACGTCTCCGACGACTTTGCCGAGGAGCATTCAGCCTACGGCATCGCAGCGGAGTAGCCGCCACCCTTCTCATTCCGAATGAACAACGCCGCCGGCACACCCGGCGGCGCTTTCGTTTTCGCGCACCGCAGAACCAACGGAGGTCCGAATGTCTGCGTCACTCATCTTCGATCTCGCCCCGATCGGCTCGCTCGTCTCCTGGTCGGACGGCACACCCCGCCCTCCAGAACGCTTCCGCAATAAGCTCGCCGCCTGGGAGACCCGCAACAGCCAGGGCCGTTTGATCCGCAAGGAAGGGCCGCGCAAGCTCGGCAATTATACCGCGCCCGGCTCCTTCACCCTTCATGAGGGCGACATTGTCGGCAGAACCACCATCCTCGTCACCATCCGCCGGACCTTCGGGCTCGATTCCGATCTCACCTTCAAGGTCATCGCGCGTCCTGCGGCTGGATCCGTCCGCATCTTCGACCGCCCCGGCGACGCGCGCGAGCTGCTCCATCTCGCGGAAAATCGCCAAGCAGCCGAGATCTGGCTCAAGGCTCATCGCTATCCGAGCGCTGTGCTCGAGGAGGTCGGAGCCGACGAAGCGGCCGCCGACCAAGGGAGGACTGCCCCATGAACATGCCCCTCTCCCAGCCCTGCGAATCCTCCGCCGACGACATCTCGGGGGTCGAATTCGGCCATGGCGCCGACGGCACGGCCGTTGCGCGCGTCGGCGACCTGGTCTTCGCCATGCTTCCATCCCGAGGCGGGCATCTGCTTGCCAGCGCCTGGCGCGTGTCGCGGCCGTTTGCCGAGTTCAGACGCGACGACTTCTATTCGTACCATGGCTCTATCGAGGACGAAGCGGCTTTCCGCGCGCGCATGGCCGAGCAGGCAGAACATCGCCACGACCTCCAGGCACTCAGCCGCCAGACAGTGCGCTTGAACTGCAACACTCCATGGGGACCATCACAGGGCGCCACCATTTATGCAGAGGGGGTCGTCTCGCACACCACGGCAGGTCATGGCGGTTTCAGGCTCTCCTCCGAGCGCAACGCTGCAATCCATCCACTGCTCAGAGCTCACGATGGGTTCTATGAAGAAGACGCCGCCTGGGCGATCGTTGCCCTCGCCTTCCCGGACCTCTTTACGCGTTACGAACTGCGGATCGCGGACCAAACAGTCCGCGACAGCTGGCCGGACGCGTGGGAAACGATGTTCGGCCGCTCGCTTGAGCCCGGCCAATCCCGCGAGAAGGACGCCCGCGCCTTTGCGCGGGCCCATGCCTGCGACTGGGTGGTGATTTCGGCGATCCGTTCCGACCACCACGTTGATATGACCGAGGTGATCGCGACCCTTGGTGCCAGCGCGGCGACAAGGTAACCGAGCGGCGGTTTCTGGTACCGAGCGCCGACTACGCCGTCGGTCGCTTCGGCTTCGTCATCGATGAAGCGACACATGCCGCCTATGCCGGTCCCTCAAGCTTCGTCGGCTGGCGCGGGAGGACGGTGTGATGTCTTCCGCGATATACGCCGCGCAGCTCGTGCGCATGGAAGCAGCCCGCCGGCAGACGCAGCACCAACTCGACCTGATCGACCGGCAGATCACGCGGAAAATGACTGCGCTCATTCCGCTCATCGGCCGGCGTCAGGCGGGGTTCCACCGTGGAAAGGCGCCGCAACCGGGCGCTTTCCTTGAGCGCTATCGCGCTAATCTCGCGGCGCTCACCGCCGAGCGTCAGCCCGAGGTCGATGCGCTCACCCGCAAACTTGCCCGGCAGGATGCGGCAATCGCCGCTCTCCTGGCGCGGCGGGGTCCATCCGCGGATCAGGCGAGCCTTGGCGCCGCACCAGGAGGTGAACGGACATGAGCACGATCGGCGAACTCGAACGCAGGGCCGGCATCGGCAGCTCGCCGGAGGAGCGCACCGCATTCTGGATCAGGTTTCATCATCTCGGTGGGGTCGAATGCCTGAAGGCGGGCGTGGCGGAGCTCAACAGGCTGATCGCCGAACGGGAGGCGGTGTCGGCGAGGCCGAGCAACGCGCCGCGGGCCAAACCGGCAAAACTGCCGCCGCTTAGTGCGGAGGAAGAGCAGGCTCTACAGGCTTATGCGGCAGAGCACGGCCGGCGCTGGAAAAACATCCTCAATCGCGTCTGGATGGGGGAGGCGCCGCATGACGATGCCGGCACGCTCCGTCGCCTGCGCAACTCTCACGGACCCTCCTGGCTGCAATCCTATCGCCTGCCCAGGGCTGGATCGCCGGACGGGGGCCCACAAGCAAAGCGTCGGTCGAACGGCGGGCACGACAAGAAGTAGCGATGCTCGCGGCCATTTCCTCTCAACAGTCTGGTTGACCGGAGCCGTGCTGGCTTCCCCTTCGGTTGTGCTGCGGTCTGAACCGGCGGCCGTTCGCTTCAAGGCCGCTATCGCGCCGCGGGGCGGCCGGATCCCGCCGTCCTTCGCAAAGCAGATCCGCGGGACTACGCGAGGGCTATGCCCTGCTTGCCCGCAGATCGGCTCCGCTTGTCCGGTCAGGCCCGGACCCTGAAGCGCCCGTCTTCCGCCGGTTCGGGTCGACCGCACCGAAGGGCAAGCCGGCACGGGCCGGAACCGCTTCGGATGTTGAAAGGAAGAAAAATGGCCAAGCCCGCAACTCCTCGCCAATCCGCTCGCGTCGTGCAACTGCGCAAGGGCGCCACCCTCGAAATGGTCCGGCTCACCTGCCCCGACAGCGCCCAGGCGCTGAAGATCGCCGAGAGTTTTGGGACCGCAATCGTCGACAGCGACGGGATCCGCGATCTCCATGAGCGCCTGATTTCCGAGACGGCGGATGCACTCAGTGAAGGTCTTGGCGAACGGGCGATGCAGATCCACCTGCAGCGGATCGTCGGCGCCTTCGTCGGCTCCGCCCACGGCGCCGGCCAGTTCTACAGCAAGGCCGTCACCGAGGCGCGCGATGCCACCGCCAAGGCCGCCAATGATGCCCGTGACGAAGATCTCGACGGTCCCGTCGGTTACGACAGTGCCGCGCAGCGCAAGCGCGAATTCGCCGCCGACATGGGTGTGCAGGCCCACGCGCTCCGCATGGCCGCCGAAGGCGCCGTGGCTGCCTACAAAGAGATCGTCGGCGAAACCTGGAAGCCCTTCGACCGTCCGGTCGACAATCCCGGTCAATCCCTCGATCGCAAGGCAGCCGTCGCGCAGATGTCGGCATTCGACTGAGAGCATAGTCCGGCGAGGCTTCGGCCTCGCCAGTTTCTCACGACAGAGGTCGCCTCTCCCGGGCGCCCTTTTTCCATGTCGGCGCCGAACGCCTGGGTGCGAGAAAGCAAGGAAAAGAAGAAGAGGCAAAACGGCGCCCATTGCGGCCGCCGCGGTTGTCGGTCTTGCCGGGGCCGCAAGCGAGCCGCAACGGCTTTGCCGTCCTCCACTGACGTTCCGGCCTTCGGTGCGCTCGCTTGGCCGTCGCCCCGGCTCCAGACCCCGCGTCACGGCCGCGATGGGCGCGGCTCCAGATGGAGGTCAGGACATGAGCAGCAAAGAGAACAAGACCCGCGTCGACATCTACGCGAAAATCACCGACCGCATTGTCGCGGATCTGGAAAAGGGCGTCCGCCCGTGGGTCAAGCCATGGAATGCGGCGAACACGGGAGGTCGCATCACGCGGCCGTTGCGCCACAATGGTCTCCCCTATCAGGGAATCAACACCCTGCTTCTCTGGTCGGAAGCGGTCTCGCGAGGCTTCGTCTCGCCGATCTGGATGACCTTCAAGCAGAGCATCGAGCTTGGCGGGCATGTCCGCAAGGGCGAGACTGGCGCAACCGTCGTCTATGCCAGTCGCTTCACGCGCACGGAAACCGACGCCCATGGTGAGGAAGTGGAACGCGGAATTCCGTTCCTCAAGGCGTATACCGTATTCTCCGCGGACCAGATCGACGGGCTTCCCGAGCAATACTACCTCGATCCGGCGCCAGCGACCGATCCGGTGGAGCGGATCGCCCATGCAGACACCTTCTTTGCCAATACCGGCGCGGTCATCCGCCACGGCGGCAACCAAGCCTATTTCAATCCGGGTCTCGATATCGTACAAATGCCGCCGTTCGAAAGTTTCCGCGACGCGCCGAGTTACTGCGACCCTCGGACATGAGCTAACCCATTGGTCAGGCTCGGAAAAGCGCCTCGATCGTGATCTTTCCCGCTATCACAAGGATCGCGCTTCGAGAGCGCACGAAGAGCTGATCGCCGATCTCGGCGGTTGCTTTTTGGCCGCCGATCTCGGCATCGTCCCGGAGCTCGAACCGAGGCCCGATCACGCCAGTTACCTTGCATCCTGGCTCGAAATTCTCAAGAACGAGAAGCGGTTCATCTTCGCCGCGGCCGCGCATGCACAGCGCGCAGTCAACTATCTGCACGAGCTTCAGCCGGCGGACGGTCGGGCACGAGAGGCCGCTTGAGAGCCGCTCGTATCAATCAGGGCCGGCCGCTCTCATCGAGGGCGGCTGGTTCACCTTCCCGTTCAGGCGTGGCGGCCCGGTTGGTGCCGGTCCTCAGGTCTACCTTCCCCCAGATCGACGTCTTCCGTGTTCGGCTTGCGTGACGGTTTGATCTCAACGATGAACGGCTTTGTCTGTTTGCGCATGAATCCCCCAGGCGAATCGCGGTGCAACGATATCCGACGCGACCGCGGAGGCAACCGGGCTCAGTGCCGGGAAACGACGCATCAGGTCAGCAACGTGACGGACTTGAGCGTGGGCTGACCGCGCGTCCGTTTTGGTAATGGGAGCGATCGCGCGCCGTCGCCATTGCCAACCTCCTTTGCCCCTGTCACCGGCGCTCCCTTTCGCGGGCTCGATGAGGCATGTCTGACCGGAGACCGGCTTCGCCTCGGTCGTTTTCCCGCAACGGCCGTCGCAACTTTCTTCCCCTGTCGGCTTTGCCGCCATTCCTCGCGAAGCAACAAAGCTGCTCCCGGCCGCCCTCCATTGCATTCCGGCCCATGGGTGCGGTCCGATCGTCCCCGGTCTTTGCGACTGCCATCGAGGCCGCGATGGGCGCGGCCCGAAACAGCAAAAGGACTATGGCAATGGCAACTATCGGCACCTTCACCTCCACCGAAAACGGCTTCAACGGCACCATCAAGACACTCAACCTCAACGTCAAGGCTCGCATCATTCGCGTCGAAAACCCCTCCGACAAGGGCCCGCACTTCCGAATCTACGCAGCGGGAGCCGTTGATTATGCTGAGAACGTGCTTATGCAGAGTGTCGGTCGCTGAAGGCCGGATTTGCCGTTGATTTCGGCGGATTCTGCTTTGCATAATCCCGGAGGCTGTGATGGATAGTGCGTCTTAAAATAGGGACGCCTTTGGCCTATGCTGATACCCACGGTCATTTAGGCGAAAGCTGCGAAGTTGGCGGAAAAGAATGATGCTTGGGAGAACATTGCTCGCATTCGACGGCGGTTAGCCGATCTGAATGACGAGCGGATGGTGCTTGAACGTGAGCTGAAGGCGTTTGAGCAGCAGCTGATTTCCGATAGCAAGGCCCGCGCAGAGAAGCCGGTCTTCGCCGACGCTCCTGTGACCAACAGCTCGCCGTCGATGGAAAAAGTGGGGTTGTTCCGGCAGCTGTTTGCCGGCCGTCCCGACGTCTTCCCGGTTCGCTGGAACAACAAGAAGGACGGACGCTCCGGCTATTCACCGGCCTGTTCTAATGAGTGGGCGAAAGGAATCTGCGGCAAGCCGAAGGTGAAATGCGGGGACTGCCCGCATCAGGCTTTCATCGCATATTCCGAAGATATCATCGAAAAGCACCTCCGTGGCGGCGATGTTCGCTCAAGCGACTTTGTTGCCGGCGTATATCCACTGCTGCAAGACGAAACATGCTGGTTCCTTGCTGCTGACTTCGACAAGGAAAGCTGGGCGGATGATTCCAGAGCTTTGCTGGCAACGTGTCGTGCAAAAGGTATTGCCGCAGCCCTCGAACGCTCGAGGTCGGGAAACGGAGGCCATGTCTGGATATTCTTCGCCGAGCCCATTCCGGCCAGGATCGCCCGTCAACTGGCTGCCGCGCTGATAACAGAGACGATGGAGAGCCGCCCTGAGATCGGCTTCACGTCTTATGACCGTTTCTTTCCCAATCAGGACACGATGCCACTTGGCGGCTTCGGCAATCTGATCGCGCTTCCCCTGCAAAGGAAAGCCCGTGAAAATGGCAACAGCATTTTTGTCGATGGCGACTTACGACCTTACGATGACCAGTGGGCGTACCTGTCGTCTTTGCCCAGGTTATCGGCGGAAGAAGTCTTCAGGATTGCCTATGAAGCCGAATTGGCGGGACGGGTCTTGGGCGTCCGGATGCCGGTCGATGACGAACATGCCGATGAACCGTGGAAGATGTTGCCGTCACGCCGTAGCGAGCCGCGGCGAATTGAGACTGCGATCCCCCAAAGCATCAAGGTTGTAATCGCCGACCAGGTTTACATCGATAGAACCGAGCTTCCTTCCGCGCTGATTGCGCAGTTCGTGCGCCTGGCAGCATTCCAGAACCCGGAATTCTATCGCGCGCAAGCAATGCGATTGCCGATATTTGGCAAGCCTCGGATCATTTCCTGTGCCGAGCTTCACCCACGCCATGTAGCGCTGCCACGAGGCTGCTTCGACGAAACTGTAGAGCTGATCAGGAGCCATGGCGCGACCGCCATTTTGGAGGATCTGCGCGAAGATGGAGAGGTTCTACCCACCGGCGTCTCCTTCCAAGGGGTGCTTCGCCAGCCACAATTGCGGGCCTTTGATGCTCTTGTCGCCAACGATAACGGCGTGCTCGCCGCCACGACCGCCTTCGGCAAGACGGTTGTCGCAGCCGCACTCACAGCACATCGAAGCCGCAATACGCTGGTTCTTGTTCACCGAAGGGAGCTTCTCACCCAATGGGTAGAGCGTCTGAGTTCCTTCCTGAGCATCGACCCAAAGCAGATCGGCATCATCGGTGGCGGGAAAAGGAAGCCGACAGGGATCATCGATGTTGCGCTGATCCAAAGCCTGGTTCGCAATGGCGAGGTCGATGACATCGTCGGCAACTACGGTCATCTGATTGTCGACGAATGCCACCATCTGTCCGCTGCAAGCTTTGAGCTTGTCGCTCGTAGATCCAAGGCGCGATATGTCGTCGGCCCATCAGCGACGGTCGCACGAAAAGACGGACATCATCCCATCATCTTCATGCAATGCGGCCCCGTTCGCCATCGGGTCGATGCAAGAGTTCAAGCTGCCGAGCGTGGTATTCGCCACCGTGTCCGCGACCGTTCGACGAAGTTTGAGTTGCCAGCGTCGCTCGCCTCGGCCGAGCGCCCGTCAATGCCAGCGATCTATGCAGCCCTTGCGCAGGACGAAGGCAGAAACGATCTGATATTCGATGACGTGCTGAAATCCCTTGAGGCCAGACGTTCGCCCATCCTGCTGACGGAGCGGAAGGATCACCTCGATTATCTCCAGCAGAAGTTCTCACCGTTCGTGAAAAATCTGGTGGTGCTGCGCGGTGGCATGTCGGCGAAGGATCGCAAGCAAGCCAACACGGCGTTGAATGTCGCAGACGATGATGAGCGCCTGATACTTGCGATAGGACGCTATATCGGGGAAGGCTTCGATGACCCACGGCTCGACACGTTGTTCCTAACCATGCCGATCGCCTGGAAAGGCACTTTGGCCCAGTATGTCGGACGTCTGCATCGTCAGCATGATGGCAAGCGGGACGTCTTGGTCGTCGATTATGTCGACAGCACCGTTCCGGTGCTGGCCCGGATGGCCGCAAAGCGACGAGTGGGTTATCGCGCGCTGGGCTATGTGATTGAATGAGGGCGCCCCGCTTTGAGCGGAGCGCCGATGAGCTGGTCAGCGGGACCATATGAGCTTGTGCTCGCCCTTGTCGCCCTGGACGAGGGAGGCGTAGACGGGCGCCGTGAAGGACGGATCGTCGAGCTTGAGCGAGAGGTATTCGGCGCCCGTTTCGCGGGCGGTGCGGCTCCAGCCGGCTCCGAACTCGACACCCGTTGCTGTGACGCGGAAGTCAGGAGCGCGATCGTTGTCGCGGTCGCAGGGTTTGATGGATGCCTTGACGTTGAGGGTGAGGGTCTTGATGGTACCGGTGTAGGCGCCGGTTTCGTCGCGGGTGAAGGTGCCAATCTGGGCCATTGTCTTGATCTCCTGAGGTTGTTCGAAGCCGCCCGATGCGGCCTCGATGGCGGTCGAGAGGCGACGGATTGGTCGGGACGCATCTGCAGGACCGCAGCGTGAGCGAAGGACGGCGGCAGCCGAGCTTGTTGGCTCGCGAGGAATGGCCGCTTGCGGTCAGGGGAAGAAGGTCGGCGGAGCCGTTGCAGGCCATGGCCGGTCCGGCGCCAGACCAGCCCAAAAGAGAGGTCGTATCGGGGGCTTTGCAGCAGTGTCGTCAGAGAGCGACATAGGCGATCGGTGCCTCCCATCAGCATGAACAACGTGCCGCCCGGTGCCCAGCGCTCCCTCCCGCCGTCACTGCTTCAACGTGAGGTACAGCAATGAGCGCTGGCCCCGTGAGGCTCTACTCGGGGCGTGATGAAGACGGATAAGCTGCTGCTCGCTTGCCGCTGGAATGAATTTGATTCCTTCGATTTGCTCGACACGTCGGACTTCTCCGATACGACCAACCATCGAGGGTACCAGAATGACAAAACGAAAGCGTAGGCATCGCCGCAGCGTCGATGTCCGGATCATGTGGCTACAGCCACATGTCGACGGGTTCAGGAGCTGGCTCGCTCAGCGGAGCTATTCGCCTGCGACAACCGTTGAGGTGATACGCCTGCTGGCGCTGTGGGGCGACTGGGTACACGCCGCTGGCTACGACGTCGACACACTTGCCGCGGGCTTGAGTGTATCGGCCTCGGTGTTCCAGGGCGGGAAAACTGCCCGCGCTCCGCAGGGTGCGGCTAGGCTCTTCATCTCTTATCTGCGCGAGAAGGACATTCTGCCCCAAGAGCAGCCCTCTTCGTTGGAGGATACCTGGCCGACGCTTGCCGCATTCAGACGCTGGATGAAGGAACAGCGCGGCATCAAGGATTCCACGCTCGATACCTATCAGCCGGTCCTGATCGACCTTCTGGCATTGCTCGGCACGGCTCCGGAAGCCTATACGGCAGCCGCGATCCGTGACTTCGTCCTAGAGCGCGCCAAACCGCATGGCCGCGGCCGAGCTCAAGGTGTCACTGTCGCAACGCGCGCCTACCTCAGGTATCTTGTGGCCATTGGACAATGCCCAGTCGGGCGGGAACATGCGGTTCCGCGCTTCGCCAGTTGGCAGTTGGCGACAACACCGCGTTTCCTGGCGCAAGCTGATATCGAACGCCTCCTTGCCGAGTGCGATGGCGAAGGCCGGTTACGCGACCGGGCCATCCTCCTTCTGCTTGTCCGACTGGGGTTGAGAGCGGGTGAAGTCGCCAATCTCAACTTCGACGACGTGGACTGGAAGAACAGCCTGATAACGCTTGTCGGCAAAGCCCGGCGCGAGGAGCACTTGCCGCTAACCCAGGAGATTGGCGACGCCATGCTTGCCTATATCGAGCGGGCACGCCCTCGCAGTGCGACGGCTCGTGTATTCCTGACGGACACCGCCCCGATCCGGCCGATAAGCCGTATCACGGTGAAGTGTATCGTGCGGCGCGCGCTCGACAGGGCCAAGATCAAAAGTGTTCATCGCGGCGCCCATGTTCTCCGGCACTCGGCGGCGTCAGCGATGTTGCGGAATGGCGCGAGTCTCGGTGGCGTCGGCGCCGTTCTACGGCATCGCTCGCCATCCGTTACGGCGCTTTATGCCAAGGTGGATATCGACCTCCTGTCGGAGATTGCTCAGCCATGGGGCGGGAGGTTGCCATGCTGAACGATGACGTTGATCGCTACATCTCCCTTCGTCACGCGCTCGGCTACAAGCTCGTGAAGGCCGGACGACACCTTCGCGCCTTTGCATGCTTCGCTGCGGATCGGGGGGAAACCCACATTCGCGTCTCGTCGGTTCTATCATGGCTGGCCATCGTCGCCCGGACACCTGGCGCTCGGGCGCGACGCCTGACGGACCTGATCCTGTTTGCCCGATTCGTGCACGCCGAGGATTCGCGGCACGAAATTCCACGCGCTGACGTTAAGCGAATCTCGGAAAAGCGACCGGTCCCCTACATCTACACCGCTGACGAGATCACGCGCATTCTCGAAATGGCCGGCAAGCTTCGGCATCAGAGACCAAATCCGTTGCGGCGCCAGCTCTATGTCATGCTGTTCGGGTTGATTGCAGCCACGGGACTCCGCGTATCGGAAGCGTTGGCGCTCAAGCTCGACGATATCCGAGATGGGGGCGTCCTGCACATCCGTGAGACCAAGTTCCGGAAGAGCCGGCTCGTGCCGCTGCATGTGACGGTTGTCCAGGCGCTTGAAACCTATCTTGAAGCCCGCCGCCAACACGCCGGCGTGTGTGACTGGCTCTTTCCATCAGTCCAACATCGGGAGATGTTCTCGACCACCGTGAACTATACATTCCGCTGCATTCTCCGACGGGCAGGGGTTGCTCCAGAACGCCGGCAACAGCCTCGCATACATGATCTTCGTCACACCTTTGCAACCCGGGTGCTGGAACAGTGCGGAGCCGAGCGCGGCGTTGTCGCTCGACACTTCGTCGCTTTGTCGACCTATCTGGGCCATGCCGATATCCGAAACACCTACTGGTATCTTGAGGCAACGCCGGAAATGATGACGGATATTGCCGCCGCTTCGGAAATGCTGGTTGGGGAGAGCGCCGCATGACGAAGCTCGCCCCACTGATCACCGGATTCCTGCGCGACTACATGCCGGGCCAGCGAGGCTACAGTCCGCAGAGCTGCGAGACCTATGCCTACTGCTTCAAGCTGCTGTTCGACTTCGCCGCAAAGCGGCTGGGCTCCCGTCCATCCTTGCTTGCAATAGAAGACCTTGATGCGCCAATGATCGTGGCCTTCCTGAACCACATCGAACAGGATCGAGGTAATGGCGCGGCGACGCGCAATGTACGTCTCGCTGCGATCAAGACATTCATGCGCTACGTCGAGCACAAGGTTCCCTCAGCGCTTGAGCAGATTGGCCGTGTCCATGCAATCCCGCCCAAGCGCCATGACCAGAAACTCATCCCTTACCTGACAATGGAAGAGGTCCGCGCAATCCTCGACGCTCCCGACCTTTCGTTGCGGTCGGGCGTTCGCGACAGGGCAATGATGCACCTTTGCTTTGGCGCAGGCTTACGCGTCTCCGAACTGATCGGCGTCCTCACCGAAAATCTGTCGCTTCGACAGGTCGCGAGCGTGATGGTTCGCGGCAAGGGCAGGAAGGAGCGCTGCCTGCCGCTCTGGAAGGACACGGCACGAGATGTCCGTGCCTGGCTGAGCATAAGAGGCGATGTCCGCGTGCCGGAATTGTTCGTCAACGCCCGCGGCGAGCCAATGACCCGTGCTGGCTTCGAGTATGTGTTGGACAAGCATGTCGACAAGGCAGCTGAAACTTGTCCATCTCTGCGCAACCGAAGTGTCTCTCCGCATCAGCTTCGGCACAGTTGCGCAGTGGTCATGCTGCAGGCGACGCATGACATTCGCAAGGTTGCCTTGTGGCTCGGCCACGCCGACATTCGCACAACGGAAGTTTATCTCCGCATGGACCCAACCGAAAAATTGGAAGCGGTCGAGGCGGTCGTTCCTCCTGAACTGAGACGCGGCAGGTTCAAGGCGCCGGATGCCCTGATCGCATCCTTGCTCTCGGGCTTGGAAGAACCCACGCATTCGAAGCGGATCCGCAGCTGAGTGGAGTTCCTCGTCAAGACGGGCGATTCCGCTCCATCTGACGTTGCGCTCGACATGGTCACTGTACCTCGTCGGGCGCATGCAACGTGTCTTGTGGGACCTTGTAAGATGGTATCCGGAGCCGCGGGAGGGAGCGCTGGGCACCGGGCGGCACGTTGTTCATGCTGATGGGAGGCACCGATCGCCTATGTCGCTTTCTGACGACACTGCTGCAAAGCCCCCGATACGACCTCTCTTTTGGGCTGGTCTGGCGCCGGACCGGCCATGGCCTGCAACGGCTCCGCCGACCTTCTTCCCCTGACCGCAAGCGGCCATTCCTCGCGAGCCAACAAGCTCGGCTGCCGCCGTCCTTCGCTCACGCTGCGGTCCTGCAGATGCGTCCCGACCAATCCGTCGCCTCTCGACCGCCATCGAGGCCGCATCGGGCGGCTTCGAACAACCTCAGGAGATCAAGACAATGGCCCAGATTGGCACCTTCACCCGCGACGAAACCGGCGCCTACACCGGTACCATCAAGACCCTCACCCTCAACGTCAAGGCATCCATCAAACCCTGCGACCGCGACAACGATCGCGCTCCTGACTTCCGCGTCACAGCAACGGGTGTCGAGTTCGGAGCCGGCTGGAGCCGCACCGCCCGCGAAACGGGCGCCGAATACCTCTCGCTCAAGCTCGACGATCCGTCCTTCACGGCGCCCGTCTACGCCTCCCTCGTCCAGGGCGACAAGGGCGAGCACAAGCTCATATGGTCCCGCTGACCAGCTCAACGGCGCTCCGCTCAAAGCGGGGCGCCGCCTTCCACTCCCTCGGGATTATGCGGAGCAAAATCCATCGCAACCGCCGGGGAATCCAGCCTTCAGTGAAAAGAACTCCGCATAAGCACGTGCTCGGCATAATCGACATTATGCGGTGGACCGCATAATGTCGAACTGGGCGCCGCCTGGCAGAAGCGCTCCAACGAGAGCGACCGCGACTACCTCTCGGTCAAGCTCGACGACCCGAGCTTCCCGGCTCCGATCTACGCGACGCTGACGGAAGTCGAAGGCGAAGACGGCTTCCAGCTGATCTGGTCCCGCCCGAACCGGGACTGAGGTCCTCGAGGCGCCGCCAGCCGGGCGGGGCCTCTTCCGCCAAAATGAGAAGCCGGTACCGGGCGTCGAGCCCGGTTTCGGCTTTTCCGGTGCCATACAGAAACGGAAATAGCCGCTCAGATCGCCAGATGGTGCCGGGGCGGGATGGCGGCCTCAAGGACGAGCGGTTCCCCCAATTTCGCATCGACGCCTGTGGCGCCAACACGAAATCGGCTCCCCACACGCCGCCGCTGGCGGTCGCGTTCGCGATCCCTGACCCCACCACCCCGTCCCGCCCCGCGAGCTCGTCTTTCACGAACTCAAGGAGATGAGACCATGAAAATCGAACAGCACATCGAGGAACTGCGTGCCGAGCTGAAGAACACCTGCGACGCCGCCGAGCGCCGCCAGATCGAGGGCGAGCTCGAACTTGCCCGGGCGGAGCTCGCCGTGCAACTGGCCGAGCAGGCCGGCGCAATCGAGGCCGAGCCGCCCTTCTGAGGCGGCTACTCTCCCTTTCTTCGGCGGCCACCGTGACCGCTTCCGACGCTTCCCACTCAGGCCGAACCGCACGGTCGCATCTCTCCTTTCGATACGGCTAACATCTACGCCAGGGATGTTGCAGTCCCTTCACCACGCCGCAACCTTGCGCCACCAGAATTTTCCCCGCCGCAAGCGGCTCCTCGCCCAAGCAAAATTCAGGCGGCTCCAGGTTCTGCGCTGGCGCTTCGACCGTTCCGGTGCGGCGTTCCTCCGAGGTCTGCTTTCGATCCCCGCGATATCAGCAATTCGAAAGGAGAACATGCCATGCAACAACTCGCAAAGTTCCTCGCAGCCACAGGCCGCCGGCTCCGTACTCTCTGCAAGGTAATCTGTCATTTCTTCCGCAAGGGAAAGCTCGGGCTGAAGCTCGCAATCAAGATCCCGTTCTTCGTCGAGATCGAGGTTTCGTTCGAGACCGACTGGAACCGGCGCAGGTGACGCACCACGGCCGCTTCGGCGGCCTCTTTCGTTCGTTCCGCGGGAGGTGCCGTCTTGGATCAGCGGAGCGGCCGCTGCGTGACGGCTCTCGGGCGATAGCCACGGGCCCTCTTCTGCCGTGTCAGATCGAGGAACAGTCTGACGGCCTCTTCCTCCCGCCCGAAGTGGTGCATCATCATCTGCCCCGACGTTCCAATCCTTCCCCATCGTCTCGTCAGGCAGGTTTCCCCGAATAGCGATACGGAAATCTGCAGGGCGTAGAAGCGGGCCATGTTCTTCGCCGCGTCAGTTCGTTCGATATAGATCTGAAAGGGTTGCTTGATCATGTTGACATCATCGTCACAGGCTAGCGACACGTCCAACGACATATGTGAATCGAACAATTGCGACCGATTCATTTCCGTGAAGAGTGGGCTCGGGCGAGGCGCTGACGGCGCACGGCTCTAGTCGCGCTGCGACCGGAGCCCGCACGCGGTCTCCGCCCAGCCGGGTCACGATCCTCTCGCAGCAGGAAGCATGCCCCTGTCAAAAATCGTTGTCCGGAGACAGCCGGAAGGTCCTACGGCCATCGGAGATGGCAAGCGGTCGCGTCCCTTCCGGACGCGGTTCTATCTCTCTCTGACACCCCATTTTGCACCCGCCGTGTCGGGTAGCAGCGGGGCATTGCTGCCCCGCCGCCCCCTAAGAACCGGGCGTGCGGATCACTCCGCACCCGGCTCAAGCCATTCTCCAGCGCCACGTTGTGACACCGGGCTCCCCGGCGGTATGTTTCGCGTCCTGACGGCGGGCGAGGTAGTCATCCCATGTGGGATCGAACGGGTTAGCCAGCGCCGGAATTTTGGCATGTCTCTTGATTGGGACAGCCGCTGCACGGACAAGCCCATACTTGGCGTCCTCCGTGCTGAAATCCCATGACTGGCTACCGTTGACCCTGAAATACCTTCTCCTGATCCACCGTGCTCCTTTGTTAGGGTGTCGTCGGCACGCCCATCTCCAGAGCATGCGCCAGATGTAGAAGTCTATCGAAGAGAAGGTCGCCTTCGCCACGACATGGCGGTGATACATCGCCCATCCCCGAATGATCGGGTTCAGCATTTGTATCAATCCTTCCTGCGCGATGGCGGCGTTGCCTTTGATGATTCTCCGGACCTTATCCAGCAGCGCCTTGACGCTGTGTTTGGACGGCGTGATGAGAAGTTTGCCGTTGTACTTTCGCACATTCTGGCCCAGAAAATCGAAACCATCCGCAATGTTCGTGATTCTGCTTTTCTCGTCCGAGAGTTCCAGTCCACGAACAGCCAGGTATTTCCTGATCGCCGGCAAGACCTTGTGTTCCAGCACCTCTTTCGATGCACTGGTTACGATAAAGTCGTCGGCATAACGGATGACGTGGGGCTTGGCTTTTCGGTACGTGGATTTCGACGATCCCACGCTTGCATCGACTGCGGCCTCAAGCCCATCCAACACTCTGTTAGCGATTGTGGGCGAAATCACGCCCCCTTGCGGGGTTCCCGCCCGCGTCTCGAACAGAGTTCCCTCTTCAACATATCCGGCTTGAAGCCACTTCCGCAGGATCGCCTTGTCCATAGGCATATGCTCGAGGATGTAATCATGGCTGATTTCATCGAAACAGCTTTTGATATCGCCCTCTAGAACCCACGTGGCGGACTTCCGTCTTGCCAACGTGATGAAGCACTGCTCAATGGCGTCGGCTGTCGAGCGTTTGGGCCGAAATCCATAGGAATTCGGGTCCGCCAAGGTCTCCGTCACTGGTTCCAGCGCAAGCTTCCATAAGGCTTGCATTGCGCGGCACAGCATACGGGGTATCCCGAGCGGGCGCTTCTTGCCGTTACTCTTGGGAATATAAACGCGTCGCAACGGCATGGTACGGTAGCCGTGATGCCGCAGCGACATTACTCCCTTCCATCTGGCCACCGGGGTTGTCCAGATTTCTCCGTCCACTCCCGGCGTTTTCTTCCCGCGATTCTCCGTCACCCGCTTCACAGCCAGCATCTTGCCGCTGTGCGAGCGGGTCAGCAGACGTTGCAAGGCTTTTACCTTGCCCCATCGGCATTCGCGAGTGGCCTTGGCGATACGCACTTGAAGTCGCTTCACGGTTGCTTCAATCTGCGACCAGTCTGTCTGATCCCAAATCTGCCCTCCGTGCGAGGACGCACCAGCATTCGCTGCTTTCGCACCGATTGCCGTCATCTGCTTTTCCTCGTCCAGCAATTAGTCATGTTCTCTCGCCATGAATGACCGAGCGGAAGTCTGCCCACTTTCGTGTCGGGCGATGTTGCAGCCCGTATCCCGACCATTACAGCCGGGCCTTCGCTTTCTCCGCCTTCCTTTACCCACAACACCAACAGCGTTCCTTACGGTTCGCCTGCCGTTACCGGCAGCGCTATGGGCTTACCCTGTTCCGCATGAATCTCAGAGCCAGTCGGACCCTTCCTTTTCGCCGGCAGCTTTCCGTCCATGGAGGTCCAACCGGAAAGGACCACACCTTGCTGCACACCTTTTGGTTCAAGCCTATCAGCACATTTGGCTTGTTCCTTGTTACGGCGTTTATCGGAAGTTCACTTGTGTTGGTCGTCATTGCTCATCCCTTGCACCTCACCGCCTTTGTGCTGGCAGTTTCCACTTCGCCTCACGGTTCGGTGGACCGGTCACCCGGTGGTTACGTTGTCCCCGAAGCTCCACACGGAGTCGTTGCCAACTTCGCATGTTCGGGTAGGGAACGACCGATGGAACGGTCGGTTTCGTAAAGTTCACATCACGTGTTCTCCTCTCGAAACAGAGATTCATGCGACTTTCAGGTCGCACTCCGGCGTCAAGGACATCGCGGCCCCCCCAATTTTCCCAACGCCGCAAGCGGCACAGAGAAAATCGGTTCCTCCGCTCGCCGCAGGGCGGCCGCGTTCCGCGGTCCCTGACCCCTCACGGACTACGGTGCCGACACCTTTCGTCAGAAAACGAAAAGGAGACTCTGATGACAAAGCATCAATTCGCTCGTGTGGTGGAAGAAGATCAGAAGCGGCCGGATCAACAGCCGGATTGGCTTGAACGGCTGCGCCGAAATTTCGATGCGGAAGTGCATCTTCCCGCCGATATCTCGCGGGAGTTTCTGTCTGCAGCGCTGCTTTGGGCAGTCGACAACAAGGTCGATTTCGGTTTGTTCCACGAGGCCAGCGAGATCATCATTGCGCACTTCGGCGGTGATGAGATCTACCTCCCGTCGCGGTGGTCCGACAAACGATGGCACACCGGCCTTGAGGACAAAGAGCCTTTCGATCCGAGCGACTGAGGTCGAGACCAGAGGCGGCTTGTCGCCTCTGGTCTTTGCCTATTCACATGAGCCCCTCCAGCCGGATCGACCGAGCGGAGCGGCTATGAAAGGGGGGCTCTGCCGCCCCTCTCGATCTCACCCCATGAAGGAAGGGCAATGCCCCTCCTTCAAACTTCCTCCCAGGGAGAAAGGGAGACGGTTCCCTCCTCCCTTTCCCCAAACCCCTATCCCTCTCCCGTGCAGGGAAGGTGATGATGGCTGTCACCCGCCCTGGCACCAGCCGTGTCGGGCACCATCCCATGATCGGGCAAGCCCTTCCTTGATCAAGGCATTGCCCAGCGAATTGCCTGCACGAAATACGGTTCGCAGTTTGCGTCCATATTTGTCTTCGTCACGGAACCCGGCCGCTAGCGAGAATTTTCCAGCGTTGAGCAGCGTCAGCAGGCGGGATTTTGCCGCCTCACCCTTTATCCGTTCCGCCTCGCACCGGGGCGGGCTGAGTTCAGGCGTATCGATGTCGGCGATGCGGATTTTCTCGCCGTTGAACCAGAATGTGTCGCCGTCGACGACGCAGTTCGCTCGATGGCTTCCGTCGCACATCGAAAATGCGGTCGACAATGAATCCGTCATCGGTTTCTTGGCCAAAGTGGCGAGATCGGGGAGAACGTCGGCGCCGCCATAGGCAAGCCAACCCCCAACAGCAATGATCACGGTGCATAGAACTGCCGTCGAGCGTTTACGCCATCTGTTCCGCCCAGATCTCAGCAGTCCTCCACCCGCGCGCTGCCGGTCGCGACCGCCTCCGGCCTTCGGCGGCTTTCTAAACGGAACCACATTTGATTTCGCCACTTTCCGATCCCCTCGTTTCGTCTCAACCTATGTCGGACCCGGTTTCATCTGCGTTTACGGAGGAGCTTGGCTCCGGGCTGCGGTGTGGCCGGCAAAATGGTGCGCGACGGGCGGGGGCAGTCGATCCCGCCTCCCCTTCGGGCCACTATGTTGAGGCTCCTGCGGCTGCCCTGTTTTCCTCCCGTCACGCAACGAGAATTCCCGAAATCTCGCCCGTCGGGCGTCGCTATGCTGATTTCTCCGATACTCTTCTTTTTCCTGGATCAGCCTTGCTCGGTTGCACCGCGCGCCGGCTTGGATCATGCAGGCTTTGGCGTATCCCCGATCATGTGAAACCTGTTCGTGCCGACGCATGCCTTCATGTCGTCGCGCCGGAACCAGATGGCTCGTCCGCATCGGAGCGGCGCGTTTCCTGCGGTGAAGACGATCTGTTCGTCGGCGCGTATGCGCAGAACTTCATGGGGCTGAATGAGTGGTCTGGCAGCGAGCTGCTTCGAGCGTGTTCGTGATGATCCCTTTGCCTGGAAACTGCGGCTCACCTGGTCAATCTCGACCGTGGTCATGCCGCAGCGTCGGGAGATGTAATCGGCGGTCTCTGGATCGTTGATCGCGGCAAACGAAATCCAGCTGGCACTCTCGAACCACTTGCTTGCCGCGTCGCGACCGCCATAGGTTTCGCGCATCTGGCCGATCGACTGATAGATCATCGTCAGCGTGATGCCGTATTTGCGACCGGCATCGCGTGCCGTCTCTATGATCCGCATGTAGCCGAGGCGCGCGACCTCATCGAGGAGAAACAGGGCGCGCCCCTTGATCTGTCCGTCGCGATTGTAGATCGCATTCAGAAACGAGCCGATGATGACGCGCGCAAGACCGGAATGGGTCTCCAAGGTCTTGAGGTCTATGTTGATGAAGACGTCCGTATTGCCGGCCGCGATGTCGTTGGTCGCGAACTTCTTTCCCGATACTAGCGCCGCGTAGTTCGGATAGGAAAGCCAGTGTGTTTCCTTGACCGCGTTGGCGTAGACGCCGGAGAAAGTTTCCGGCGTCATGTTGACGAAGGCTGCGACGTTTTCCTTCACAAAATCCGAGCCCGAATTGTCGTAGATGTCTTGCAGCCGTTTGCGCAATGTCGGCTCCGGCTCCGAGAGGTTCATGCGCACCTGCCGAAGCGTCTGGTCGTGCTCGTCCGTGCGGCCGGACAGGCAGACATCGGCGATCAGCGCCGTCAGCAGTTGCAGCGCCGATGCGCGAAAGAAGTCGTCACGGACACCACGCACGCCTCCGCCGTCGCTCATGATCCAGGAGGCGACCGAGGCAATATCCTCTTCCTTCGTCCCGCCGAAACGACCGACCCAGTCCAGCACGTTAAAACCGATGTCAGGCTTCCTTGGATCGAGGACGAATACATCCCTTCCGGCTCCGCCGCGATGCACGGAGACCATCGGTGCGACCTCGTTCGAAGGATCGAGCACGATCAGCGTGCCGCCCCATTTCAGTGCCGTCGGGATCGTCACCGACGTCGTCTTGAAGCCACCGGAACCGGCAAAGACGATCCCGTGCGACGAGCCGAACGAGCCATCGAAGCACAGCAACGGCGACTTGCCGCCGGCGCCCCACGTCTCAGCGCTGTCGGCGCGAAACGCTTGGCTCCCGACACTGTCCTTGTCGACCCGATAGCGCTCGCCGATGACGATACCACCGGCATCGGGAAACAGCTTTGCTGCCTCCGTCAGTTTCATCCAATCCGCTTCGCCATGGAGCGCCCGCTTGCCCTGAATGCGTTTTGGCTCGGCCCTTGCGAATGCCGCATTGCCGATGAGCGCCACGCGAAGCGCGAAGCCGGCACATAAGAGCGCCGCACTCGCGCCGATCGACGTCGCCGGATCGAGAAAGGCCCAGACCGTCTTGTCGGCGGGTACTGTCATGAAAGCGGAAAGGCGCATTGTTTCGCGAATGGCTGCGATCAAGATCGTCCCACTGCATCCCGCGACGACGCCCCAACCTGCCTGCTTGATATTGATCGAACCGGCGCTCGAAAACAGCAACAGAATTCCGATCGCCGCACTGGCCACATAGGGCAATGCGATGCCCGCCCGCCCCCATGCCAGTCGCGCGGCCTCGGTCTTGCCAAAACCGGAAAGCCACTGCTCTACCCCTGTCATCCCGATGACGACCAGGATCATCAACGTCCCTGGCATGACGACGAGCGCAATCCTATTGATCGTCATTGCCGAAGGCCTCCACGCCGATTGCCGTGAGCCTGGACCGCTCGGTATCGTCACTCTTGATGCGGCGCGCTGCATCGACCAGCGCGCCCAGCAACAGTGCTCGCTTCTCGTAGCGCAGACCGGCCTTGACGATCAGTCCGCCGAGCTCGATCTTTTCTCGCGTGTCCTTCTTGCGGGCGTCGGATGTCATCGTCCTCGCCATGCGTTCAAGCCTCGCCAGCGCTGCCCGCGCCCGCGCCAGACGTGACCGGCGCGGTTTGCTGCGAGACGACGGCTGCCCCTCCCCTTTCTTTTCCGGCCGTAGCGCCCTGCCCTCCGCGAAATCGCTTGGTCAGTTGCTCAAACGCTGCCTGAAGCTCCGCCTCGTCGATCTCGATCTCGCCAAGGCCCGCCTTGAGCGCGATCCGTCCGATGCGTTCCGCTTCCCGGGTCTCG
This sequence comes from Rhizobium binae, assembly GCF_017357225.1. NCBI lineage: Bacteria > Pseudomonadati > Pseudomonadota > Alphaproteobacteria > Hyphomicrobiales > Rhizobiaceae > Rhizobium > Rhizobium binae. Next base: position 150,598 of record NZ_CP071609.1, on the reverse strand, counting down.
GCGATCTTGAGCTGTTCCTGCAGCTTGGCGATTTCGTCGCGAAGTTTCGCGGATGGCTTCTTCATGTCCGTCTGTCTCCCTGGGTGCGAAAGCTTGTCTTTCGAACCCAGTTTTTCGGACCGGAGTGCGGAACGCACTACTGTGAATCCTACAATCGCCAAGGGCGATGCTTTCGGGAATGATCCCGGCCGTTCCGAAGGAGCGGCTTCCAAGGGCGCAATTATACGTCGCTGGCGCGACGTGTTGCTGAGAGAGCCTGGTGGGGCCGCTGCTCCCAACGAACTCTTTGATTTCGTTCGCAACCGGGAGAGAACTCCGCCGTGGCCGTCCCTCACTTCTCCGTCAGCGTCGTCGCCCGTGCCTCCGGCCGCAGCGCCGTCCTATCGGCAGCCTACCGGCATTGCGCCAAGATGGAGTTTGAACGGGAAGCCCGGACGATCGACTACACCCGCAAGCAAGGCCTCCTGCACGAGGAGTTCGTCATTCCGACAGACTCGCCCGAATGGCTACGTTCGATGATTGCCGATCGTTCGGTCGCCGGCGCATCCGAGGCGTTCTGGAACAAGGTGGAGGCATTCGAGAAGCGGTCCGACGCGCAGCTTGCAAAGGACGTTACCATAGCCTTGCCGCTCGAGCTGACGGCCGCGCAGAACATCGCTCTCGTGCGGGATTTCGTGGAGCGCCACATCACGTCGAAGGGTATGGTCGCCGACTGGGTCTATCACGATGCGCCGGGCAATCCGCATGTGCATCTGATGACGACATTGCGGCCGCTGGCCGAAGACGGGTTCGGCTCGAAGAAGGTAGCGGTTCTCGCCCCGGACGGCAAGCCGATCCGCAATGACGCCGGCAAGATCGTCTATCAGCTATGGGCCGGCAGCACTGAGGATTTCAACGCGTTTCGCGACGGTTGGTTTGCCTGCCAGAACAAACATCTGGCGCTTGCCGGCCTCGATATCCGCATTGATGGCCGTTCCTTCGAAAAGCAGGGTATCGACCTCGAGCCAACCATTCACCTCGGTGTCGGCGCCAAAGCCATCGAGCGCAAGGCCAAGCAATCCGACCACAAGTCGGAGACCTCGACTCCCAAACTTGAGCGCCTTGAGCTTCAGGAGGCGCGCCGCAGCGAGAACGCGCGGCGCATCCAGCGTCGTCTGGAGATCGTGCTCGACCTGATCACGCGGGAGAAGAGCGTCTTCGACGAACGCGATGTTGCGAAGGTCTTGTATCGCTATATCGACGATGTCGTTCTGTTCCAAAGTCTGATGGTCCGCATTCTGCAAAGTCCAGAAGCGCTCAGGCTCGAACGCGAGCGAATCAACTTTGCGACAGGTAGTCGGACATCCGCGAAGTACACCACGCGCGAGATGATCCGCCTTGAAGCCGAGATGGCCAATCGCGCGATCTGGCTCTCCGGTCGCGCCTCTCATGGTGTGCGCGAGGCGGTTCTGGAGGCGACCTTTGCGCGCCATTCCCGTCTGTCGGACGAGCAGCGAACGGCGATCGAGCATGTCGCCGGGGCCACGCGGATTGCCGCTGTCATCGGCCGCGCCGGCGCCGGCAAGACGACGATGATGAAGGCTGCGCGCGAGGCGTGGGAAACGGCCGGCTATCGTGTGGTCGGCGGAGCGTTGGCTGGCAAAGCCGCTGAAGGTTTGGAGAAGGAAGCTGGCATCGTTTCCCGCACGCTGTCGTCGTGGGAGCTTCGCTGGAACCAGGGTCGCAACCAGCTCGACGACAAGACTGTTTTCGTACTCGACGAGGCCGGCATGGTGTCGTCACGGCAGATGGCTCTGTTCGTCGAAGCCGTCACCAAGGCCGGTGCGAAACTGGTTCTGGTCGGCGACCCCGAACAGCTTCAGCCGATCGAGGCGGGAGCCGCCTTCCGCGCCATTGCCGATCGCATCGGCTATGCCGAACTCGAGACGATCTATCGTCAGCGCCAGCAATGGATGCGCGACGCCTCGCTCGATCTGGCGCGCGGCAATGTCGGCAAAGCGGTCGATGCCTATCGCGGACATGGGCACGTCAGGGGGTTGGACCTCAAGGCGCAGGCGGTCGAAAGTCTCATTGCCGATTGGAACCACGGCTACGATCCATCGAAGACCAGCCTGATCCTCGCGCACCTTCGCCGCGACGTCCGGATGTTGAACGATATGGCCCGCGCCAAGCTGGTCGAGCGTGGCGTCGTCGCGAACGGGTTTGCCTTCAAGACCGAGCAAGGGACCCGCATGTTCGCCACCAGCGACCAGATCGTGTTCCTCAAGAACGAGGGCAGCCTTGGCGTCAAGAACGGCATGCTTGGCAAGGTCGTCGAGGCATCCAGGAATCGTATCGTTGCCGAGGTTGGTGAAGGTGAGCACCGCCGGCAGGTCACGGTCGAGCAACGTTTCTACAACAATCTCGACCACGGCTATGCGACGACGATACACAAGAGCCAGGGCGCGACCGTTGACCGGGTGAAGGTGCTTGCTTCCCTCTCGTTAGATCGCCATCTCACCTATGTCGCCATGACACGCCATCGCGAGGATCTCGCCGTCTATTACGGCCGACGCTCCTTCGCGAAATCCGGTGGCCTTATCCCGATCCTGTCGCGCCGGAACGCCAAGGAGACGACGCTCGATTACGAGAAGAGCTCTTCGTACGGCCAAGCCTTGCGCTTTGCCGAGGCGCGAGGCCTGCACGTCATGAATGTCGCCCGCACGATCGCTCGCGATCGGCTCGAATGGACCGTCCGGCAGAAACGAAAGCTCGCCGATCTCGGTGCCCGTCTAGCCGCCATCGGCGCTGCGCGTGGACTGGTTCGCGGTAGCAACAACCAATCGATCCCGAACGCCATCAAGGAGGACAAGCCCATGGTATCAGGCATCACCACCTTCCCGAAATCGCTTGAGCGGGCTGTCGAGGACAAGCTCGCCGCCGATCCCGGGCTCAAGAAGCAATGGGAGGACGTCTCGACCCGCTTCCAGCTCGTCTACGCGAAGCCGGAAGCTGCCTTCAAGGCGATCAATGTCGATACGATGTTGAAGGACCAGTCGGTCGCGCAGTCCACCCTGGCAAGGATTGCCGGCGAGCCAGAGAGCTTTGGCGCGCTCAAGGGCAACACCGGTCTTCTCGCCAGCCGTGGCGACAAGCAGGACCGGGAAAAAGCGCTCGCCAATGTACCGGCGCTCGCCCGAAATCTTGAACGCTACCTTCGTGAGCGGGCCGAGGCCGAATTCAAACATGAGACGGAGGAGCGCGCGGTCCGCCTCAAGGTATCCGTCGACATCCCGGCACTCTCTCCAGCGGCCAAGCAAACGCTCGAACGCGTGCGCGACGGGATCGATCGCAACGATCTTCCGGCTGGCCTCGAATATGCTCTGGCCGACAGAATGGTGAAGGCCGAACTCGAAGGTTTCGCGAAGGCGGTTTCCGAACGTTTCGGGGAACGGACCTTCCTGCCTCTGGCTGCGAAAGACACGAGCGGCAAGACCTTCGAGACCGTCACATCGGGCATGACGGCTGGCCAGAAGGCCGAGGTCCAGTCCGCGTGGAATTCCATGCGCACGGTCCAGCAACTTAGCTCTCATGAGCGTACGACCGAAGCGCTGAAGCAGGCCGAGACACTGCGTCAGACGAAGAGCCAAGGCTTCTCGCTGAAATGACCGCGGGAGCTGGAACGCGGCGGGCGATGACCGCACAACAACGACGAGCGGCTGGAATCATTTTTATGGCCGCATTGGTCGTCATACTGGCGATCGGCACCGGCCTCGCCGGCGGGTACCGCATCAATCTGACGCCGAGCGAGCCACTCGGCGTATGGCGTATCGTTCCGCTCCATCGCCCCGTTGCTGTCAATGATCTGGTGTTCATCTGCCCACCGGCAACCGCGGAAATGCGGGAGGCACGAGCGCGTGGCTATTTCCGTTCTGGTTTCTGCCCGGGCGGCGTCGCACCGTTGATCAAGACGGTGATCGCCGTAGCAGGACAAAATGCCGAAATCGGCGCCAGCGTGAGCGTGGATGGGCGGGTGGTTGTCTCTTCCAGTCTCACACTACGAGATGGAAAAGGCCGGCCGTTGACGCCCTTTCCGAGCGGCATCGTCCCGCAAGGATATGTCTTCCTGCATTCCTCATTCCCCGGCTCCTACGACTCTCGATATTTTGGCCCAGTGCCGATCTCCGGCATTTTCGGGCTGGCGCAGGAGGTGTTCACCTATGTCCCGTGATTACCTTCGGCCGGCGCTGCTGATATTCGCTTCGATCGCGATCGGCGTCGTGGGCTGGAGCGGCCATGTGTTGCTTCTACCCGTCGCGCTGGGATTTCCAATTCTCTGGTCGCTCGCGCAAACGAGATTAGTGGCGGCACTTGCCTCCGTCGGATATTTCCTGGCCGCGTCACGTGGTTTGCCGCAAGGCGTGGCCGCCTTCTATTCGTCGGATATCTGGCCGGGCTTGTTGCTCTGGCTGTGCGCCTCTTTGAGCTTTGTGGTGGTGCATGCTGTCCTCTGGACAAAGAACACGCGCGTTCGTCCTTCTCGCTATCTCCTTGCGGCCGTCATCATGGCCATCCCACCATTCGGCATCACAGGCTGGGCGCATCCTGTCACGGCGGCGGGTGTTCTGTTCCCGGGATGGGGATGGTGGGGCCTTGGCTTCATGACAGCCGGCCTCGCGGGCCTCGCAGCCCGCATTTGGCCAGCTGTCGCCATCGCCTTCGCAGGCCTTTGGCTGTGGTCCGCCGCATCGTGGACCGAGCCGCATCTACCCAATGGCTGGCGCGGTGTCGACCTCGAATTGGGCGCTTCGCTCGGTCGGGACGTCGATCTTCACCGCCAGCGTGACCTGATCGCAACGGTGCGGAATGCGGTCAGCGATGGTGCCCGATATGTGGTGCTGCCGGAAAGTGCACTTGGCTACTGGACATCGACCGTGGAGCGGTTTTGGACAGGCGCTTTCAGCGATGGTGATGTCACAGTCATCACCGGCGCCGCGATGATCGACCCCAGGGGCTACGACAATGTCGTCGTCGCGATCGACAGGAAGGGCGCCCGTATCCTCTATCGCGAACGCATGCCGGTTCCCGGCTCGATGTGGCAGCCGTGGCGTTTCTTGGTCGGGGAGAGTGGCGGTGCCAGGGCGGATTTTTTTGCGAACCCGGTCGTCCCGATCGGTGCCGGCCGCGCGGCGCCATTGATCTGCTACGAGCAACTGATCGTTTGGCCGGTGCTTCAGTCAATGCTGCACGATCCGGGCTTCATCATTGCCGTCGGGAACGGTTGGTGGACCGATGGGACGTCGATCGTCGCCATCCAGCGGACTACTGCCACGGCTTGGGCAAAGCTCTTCGCCAAGCCGCTTGTTATTGCCTTCAACACTTGAGTGCCCAGGAGACACCATGATCGACGCAGCCCTGATAAACGAATGTGCAGACCCTTCTCTCAAGCCCGCGATCATCGAGCAATTCGTGACGGCCGCGGGCTCGGATGATCCCCTCGCCGTCACTGTCAAATCGGGCGGCCGGTTAATACTCGTTCCGAAAGCCACATCGACTGAGGAGGCGATGGCGATCATGCGCCAATACGCTGGTCAGGCGGTCGTCCGAGTCGGTCTGACTCAGTTACCTGCTGGGGTTGGAGTCAAGGAGCCCGCTGATTTGAAGCCTGATTTCGTCGATCCTTGCCAGAACCTCCGCAAAGGCACGGCGATGTTCGCCAAGGTTCTGAGGATCGTTGCGAAATGGTATGGCAACCCCACGAGCAAAGATGTCTTCCCGCAGATTTTTGATGATGCAGTCTACGCATGGAAAACCGGCGAGTTCGAGGGCGTGAGCGTGTTTCAGGCGGAGGATCCTGGCATACCCATCGAAGCGCCGCAGCAAAGCGATCAGACGCGTCCCGCCGAGTTAGTGCATGGCGAGGAAGCGACGCCGAAAGACGTACAGCCAGAGACGATGCAGGATGTTAGGCATGCGGGGATACGGATCGATCTTTCCCGCATCGGTGGTCAGCAATAGCGTTGAGTTCACCTCGCATTGGCGAGGCATGTTCCGGCCAAGCCAGAATTTAGCGCGGCTCCAAAGCATGAAATTACTGTGCTTCCAGATGCCTGGTCCGTGGTTGTAATGGCGGCGAGCCAGTAAGAAACCGCATACTGACGGGTTCCAGCTATGGAGTTGCCCGATAAAAAACCCGACAGGATCTGATTTCTGTTCGCTGAGCCATGAACTCGCGTGGTTGCGACCAAACCGCTCATTCGTCCAGCCTCGCAGCCGCAACCGCGTGCGGCATCAGGAATGTGGCAATCTCCGCGATGACGTCTGTCAGATCGCCAGGATTGTGTGCAACGCCTTCAACGAAAGCTCGCCATTGCCGCTGCTTTTGCTGGTCCTTGGCAAAGGCGTCCGTTAGGGCGTCGGGGAGGTCAATGGGGATCGATGTCTCGCGGCGATCAAAGGTAGCGGCTATTGCGCACGCCAGCCGATCATCGCCGAAGTCGAAAGACTGCTGAGGATCCAGATGTCGTAGAAATCCTTCATGCGGCTGTTTACTCGCCCCAGCATCACCATTGCCTGGAACTTCTCGGCAATGACCGTTTCTCGCGCATAGGCCCGAAGCCGCGGCATCGGAAAATCGAGCATGGAAGGATAATCCAAAACCTCCACCCCAGGCTCAAGCGCATCGCCAAAACCGATGTCGATCGTCAGGTTAATCCGGGCTCCGCTGATCGAAGCGATCACCCGCAGCCTGAGCCCACCATAATCCAATGCCTCGCGAATACGATCCACATGCAGCGTATCAGCGTCGAACGTAACGCCATCGTCGGCCTCTTGCGCCAGAATTTCCCGAAATGTCTCAAGCATCGGGTCCGGACTCGGATCACCGAAACCCAAAAGATCGAGGTCGCGCGTGCCTCGGTGCGGATTGTCGAACCAACTCATCATCAACATCGCCCCTTTTAGAACGAAGCGACCGGCGTGGGGCGACTGGCTAAGCCGGAACAATAACCGTTCAAGAGCAAAACGCGTCAGGACCAGATCGAAGCTTTGCCCGCTTGCCTTGGCGAGTTGCAACAGGCGGGCGCGCACCGAGGCGCCGACGTTTCTGATTTCTTTAGCCATTGGCGGTCAGCGCCTCGAGATACGGCCGGATCACCGATCCGACGCCACCGCGTTCGGCCTGGTTGGCGATTTCGCCAGGAGTAGCCCTTCGTTGCCGCAGCGCCTCCTGCAGCCCTTCTATCGCTACCGAAAGGCCGATCTTGTTGCGATAGCGAAAGCAATCGGCAATTGTCTTGGCAATTCCAAAGACCCTCACGGGAACGCCTTCAATGACATGGGGTTCGACGCTTTCGTTGAGAAGGCCGTCTGTGAAACGCACGATGCGCATAGCGGGGCCGTCCAGTTTCGGAGCCCAGTCCTTACGGCCTATGGCAAGCCAGATTTGTCCTGGGAGCTGATCTGTCAGGCCGTGGAACGCCAGTGCCGAAACGAGGCAGATAACGCCTTTGGGTGCGCGTTTGGCAACCTCCGCCAGGCTGTGGTTGACGTCGAGCTGCGCATCAGGAAGTTGATAAAGACCGCGGGCAAGCCGGAGCACTTCACCATCTCGTTCCATTCGGCTCATGGTGGCAGCCGTCACACCTGCGTTCCGCAGTTCCACCAAACGTGCTATTCCGCGCTCAGTTAGCACGGTGCGGGCAATTTGGCGTTGCGTGACGGGACTGGGCATTGATATAAAAGCTCGGAGAATTGGATCTATTATCCTAGGATTTGTATCACAATCCCTAAAGCCGAGAAAGCCATCATCGCCTTGTGAATTCTTCACCACGAATAGTTGCCTCGATTGGCTCGAGAGCTGACAAATCCAGTGGTCGTCAAGAGTAAAGATGTAGCCTTGCCGACGGACCTAGCCAATTGACGTGGAAGCATTGCCGGCCGGGCATGAACCCGTCAGTCGGCAGGACAACTTCTCTTAGTCGTCAAGCTCGGCGGTTGGCATCTGTGACTCCTCCGGGGGCCGTTTCAGTAACTCACAGGCTTCGATGCCCAAGACTGTCGCCAAACGGTCAACGACATCGATGCTTGCATTGTAGACGCTACGCTCAAGCGAACTGACGTAGGTGCGATCGATGTCCGCGCGATGGGCGAGTTCCTCCTGGGACAAGCCTTTAGCCTGCCGTGCAGCTCGCAAATTACGCGCAAATACCTCTCGAATCTCCATGATCCGGAGAACAGCGGCTTGATGAGTTTCCTACCACGGAGTATTCTCTACAGCACAAGCGGGGGTCGAATCCTTTTGAGCAAATAAGCAAGACAGTGTCGTTCAAGTCCCTGCACTCTTCGACGTCGGTATGGAGAGGCGCGAGATGAATTGCACAGGACCCAGATGATGCTCAGCGGATATTGTGATGGCGCTCAACCGATATAATAAGGCCGCAGCCTTAGGTTCGGGCAGCAGAATGAAGTTAGGGAGAAGCGGATGAACGATGTGGGCTCATCTCGCCACAGTTTGATGCAAGAGTCAGAACTAGAGGTGCTGGCAGTTGCTGCGATCCGTGAGCACCGCCATCTTATTGCCGCCGATGAGGCTGTCTATGAGGAATGGACTCGCGCGAGCGCCGATCCGTCGGTCTCCGCCGCCGTACTCAAAAGCCTGCAGGATGAGTATGTCGCACGTCAGAAAAAATCCGAAGCCCAGCAGGAGTTGTTGTCGGAAATCATTGATGCGCTTGGCTACGTCCCTAAAGTTGCCCCAGATGGCGAAGCCTGACGCTCATACCAGACCGTGATCTTTGGCGATCGCGACAAGTTGCGGAACGGTTGCTGCTTCGAGCTTTTCGCGCGCTTTATCGAGGTAGTGCTGCACTGTCCTCGGATTGATCCCTGTCAACATTGCGGTTTCCGGAGCGCTCTTGCCCTTTGCCGCCCACATTAGGCACGTTGCTTCTCTTGGTGAAAGTAACCGTTTCGGAGCGACAATCGTCGTCGCAGCTATGATTTTCAGGCGGTAGTGGATCGCCAGTACTGCCTGGATCGCTTTTTGCGCATCCTGCAGCTTTTTAACGTCAGCCGTCTGCGCTGAGGATGCAAACGTCAGCATCATCGTCGACCCGAAACTTCCTTCGACGGGTATAGTCACCCCACTCCGAATGCCGTAATCGATCGCCTGGTCCCGAAAACGCCTGAGTTCGGAGGTTCCACGAGCGGGCCAATCGTCGGCCGTCCAGGAAAACATTTCCATGCGACGCTTGGCTTCCGTAACGACCGGGTCGATGCGGGAGTACTGGTTTTCGAGATAAACGCCCTGCCATTCCTCCGGATAGGAGTTGAATGTGCGGATTTCCAACCCCTCAGTTTGCAGATAAGCAAAACGGTCGTAGCCACATGCGTGCGCAAAGGTCTTCAGAGCACTTTTGATCATACGTTCATCATGCGCGGCTTCTGTCATATCGATGAGAGAGCGAAGGTCACCGTCCACTAACTTTTCTCCTTTTGCGACGGTGCAAGCCTCCCACTCGTCGCGCCGTTCTGACGCCGCGAGGTACCGGTTGCCACCGTTCGGCTAGCCGGAGCCACATGGGACATTGGACGATACGGCAGTTGCTTCTACGCGAAGCAGATCCACGTTCGTTGCCTCGCTTAGGTCTATTCACCTCTGCCGAGTATTCAACTCTTTCTGATCTAAAGACGATGATTTTTGTAGAGAATTTTAGTCACACCTGCGTCGCCACGCGGAATGACCTTGCGACGTTCAGTGATGTCGCGAAAATCTGAGGATCCTTTACCTGGTTAGCGGCCGCTATAGACAGACGGAAAAACAATATCCTGATCGACCAGGACGTTGAACTTGTAGCCCGGCCGGATGCGAATTGTCGGCTGAACGTTTAGATTCTTCGAGATCGTCTCTTCCGCTACCCGGCCGAATGACTCGGCAAAATTCCGTCGTGCTGCATCCGAGGCGGTAACCTGCGTCGCGAGCGTCGAACTCTCGGGCATCGACATATCGATCCCCGTCCCGATGACTGCGACCAAGGCTGCGGAACCGAAGGTCCTCCAAAGATGGCGGTCGACCTTATCTTGGAAGCCGCCATATCCTTCGGCGTCGGTGCCCGCCATGCCACCGATCTGCAGGGTAGACCCGTTCGGGAAAATGAGGTCAGTCCAGACGACGAGAACACGTTCCTGGCCGAATGAGACCTTGGAATCGTAGCGACCGAACAGCTTTGCGCCCTGCGGGACGAGAAGGCGATAGCCGGTTGCGCTATCGTAGACATTCTGGCTGACCTGAGCGGCAATGCGCCCCGGCAGGTCGGAATTGAGGCCGGTGATCAATGTCGCCGGGATGACCGAACCGCGCTTCAATTCATTGGGTGACATCTGTGGCACCACCTGGTTCGGCAGGTAGCCGAGATCTTTGATGTCCTGATTGAAAAAGTCCTCTTTCGATGTCTGCCCGTTCTGATCGACGTCCTGTCCTATCAGGCCGGATTTCATGGCGGCAGCATAAAGGTCTGAGGCACTGTTTGCTGCGATATTTGTCGGCTGGCGGCCGGTGTCGTTGGTGGAGCTTGCAGCCTTCTCAACGTCGGAGACGTCTACCTTCAGCGGCGAATCGAGCGCCATGGCACGAGCCTGTAGACGCGCCATGCGTTGGCGCTGGGCCTCGCGGATATATTGTTCATCCTGCTCTCGCTTCAGGCGAGCCTTCCACTCTTCTTCAGATTCGAGCCGTTGTCGGCGGTCTTGTCGTTCCATTGATTGGCGTTCGACGACCGGTTCCTGCTTTTCCTTATTCTCCACCACGACAGGTGTCGGTTGAAACACCTCCTGTTTTTCTGGCTCACCGATAATGCCATCCGTGACACCCCTTTTTAGCTGGTCACCGAAACTGGCCGCAGGGCTGTTGGAAGCACCCTCGATATCGCCACGATTGAAAGAAAGCCCGCGCAGCGACAGACCAATCACGACCACGCCGACGAACAGCACGATGACGATGATGGCGACGATGATCGGCAGGCGGTTGAGCCGCCGCATGCCCTGCTGATCGTCGGCTTGGCTCGACGTGCCAAGCTGGAGCGATTGGACCATGTTAATCTCCGTCAGTTGCGCTGCATGATCGAAAGGGGGCTGGCCGGCGTCGCGCCGGCTGCTGTCGGCGTGTAAGCGCGGCCAAGAGCGATGGAAGGCGTCGATACCTGTGCTAGCACCTGTTCGTCGAAACCGTCGATTGCATAAGCAAGCTCTACCGGCCTGATGTCTTTGGCGACTTTGCCGTCCGTAACGACCTTGTAGCCCCACCCCTTCAGCGCCGCCTTGAGGGCGGATGCGAACTCCGATGTGTCCGTCTCCATTTTAATCGTGGCGGCACCGCCAGCCGGGCCGATCTGTTCAGCCAAGCGGCTTGCCATGTCGCCGGCGATTGCGCTCGCGGCGGGTCCGGTGACGGCCACCGGCGTGGAGCTGGTGGTCAGCGCGTCGTCTGGCGTCTGGCAACCGGAAAGCAAGGCGGCCGCGGCGAGAAATGCGACTAGCTGGTGCATGGTTCAGCCTCCCCGCCGGATGGTGATCTTCTGCTGCCGCCAACCGACACCCGAAACGAGGATCGCCTTGTCGATCGCATAGTCGACGGTCATCATGTCGTTCTTCATCCGGTAATTGACGATGCGATTTTGACCGCCAGAGACGACGAAGAGCACTGGTGCATCCTGACCGGAGATCGACTTCGGAAACTGGATGTAGGTCTTCACCCCGTCAGAATAGACCCGCTTCGGCCTCCAGGGCGCGCTCCCGCTCACCGTGTAGGAGAAGTTCAGCTTGTCCGGCGCAGTGCCTGGAATGCCGCCCGTTTCGAGACGGGAATTGATGTCGGCGAGTTTGGTGGAAACATCTTCCGGATACTCGAACCCGACGCGCGCCATGTACTGGCTTGGATGAGACTTGAGTTGGATATGATAGGTGCGCCGTGACGTGGTCACGACCATCGAGGTGAGAAGGCCTGGCTCCGATGGCTTGACGATGAGGTGGATCGCCTGTCCGCCTGTCGCACCCGACGTTGCCGGCTCTACCTTCCACCGCACCGTATCGCCGACAAGCACGTCTCGCACGATCTCGCCACCCTGAAGTTCGATGTCGCAGACCTGTAGTGGAGAGCAGATGATGGACGGCTGGGTCTCGCCGAACAGAAAGATGACCTTTCCGTCCGGACCTGTCGTGACCAGCCCCGGTGTGCCGCGCCATTTCCTGGAAAGATTCGTTCCTTTTACTTCGTTGCTCGTCATGCTCTGCGCATGTGCGCCCGCCGCAAGGACGAGCCCGGCCATGCAGCCGGCGGCTGCTAACAGTAGTCGTGTTCTGTGCATTGAGAATCCCCTGCCCTTAAAGCTGTGCCGTCCAATCGAAATCCCGAACATAAAGGCCGATCGGATTGAGGCGGATCGTCGCCTCATCCTGTGGCGTGGTGAGCGTCACAGTCGCGATTCCGCGAAACCGCCTCGTGCCGGTTTCCTTGCCCTTGCGGTCCCGGTCATATTCCGTCCAGTCGATTTGATAGGTCTGGTTCGAAAGCGCGACGATGTTGTTGACCTCGATGGCAACTGTCGAAGCCTTCGCCTTCTCGAACGGAGAATTGCCTCGGAACCAGGCGTTGACCTTCTCCGTCGATGGATCGGACGTGCGAAGAAGGGCGTAGGTGCGGTCGATATATTGCTTCTGCACCACCGCATCCGGCGTGATCGAGCGAAAGCTTGTGACGAAGTTGCCGAGTGTGGCGCGCACCACGCGGACATCGGCATACTCGATCTGCTCGGGGAAACCTGCCGTGACTGCGGTTCCGAGCTTGTCGACCTCAACGATGTAAGGTACGAGCCTCACTTGTGTGCTCAGATACATCGCGTAGCTGAAGCCGATAACGGCCATGACCAGACCGAGGACACCAACAATGCGCCATGCGGCTGCGGCCTTCACATAAGAGCCATAGCGTTCGCTCCATTCCTGGCGGGCGGCAAGATACGGGTTTTCCGGGGCGCGGTTCGCTGCCATTTATTCTTCCCTTGTCTCGATTACGGTTTGTCGTTGCGTTCGGGAGGAGGCTTCGGTGTGCTATGACCGCCGCGATGCTCATCGAGCTTGGCATTGGCAAGTCCGAGAATGGACCCGGCATAAGCGCCCGGAGAGCCGATTGCCTTTTCCTTCGCGGCTGAACCGGCTGCTTGCGCGCCGGAAGAGAAGCTCGCGCCCACTCCGCGAAGAGCAGCACCTGCAACGGATGAACCGCCAGCTCGTGCGGCTTGAGCCGCCGCAAACCCCGCGCCGGCAGCGCCGGCGGCGAGGAAGCCAGCACCGGCGGCAAAAGACGCCGCTTGCCCGCCGTGGCGGATCGCTTCCATTCCTCCGGAAACCGATGCGCCCTGGACGACGCCCTGGATGATGTTCGGGACGTACATGGCGATGATGAAGACCACGACGGAAATACCGGCGATCGCCAGGGTCGTGACGAACTGATCCGACGAGGCAGTAGGCGCCTGGGCAAGACCAAGCAGGACGTTCGATCCGATCTTGGCGATCATCACCAATGCCATGAGCTTCATGCCGACGCCAAAGGCATACACCAGGTATCGAATGGCAAAGTCCTTCGTGAAGGAGGAACCACCCAGCCCGAGCATGATCATGCCGGCGAGCAGGCCGACATACATTTCGACCATGACCGACACGAAAATAGCTGCAACCAGCGAGAAGGAGATGACAACGATGCCCATGGCGAGAACGGCGGCAATCGCGAGTGCATTGTCTTCGAACACCCCGAACTGTGCTTGTTGTGACATTTGGGAGGCGACGCGGATGCCAGCATCGAACACCTCAGCAGGCGAAGCTGAACCACCGCCGGCGCCAATCCGGAAAAGGCTGTCGACCACTGCTCGCGCAAAGGTCGGACCTTGGGTCAGAACGAATGCGAAGAACCCGACGAACATGATCCGCCGCACCAGTTCAGCGAACCAGCTGTCCAGGGAGGCTGACTGGATCGCCAGCCAGACGGCTGCAATGCCGATCTCGATCGTTGCGAGAATCCAGAATAGGGACTTCGCCGCATCCGTGATGGTGGTCTCCCATCCTTTCGCGGCGGCAGAGACCTGGTTTTCCAGTTCCGTGAGGACCTGTCCCTCCTGCGCGAATGCGGGTACGGCATAGGCGAGGAAGAACAGACCAGTTATCAGGAGTGAACGTGTGACAGCGGGCTTCACCATCTCGGGCGCATCTCCTGACCATCCTTGATCGGCGGCAGCTCCTTATTCGAGCCGAAGAACTTCTCCCGGGCTGAGCGCTGCTCCTCGGTAAGCGCAGGTTTTCCGCCGTCGCTGGAATTGACGATCAGCACTGTGGCCGCAGCGGATGCCGCGGCGACAGCAAGCACCAAGACAGTTAGGACGGAGCGGCTCACCAGCGCGGCTCCATTTTTTGACCTTCCGGAACGCTCTTGACCTCGGCGTTGAAGAATTTCTCCCGCCGGGCCTGTGCCAGGTCCCTGTCGGTCTGCTCCGTCTGAAGCCAGGTTCCCATCATCGTCATCTGTTGCGAGACGAGACCGCGAAGCTTCTGCATTTGGGCAACCTGCTGAGCGGCGATCTCGTGGCCGACCTGCAGAGCCTTCATCTGCCCGTCAGCTGTTTCGGACATCGACCGCAACGAGGACATCGTATCTTCCTCGCTATCGAACTGGTCGGCCGTGAGGCTCGCAGCCTTCAGCGAGCTGGCGATCGTGTCACGGTTGGTGTCCGACCAGGATTGGTAGGTCGAGGAGAACGTCGCGTTATCAGGCAGGTTGGTTTTGAGATCGGCGTAGCTCTGAAAGCGCTGCTGAAGAACGTCGTCAGCGTTGCCCATGGAAAATGAGATACTCTGACCCTGGTCGACGATACTGCGCAGCTGGTTGAGATCGCCTTCGACCTGCCCCCAGATATGATCAGGAAGTTGCGCGGTGTTTTGCAGCATGTTCTCGTAGATCTTAAGCTGGTTCTGGATCTGCTCCGCAAGCTGGCTGATTTGCGTCAGCTGATTGTCGACTTGGATGCCGGAGCTTTTCATGAGGTCCACAAGTTGCGCATTGTTGGCGAGCTGCGTCCATTCCGTCGCAGCGCCGGTGGCCGTACCGGCTTGCACCGAACCTGAGCTTACGATCGTGATGGCGGTGGCCGCCAGGCAGGCGATCCATTTATTTGAATAGCGATGCGGCATCGTAAACTCCTCTCGTTTCAAGCCAATGGATCGGCCAGTCGTGGCCATGTGCGGATTTCAATGCGCGAATGCGCTTCAGGTCTTCCTTCCCGGAAGCGCCTACAAAGCTCAGCGCAACCGGCCCCAGCGACATGTCGAAGAGGCGCCGGCCTTCCGACGTGGCGACGTAGTATTCGCGTTTGGGGACTGCGTTCGAGACGATCTCAATCTGGCGCTCGTTGAAACCGATACGCTCATAAAATTCCCGCGTCCCCGGCTCTCGAGCGGCACCATTCGGAAGGCAAATCTTGGTGGGGCAGGACTCTTTCAGCACGTCGATAATCCCCGATCGCTCGGCGTCCGAGATCGACTGGGTTGCGAGAACGACAGCGCAATTCGCCTTGCGCAACACCTTGAGCCACTCCCTGATCTTGCTGCGGAAAACTGGGTGGCCAAGCATCAGCCACGCCTCGTCGAGGACGATCAGGCTTGGCGACCCATCCAAACGCTTCTCAATCCGCCGGAACAGGTAGGTTAGCACTGGCACGAGATTGCGCTCGCCCATGTTCATCAGCTGCTCGATCTCGAAGGTCTGGAAGGCCCCGAGTGTCAGGCCGTCCTCCTCCGCATCGAGGAGTTGGCCCATTGGCCCATCGACGGTGTAGTGATGCAGCGCGTCCTTGATCTCACGCAGCTGCACGCCGCTGACGAAATCCGAGAGTGAGCGACCGGATGCGCTCGCCATCAGTCCGATTTGCCGAGAGATGGCGTTGCGATGATCGGGGGTGATTGTGACGCCCTGCAGACCGACCAGCATCTCGATCCACTCGGTCGCCCAGGCCCGGTCGGCATCACTTTTGAGATCAGAGAGTGGGCAGAAGGCCAAGGCCCTCCCCTCTTCCGCATTGTCGCCGCCGATCTCATAGTGATCACCGCCGGCGGCAAGCGTCAGGGGAAGAAGTGAACTGCCTTTGTCAAAGGCGAAGATCTGCGCATGTTCGTACCGGCGAAACTGTGCAGCGATCAGGGCCAGAAGCGTCGACTTGCCTGAGCCGGTTGGGCCGAAGATCAGCGTGTGGCCGACATCATCGACATGCAGGTTCAGACGGAACGCTGTCGATCCGCTCGCAACCTGCATCAAGGGCGACGAATTCTGCGGATAAAAAGGGCATGGCGCAACAGGATTTCCGGACCAGACCGAGTTCAGCGGAATCAAGTCAGCAAGATTGCTGGTGTTGATCAGCGGCTCACGGATGTTGCAATACCAGTTGCCCGGTAAGCTACCGAGATAGGCGTCGGTGGCGTTCAGCGTTTCGATGCGCGCCCCAAATCCTTCCGCCTGGATCACCCGCCGGATCGCTTCGGCCTTCTCCTGCAGTGCCTCGCGATCGCTGTCGAACAACACGACGACCGGTGTGTAATAGCCATAGGCAACCAGCTGCGACGAGGCCTGCGCGATGGCATCCTCGGTCTCGGCCACCATAGTCATCGCGTCCTGGTCGACGGATCGACTTTGTGTCTGGAATATCTGGTCGAAGAACGGTCGGACCTTCTGCTGCCATTTCTTCCGCGTGCGTTCGAGCTTCTGTCGAGCTTCCTCGGCATCGAGAAAGATGAAACGTGACGACCACCGATAGGTCAGCGGCATAAGATCAAGGCTGTTCAGAATACCCGGCCAGCTTTCGGCCGGCAGACCGTCGATCGCAACGACGCCGAGGAAACGGCTTTCGACCTTTGGCGTCAGTCCGTGCTCAAGCTCCGCGGTGGCGATCCAGTCGAGATACATGGGAACGTCGGGAAGCCGGATTGGATGGCTTTCGCCGGTGGTGCAGAACCGGGCGAACTGGAGCAACTCGTCATACCGGGCAATTCGCTCCCCTCCCCTCTCAAGTGTTTCGCGGGTTTCCATTCGCCGGATCGAAAGTGTGTTGGCAAAATACTGCTCAAGCTCACGCACCGCGTTCTTGAACACGAAGAGCACCGTGTCCGCGTAGGACTTCTTCCGGCTTTCCTCATCCGAGTAGATGTATTTGCTGAGTGCAGTCTTCTTGGACTCAAGTGGCCGGTAGGTCAGGATCAGCGCATGCTTGCTCTCGAAATGCCCCTGCTCGCGCGCGAAATGCGCCCGACGCTCGGCATCGATCGCGCGGGTCACCGGGTCCGGGAAATGGCAACGGTCTTCTGTGGGATAGTCGACCGTCGGAATGCGGATGGCCTCGACCTGGATCATCCACCCGCTTCCGAGCCGCGACAGAACGGCATTGATCTGCCTCGACAACTCGTTGCGCTCGAGGTCCGTCGCGCTTTCGGAGTCCGGTCCCGCGAAGTACCAGCCGGCCATCAGACTTCCGTCCTTTAAGAGGAGGACACCATTGTCCACAAGGCCGGCATAGGGAACGAGATCGGCAAAGGATGGGCCGGTCACCCGGAAGCGTTTGAGAGCTACCATGGCCGCCTCCTCAATACCGTCGCCACGGCGAAGTGGTCGCCTTGTAATAGGGCTTGTAGGAAATGTGCCTGATATAGACCTGCCGCATGTGCGGATCGGCCTTCGCCATCATCCTGAGCGCCCCGACGATGACGATCCAGACGGCGACGCCGAAGAGCGCCGAATAGACCGTGAGAACCACGAAGATGAGAATGACGGCCGCAAGGCCGGTGATCAGCATCAATTCGCGGTCCGCGCCCATTAGAAGGTTTGGGCGCGAGAGGGCACGATGGATGCGATTGCGTCGCAAGCCGGACACGGACTCAGCCATCATCTCCCTCCCCTCCCCCGTTCGAACCAATTGACGTGACCTGCTCGTCGGGTAGCCCGATCGAAGCGCCGGTCGCACCGAACAGGCCGACGATGTTGGTGGCGCCGAGCAGGATGCCGGCGACGAGAACGACGTAAACAAGGCGCCGTGCGAAATCGTTGAGCTCGCCGCCGAAGATGAGCATGCCGCCGGCAATGGCCACGGCTGCAAGCGCGATCGCACCCGCGACCGGGCCGGTTATCGATTCCTGAATCTGCTGCAGTGGCCCTTCCCATGGGAGGCTGCCGCCGGAACTGGCGAGCGCCGGCGCGACAGAGGCAAGAACGATTGGCGCCGCCACGAGCGCGGCGGCGATGAGGGTATGCTTACGCGACATGGCGCGCCTCCTGTTCGTCGGTGAGTTGATCGGATTCGATCTCGTACTGTCCGTTGATGAATCGCTCGACTTGGATGATGTCGCGAACAAGCCGGCCGCGCGGCGTCCGCTCGATCGAGATGACCAGGTCGACGGCCTCTCCGATGACCTCGTGCATCGGCTGCTGACTTGCCTCGGCCGTGAGCTGCTCAAGACGGCGTAGCGCCGACATGGCGGTGTTCGAGTGAATGGTCGCCACGCCGCCAGGGTGACCGGTGTTCCAGGCCTTGAGCAATGTAAGGGCCGCGCCGTCGCGGACTTCGCCCACGACGATCCTGTCGGGGCGTAAGCGCATGGTGCTCTTCAAGAGCCGGGCCATGTCGATCGTATCGCTGGTATGGAGGAGAACCGCGTTTTCGGCCGCGCATTGGATTTCCGCGGTATCCTCAAGGATGACGATGCGATCCTCTGGCGCAGAGTTGACGATCTCGTAGATCACTGCGTTCGCAAGCGTCGTTTTGCCCGAGCCCGTTCCGCCGGAAATGATGATGTTCAGCTTCGCGGAAATGGCACTGCGGATCGTGGCGGCCTGGTATTCTGTCATCACGCCGGTCCGAACATAGTCTTCGAGCGGAATGAGGCGTGATGCCCGGCGTCGAATCGTGAAGGCAGGCTTGGCGACGACGGGGGGCAATAGACCCTCGAAGCGGTGGCCACCGATTGGCAGCTCGCCGGAGATGATTGGCTGCTCCGTGTCGACCTCTGACTGAAGCGCGTGCGCCACTGTACCGATCACCATCTCCGCTGCAGCCGACGACATCTGGCCGGCGGGCGTAACGCCGTGACCGAGCCGTTCGATGAACAACTTTCCGTCCGGATTAAGCATGATCTCGACGACGTTCGCGTCGTCCAGGGCAACACAAAGCTGGTCGCCGAGCGCCTCCTGAAGTTTGCGGACGAGCCGAGGGTGAGAGCGAAGCTGGTTCACGGATTTCTCCTTACGCTGCCTGGCTGACAGGGGGCGAGTTCAGAACGGTAGTTGGAGGGGCGAAGCCTGAGGAACATGTCTGCGTCGGCGGCCAGCGTGCCCGCTACGGCCGTCGTCACGCCGATCTTCTTGGGTTCGCCTAAACGATGCAGCTGCCACCCCACGCGGGCGAGGATGCGCTCAAACCGAAGATCGGTCACAGTAACAATCTCAGTGTACCCATTTGCCACGCACCATTCGATGATGCCAGCGAACATGGTCAGCGTCGCTTCATGGACCGAGCCGGCGCCCCTCCCCTCCGCGAGAGCCGTGTCGACACAGAAGCGAGAACTCTCGATCATCGCGGCATGCCCCTTGAGTTGGCCGTCGGGGAGCAGCGACGGGAAAACGTCGGCCACCATTGTCGGTCCGAGCGCAGGAAGAAGCCTTGCGCACCCCGCCAATTCGCCGGTCTCTGCGATGGCGAGAATATAGGTCGGCCGAAGCGCGTCGAAACGATCGGACTCGCACCCCGCCGTTACATCGACTTCCCAACCCAGGCGATCGGAAAAGACCCGAGCACGAAGCTGATAGTGGATGTGTAGGAGATGCGCCTCTTGGATCGTCCGGGGTGTTGAGAGCGCGAGAGCCCGCATGATCTTTCTCCGTCGTTGTTGGTCGGCGGGAAATCAGCACAGTTTGGAATCGGAGGGCAGTTGTAAGATCCAACATGCACGTAGCGAGGTGAGTCGCGGCTCATAAGGGGTGCGGCGCTACAGAGCCGCCTAATCCACTTGCTGCTACACTGTTTGGATTTGTAGGATTCACAGGAGAACATTCCGGGATCAGGGAGCCGGGCATTTGAGGCTAACTCCCGGAGCGGAAAAGCAAAAATCCGAACAGCCTTATGCAGATTGTCCCCGGTCGTTAACCTTTTGTTAACCCTAAACCTCTGGACCAGTTCGGAGAATCGTGTTCTATTTTTAGCGGGCAATGGCCGGTAAACCGGCGAAAAGCCGCCAAGAGGGACAGATGGCGATAGCAAACCGAGTAGAAGCAAGTGTTGGCTCGAAGGAAGATGCCGGCAGCAAAATCATGCGCCATGCCGGGCTTCTGTCCGGGCAATTGCAGCAGCTCAGAACTCGTATGTATCCGCCAAAATCGGAAAAGACCCTGCGTCCCTTTCTGACCAACGAAGTGTCGAAGCTGACGTCTATACCCGATTCCACCCTGAAGCTCATGTCCACCGAAGGACGTGGGCCGATTCCCAGTAGGCTGGAAAATAACCATCGCGTCTACACACTGGACCAGATCAATGAACTGCGTGAATTGTTCGCGATGCAGAAACCTGCAGACGCCTTGCGATTCCTTCCTCGTCGTCGTGCCGGGGAGCACCTCCAGGTTCTTGCGATAGCCAACTTCAAGGGCGGCAGCGCGAAGACGACAACCTGTGTCCACCTTGCCCACTATCTCGCCCTTCATGGGTATCGCGTCCTCGCACTCGACCTGGACCCGCAAGCATCCTTGTCCGCTTTGTTCGGTGCTCAGCCAGAAGTTGATGTCGGGTCGAATGAAACGATCTATGCCGCTTTGCGTTACGATGACGCCGAGCGTCGTCCCATCCGCCATATAATTCGCAGGACATATTTCGATGGCATCGACCTCATTCCTGGCAATCTTGAAGTCATGGAGTATGAGCACGAAACGCCACGGATCTTGGCGAACAAGTCCAGCTCCGGCGCAATCTTCTTTGAGCGGCTGAAACTCGCCCTTTTGGAAGTCGAGGCGGACTACGACATTGTGATTCTCGACACTCCGCCGTCCCTCGGCTTTCTGACCTTGAGCGCGATATACGCCGCGACTAGCATGATCATTACGGTCCACCCAGCCATGCTGGACGTCGCGTCAATGAGCCAGTTCCTTCTCATGATGGGTGATCTGATTAGTGTTCTGAACGAGAGCGGCGCTCAGTTGGACCAGGACTTCATCCGGTATCTGGTTACACGACACGACCCCAATGACGCGCCGCAGTCGCAAGTCGTTGCGATGCTTCGGCACCTGTTCGGCTCCGATGTATTATTGCCGACCGCCATTGAAAGCACCGCCGTTGAAGCAGCCGGCTTGGCGAAACGCTCGGTATACGAGCTCGAATTAGGACAGATCGGACGCGATACTCACAAGCGTGCCCGCGAGGCGGTAGATGCTGTGAACGAGGCGATTGTTCGCCTCGTCAATGAGAGCTGGGGGCGGACATGAGCAAATCCCCTCGCAAGTCGATTGTCGCCAGCTTCGGGTTGCTTTCCGCAGAGCTGGAAAGCGATCAGGCTGCGGATCAACAGCAGCCGTCGCAGGCCGCTGCCCCGGTTCCCGGAAATCGTGTCGGAGCAGGTGTGATCGGTGCTGCACACCGAGCAATCGACGACATTCGAACAGAGCGAGATCGCTTGAAGGCTATCGTGGAGTCAGGCGGTGGTTCGGTTCGCGAGTTGGATCCGTCGCTCATCGACCCATCCCCCTATCCGGACAGACTGCCGGACGATGACGCAACGAGCTTCGAGGCGTTCAAACGGTCGATCGAGACTGAGGGGCAAAAGGTTCCCGTCCAGGTTCGCAAACACCCTTCGTCCCCAGGTCGCTATCAGATCGTTTACGGTCATCGACGCTGGCTCGCTGCCATGCAGCTTGACAGGCCTGTTCGCGCTCTCGAAGTCGAGATTTCCGACCTCGACCTAGTTCTTGCACAAGGCATCGAAAACGCGGGTCGCCAAGACCTCACCTGGATCGAGCGCGCGCTGTTTGCCTCCCGAATGGATGATGCGGGGATCAAGCCTCGGCACATCTACGCTGCGCTTTCGATCGAGGACGCAGAACTGGCTCGGATGCGGAATGTCTACAGGATCGTTCCCGCGGATATCATCGAGGCCATTGGGCGAGCGCCGAAGATCGGGCGGCCACGTTGGCTCGACCTTGCCAAGGCGGTTGCGGGCGACACGGGAGCGCTCGATGCCCTGAGGGCAGCACTGGTTAGGAGGGGCGATGCGGTTGAGACGTCCGATCAAAGGTTTCAGCGTGCATTGAACGCCATCAAGCCAGTATCGGCTGGTCGGAGAGAGCCAAGCCCGATTACAGACAAGAGCGGAACGAAGCTTGGCGCCCTGTTGATATCCTCGAAAGAGGTTCGAATTTCGGCTGAGGGTTCACTCGGGGTCGACTTTTTGAAGTTTGTTGAAGCGGAGCTCCCAGCGCTAACGGAGCGCTTTGTCCGCCTGCGAGAAGACGAGAAACCCTGACAGCTGTCAGGGTTTGGAGATAAAAAAGGACGAACTGCAAAAGAAAAAGGCCCCCCAAACGTTGCCGTCGTGGAAGCCTCTCTCAATGTGTGACAACTAGAGAATCGCATTTCCCCGAATCCCAGTCAAGAGTCTTTGGCACCGTAATTTGGTGAGCAGGTTTCTTTTGCCTTTTTGAAGGTGAAGAAAATGCAGATTGGAAGTGTGACGACGCCCTTTGGGCGGCGGCCGGCGACGCTTGCCCTGGTGAAGCGGCAGATCGAGACGAGTAAGATCAAGCCGGGCAAGACAGCAGACAAATGGAAAGTCTTTCGGGACGCATCCGAAGCAAGGGAGCTGCTTGGCCTGCAGGATCGCAGCCTGGCCGTCCTTGACGCGCTCCTGAGCTTTCATCCAGACACCGAATTGCGCCAGGATGCGCAGCTCATCGTTTTTCCGTCCAACACACAATTGACGCTTCGGGCGCACGGTATCGCCGGCGCTACCCTTCGCAGACATCTGGCCCTTCTCGTTGAGGCAGGACTGATCGTGCGGAAGGACAGCGCGAATGGAAAGCGCTACGCCCGGAAGGACAAGGCGGGTGCGATCGATAGCGCATTCGGCTTTGATCTGTCACCGTTGCTCATGCGAACAGATGAGCTTGCCATGATGGCACAACAGGTCGTTGCAGATCGTTTCGCCCTCCGTCGGGCGAAGGAAAATTTGACGATATGCCGGCGTGACGTTCGAAAGCTCATTTCTGCCGCGATCGAGGAAGGTGCGTCAGGCAACTGGGAAAGCATCGAAGCGATGTACATCGGTCTCGTAGGCAGGATTCCGCGCTCTCCGACCCTCAGTGATGTGAATTCAATCCTGGACGAGATGGAGCTCTTGCTGCAGGAGGCTGTCAACATCCTGGAAATGCAGCAAAAAGACGAAAATAATAGCACCAATGGTGACCAAAATGGGCGTCACATACAGAATTCAAACGCCGAATCCATCACTGAATTTGAACCTAGCTCTGAAAACGAGCAGGGCGCAAAGCCGGTGGACGATGATCGGCCGAAGCGGGAGCCCGTCCGGAATTTCCCACTTGGCATGGTGATGCGGGCTTGCCCCGAGATCGCGATATATGGCCCGGGCGGTACGATCGGAAGTTGGCGCGAGATGATGGGTGCAGCGGTGGTCGTCCGGTCGATGCTGGGCGTCAGCCCGTCAGCCTATCAGGAGGCCTGCGAGGTGATGGGGCCGGAAAGTGCGGCCACGGCGATCGCCTGCATCCTTGAGCGGGCAGGGCACATCAACTCGCCTGGCGGATATCTGCGAGACCTGACACGGAAGGCGGCACGGGGCGAATTTTCACTTGGCCCGGCGCTTATGGCGCTGCTTCGGGTCGATGGCGATAGCAATCGCAGGACGGGATAGTTGGTTGCCTATGCTTGTGGTCGGCTGGTCAAAACCCTGACAGCTGTCAGGGTTTTGCGATCGGCGGATGCTGGAGCGGGGAAGGGTAGATCAACTCGGCTGGCGGCTACTGACATCATCCGACGAGGCAGGTTTTCGCTCGGTCCGATGGGCGAGTTAAATGAAGTTGCTTGCCTGGTCCGAGCCAGGCTCTGCTGGCCTTCGAGACCGTTTTAAAAATGAGGAAGAGCAATGCCGTCTGAAACTCGATCTCCGCGCCTGGCTGTTCTGATTGATGCGGACAATACATCCGCTAAAATCGCCGACGGGCTGTTCGAAGAGGTAGCCAAAATCGGGGAGGCGAGCGTGCGTCGCATCTACGGTGATTTTTCCGGCACGCGCTCCAAGGGTTGGGCGGACGTACTCGCAAAGCACGCGATTATCCCGCAGCAGCAATTCGCGTATACAACGGGAAAGAATGCTTCCGATATCACTTTGGTCATCGATGCAATGGATTTGCTGCACAGCGGTCGGTTCGACGGCTTTTGCCTGGTGTCCTCGGACAGCGATTTCACGCGGCTTGCCGCCCGGATCCGTGAACAGGGTGTCGATGTATTCGGCTTCGGCGAGCAGAAGACACCGGAAAGTTTTCGCCAGGCCTGCCGGCGGTTCGTCTATACCGAAAATTTGCTTCCTGGCACGATCAAGGACGAGCAGAATACTGCTTCCACCGACAAGCCGCTGCAGCCGGCAACATCGGCCGTGCCGCTGATCAAGAAGGTACTGTCCCAGGAGGATAGCGATGACGGCTGGGTCAACCTGGGCACCGTCGGCAAGCAGTTGTTGAACCTGGCGCCGGATTTCGACCCGCGTACATTCGGCTTCCGAAAACTCAGCGATCTTATCCGCAAGACGAACCAGTTCGAGATTCGCCAGGCCGAGGGCGGTCCGATCAGCATCCGGGTGAAACAACGAGGTAACAAGTAGCACCATCGTCGCGGCGATAGAGCGAGGAGTACCGGGACACCTCGACGGTGAGTATGGGCTTTCCCCGCGGCAAGAAGCGTCTATCAGTGCAGCCCGCAAAAAAAGTGTCAGCCGAGCACGCTTCGGCAATGCGATTGATCAAAGGAAGACGTCATGGCGACCGGTACGGTAAAGTGGTTCAACGCAACGAAGGGCTTCGGGTTCATCGAGCCGGACGACGGCAGCGCCGATGTGTTCGTCCATATTTCCGCAGTGGAGCGGGCCGGCATGCGCGGCCGGCAACGACGGCCAGAAAATTACCTATGAGCTGGTAAAGGATCGCAAGTCCGGCAAGATGTCTGCGGACAACCTGCAGGCCTGAGTCTGACTGCATGTGAATGGTCGGATAGGCCGGGTTCGCCAAGACTATCCTTTTTTTGCAGGCCGAGATATGTGCGCGGTGCAAGCGCGGGACTTCAATGTTCTGCATTGCAGTATTACCCTCAGAGTGTTCAAGCGGTTCACCACCTCCCGAGCCGCTTGGGTCCGACGGACAGCAGGCTGTCAGTCACTATCGGAGCCCTGCGCCCCTCATCCCGTGCTGGGCCATCTTTGCGCGCAAGCAGGACGACCGCCACATCCTTCATTACGTTTTTTGCCATCCTTATCGATCAAGGCCTCACGAGATCGCCCCAATTGTCTTGACGGACCTGTTCTTAGAGCCGGCCGGCCGGCCCCAAGGACGCCATCGACGCATTTAATTTCGATGCGGCTGAGAGGATGCAGACCAGAAGCTTAGAGACATCAGCAGCATCCCCGTTTCGCGAGTACTAGGTTCCCTCGTGATGCTCCATCTGCGCCCGCTGAGGGACGACTAACGTGACCGACACCAAGCGGTGTGAAGGTACAGGGGCTGCACGTATTTGCTTCTAGTCGAGCTCGAGGAGACCGCTGATCCGGCGTCGCGGTTTCTGGAGTTTTGCGAGGGAGGAGCTCCGCGGGCGGCTGATTAACGGCAACGCCCTCGTCTTACTCTACATCGGCGAGCCTCAGCATCCTCTTTGGGCCGACTGTTTTCACAGCATTCGTGCAGCGCGCCCGCTCCGCCTTGTAACGTTGTTGTAGTAGCCTGCAGCCTGCTGAACGGATCGATGTCGCGATTGCTCCATCGCCTCAGGAAGCGGGATTCCGCGATTTGCCGCTTCGGTCAGATAGCCTGACCGCAGCCCATGAGCGGAAAACTCCCCCCTATCCAACCCGGCCATCTCCGCTCGCTGCTTGAGGATCGCATTGACCGATTGCGGATCGATCGCCCGCTTCGAAACAGTGCCCCATCGCCCAATCCCCCGAAACACGCTTCCGCTGTCGATCTTCGCCGCCGCCATCCAAGCATTCAGCGCCTCGACCGGCCGGCCCGTCAGATAGACGACATCGTCCTGCTCGCCGGAGGCGGTTTTGGTGCGACCGAGATGGATGGCGAGAGAGGGGAGGGGAGGGCCATTCTCGACCGCAATCGGCGGCTCGGTGGTCAGCTGTTCGCGTCGCAGTCCGGCAATCTCGCTGCGCCGACGGCCACCTGAGGCAAAGGCGACCATCAGGATCGCCTGGTCGCGCAGATCGCGCAGGCTGTCGGTCGCGCAGGTCGCGAGCAGTTTGGCCAGCACGTCACCCGTGACCGCCTTGGCGCTCTTGCGACCCCGCGTCCGGGGGACGGCGCGCACGGCGAGACGGATTGCGGATTTCACAGAAGGGGAGGCGAAGGCGCCGTCAAAACCGCGCCATTTCGTCAGCGTCGACCAGTTCGCCAGCCGACGGCGCACCGTCGATGGCGCATGGGGTCCGATGGATTTGAGAAACCCCTGGCTCCGAAGGTTTTCGTCGACGGCGGCCGGCATGCCGTGATCGGCATCCGTCTCGCGTCGCTGGGGATCCCACAGGTGATGGGCGACGAATTTCAGCAGCAGCGCCTCGGGCGCCGGCCAGGGCAGCGATTTTCCGGTGGCGGCCAATCCCCAGGCTTCGAGATAGGTCAGATCAGAGGTGAGCGCCCGCAGCGTGTTGTCGCCCATGCCCTGGTTGACGAGATGGCGCAGCGTCTCGACATCCTGGTCGGTCAGCAGCTCGGCGAGTTCATCGCGGCGCTCGATCGGCAGGACGGCGGCAATGGTGTCGAGTTCTTCGGCGCGTCGCTCGACGGCGGTGAGTAACTTTTTGGCTTTGGCCACGATCGCTCCAAAATCGCGGGTTTCGGCGGTCGCTCGGACCGTGATTTGCCCCGATTCTTTCTGATTTGCGGCCGCAGATCAACTACCATCGATAACCGATACTTATCGATGGTAGACAGTCCAGCACTCAAGTATACCCAGTGAGGAAACCTAACTTTGAGATAGAGTTCCTATAGGAAATCATTTACCATGATTTCAATGTCTTACGATCTCGCGAAATTGCCCTTCCAAAGTCTGCTCAAGGTAAGTGGAGCAAATCTGGTGGCAGTGCCAGCCCAATGGGCAAGGATGAGGCGTCAGGCGCGTGCCGCAACCATGGAAGGGAGGGGCGGAACAGGATGGTCGTCATCACCCATGCCCAGCCGATCGCCAAGATAGTGCCAGAACGACAGACCAAGCTTTTGGCAGGTCTTCATCAGCCCGAGCATGCTGTCGCGCGCTTGTCGGCCATTGCGGCTGACCGTGCCACCCGAGATCTTTCGCTTGATGACGAACCCGCGCAGATCCCGTTCCGAGGCGTTCGTATTCAGCGGCGTCTCAGGCCGCTCCAAAACCCGCAACAGCTCGGCCTTGCGGCGCTTCAGCCGCAACAGCAGTTGATCGAGGTCGCGATATCCGGTGCGGATGGAGAATATCCGATCGAACCGAACCTGAAGACCGCGGGCTGCACGCCGTCCTGGACTTCGCTGGTAGTTTTTCAGCTGCTTGTAGAAGAGCCAGATCAGCTCGCGCAGGGTCTCGACATGTTTTCCCTGGCGCGGCGTCGCCGGCATCAGCTTGTGCAGAAGCCGTTCCGCATGGACCCAACACAGCGCGTGGGTACCGACCCGAAACTGCCCGGCATCGTCGGAGACGATCACCGCATTACCGACCAGCCCATGATGGCGAATGGAGCCCCAGATACCGGCCTCGGCAAACGGGCGGATAATGTCCCGGTCAAAGATGTCGATACCCTTCTCAGCCAGATAGGCGAGGAACGGAACCTGATTGGCAAACCGCTGCGGTTCGTGGGTGCTCAACCGTGCCAGAAGGGCAGGGTCGACCTGTCGGTCTTCGAGAAAAGTGAAGGCGGCATCGTTAAGGACATAGTCCTGATAGTTGCCGCGCAGCAGCGCCAGGAAGTTCAGTCGCGACTTCGAGGACGTCGTGCGAAAGGCGGTGAAATGCTCGCCACCGATATGCGTCGTATAAAAATTGCGGTTGGCGTGACGGGCACCGGTGTCGTCGACCGTCACATAGGGCGCCGAGACCAGGCCGGCGTGGAGGACGGCTGCATCCTCCGCATGAAAGCCGTCCAGCCGTTCTGTCAGCAAACGAACCACCTGGCGTTTGGAGATTTCGACACCGACGTCGTTGAGCAACGTCGTCATTCGCTGCGTCGTGACCTGCCCATGCGCATGCAGCATCAGACAAAATCGCCGCAGATTGAGCCCAAACCCGCCTCGTATCCCCACAGGCAGCGGCGCGATGATGGTGTCTCCCTCCGGCGTCACCCAGCATTCCCGACGGTAACGAACCACCTCGACCCGCAACACCAGATCCCGGACGAAACAGTCCTTGTAGCCCTTGAAGCGCGATCCAGGCGGTACATTGACAGCCAGCACCTCTTCACGCGTGACCCGCTTCGTATCGTTCTTCGGCCCTCGCGGCCTGGGCGCCGGATTCTTGCCGGTGAGCGTCTTGCCACCCGTTGCCTTTTCCATCCCCGACGGTCTGAAGGGCGGGCGCGGCGGCAGGTTTTTCAGGCGAGCAATCTCGTCACGCAAAAGCTGGTTGTCGATCTTCAGCCGGGTGTTCTCGAGCCTGAGCTGGTCGTTCTCATCCCGAAGCCTTTGGTTCTCAGCTTCGAGCTTCTCAATCCGGGCATCTGCTCGATCAGCCCGCTCCACCAAACCCGTCACGAGCTCGCGCAGCGCCTTCAGCGACAGCGTGTCGGCATGCTCGGCCATGGGCAGGCGGCGTTTCGTCATGAAAGAAGAATCTCATGATTTGCAGGAAACAGGAATCCCTCCTGCCACCGGATTTGCTCCAGGTACTGCTCAAGCCCATTTCCGCGGCAGGAACCGCGCTTGCCCGTCTCGACGAGCGGATTTCTCGTTCGGAGGTCGGGAGCGGATGGATCGAACGATCCCATTTCGCCGATGCCTGCGCCTCGCTGTGGATCGACGGCGAACTCGTGCATCTCGAGGACCTCGTCCTGCACGATGCCAGCCACGACATCCGCACGCCGACGCACGAACTGACCATTGCCCGCGATGTCATGCGCACCCGCCGGCGCATTGCCGCACAGCCGTCCGGCTGGGCGCTCAGCCCCGACGGCCTCCGCAGCCTGCGCCGCCACAACGTCGTTGCCGGGCAGGCGTGGCCTGTAGCATCTCTTGGAGATGGCGCGGCCGAGAGCGAAGACGCCGTGGCACAGGCCGATGCGGCCGGGGAAGGGGAGAGGGAGGACAGCGACGACGCCAGCGTCCTCGACGCCGAGCTGGCTGCCATCGATGCGGTGCTGGCGCGCTCGGACGCCGTGCTGAAGGAGGCGGTCGCACCGAAAGGTCGGTCCCGGGATCGCGACCCGCTCGCCTATGACCTCGACTGGGACGAGGACGCACGGCTGGAGGAATGGCAAACCGTGCTGCGCCAGGCCGAGAATCTGCCGCCGGTGCTGCAGGCTATCGTCGCCCTCGATACCTGGAATACGCTCGACGTGCTGCAACACGCGCCCTGGCTCGGCCGGCACCTTGCTGCCTCGATCCTGCGCCAGGCCGGCATCACCTCCGGCGCGCATCTCACCGCTATCAACCTCGGCCTGAAAACCATCCCGGTCGACCGGCGCCGGCATCGCAGCCGAGAAGTCCGGCTGCTGGCCATTGCCGACGGTCTGATCGCTGCCGCCGAGATCGGGCTGAAGGAGCACGACCGGCTGGCGCTCGCGCGAAAAATGATGGCGCGGAAGCTGCAGGGGAGACGAACGTCTTCAAAACTGCCGGAGCTTGTCGATCTCGTCATGGCGACGCCGCTCGTTCATGCCGGGACGGTCACCAAGACGCTCGGGGTGACGCCGCAGGCGGCGCGGCGGATTGTCGGCGAGCTCGGGCTCCGCGAGATGACGGGGAGGGGGAGGTTTCGGGCGTGGGGCGTCCTGTGAATTAGCCGAGTTCATTCTTCTAGCTTGACCATGTTAATTTTTTCCTCCACAAATGAGGTTGAGAAAATTAACATGAGTAGGCGGCATGGAAAATATCAGCCCAGAGACAATCACTGATCCTGAGATTGGCGACCTTTACCTTGCTCGTCTGGAACTTGAGCGTGAGAAATTGATCGCGGCAGGTCATCACGCACTTGCTGCTGCTGCTACTGCCTCACCATTGCATCCCACCAATGCCGCCGGCATGTTCGCGTATATGGACGGAGTGAAGGGCCTTCGAGCCGAAAACCTCGGTGGAAATTGGGAGATCTTTAGCGAGGAAGGTGTGGAAGGCATCCGCAATGATGTCCTCAAGCTTCGAGTTCTCTTTGCAAATGTCAATCAAGCCTGCCGCAAAGCGGATCCTAAAGCGCGGTCTCGAAAAGGCGCTGGCTCCGAACGCGTGGCTTGTGGCGATATGTTTGAAGCTGCCGGTATCGACCTCCCTATCAGCGTGGTCAAGTTTCATGGAGACCACAAAACATATTACCTGATGGTCGATCAGTTTGGCGCAATGGAACTCAGCTTACCTGTGGTGAAGAATGGCCAATTCCTTCGCTGTATCGATCGCGTATTTTTGATTGAGGGTGGCGATCTGGACACGGTCGATTTTGGCATCAATGAACCGACCAACGATCCGGATCTGGATATCGTCGTCAGTCGAAAATAAAGCCGAACAATCATGTTCAATGGAAAGAGACTCAGCCTCGCCAGAAAACGGCAGAAGCTGACAGCGAAGGAACTGGCAGAAAAGGCCGGCGTATCGCCGGTCACAATCACGCGGCTTGAAACCGGTCAGAACCAGGCTGATTCTGGAACACTTGAGAAACTCGCAGAGGTTCTCGGTTATCCCGTGCAGTTTTTCTTCAAGGAAGACCCGGCACTCCTTTCAGCAGAAATCGTCAGCTTTCGAAGCCTGTCGAGCATGACCGCGAAAGAACGAAACGCTGCCCTCTCGGCAGGCGATAACGGGGTCGAAGTTTATGAGTGGCTTGAAAATCGATACAATCTACCGGCGTTGGATTTGCCGCATTTCGACCCGGAATTGACACCTGAAGCTGCCGCCGATGCTCTCCGCCAGCACTGGGGCCTCAGCTACCAACCCATCGCAAACATGATGAAACTGATGGAGGCCAAAGGCATCCGCGTCCTGGGGCTAGAAGAAACCACGGCAAATGTCGATGCATTCTCGTTCTGGCAAAATGACAAAGCGTATGTGTTTCTGAATTCGTTCAAATCGGCGGAGCGTAGTATTTTTGATGCGGCTCACGAACTGGGCCATTTGGTCCTGCACAGGCATGGCCAAACCTCAGGTGCGGACGAAGATACACGCACGGCCGAGGTGGAGGCAAACCGCTTCGCTTCCGCCTTTCTAATGCCGGAGGAAGACGTTAGGGTCAGAATGCCCCGTCTTATAACGGCTGATCTCATTTTACGGGCGAAGAAAAGGTGGCGCGTCTCGGCAATGGCGCTGGCATACCGACTGGCACATCTTACCAGACCCATGCTCTCCGAATGGCAATACCGTTCCATATGTATCGAGCTTGGGAAACGCGGTTATCGCACGAGCGAACCTGATGGCATCCCCAGGGAAACGTCTGTGCTATGGGGGAAGGTTTTATCCCAGCTTTGGGCGGAGCGGAAAAGTCTCGTGGACGTTGCCGATGAGCTATCGCTTCCAATGACTGAGGTCGAACGACTTTTATTTTGTATTCTGCCCCAGCACGGTACCGACAATGAGGGTAGTGAAGTCCGACGCTCAAAGCTCAGTATCGTGAAATAGAGGTCAAGATTGAGTGGACGCGATGACCAGGGATCATACGAGTCATGGCAAATGGTCCGAAGCTGGGGTGCCCAAAAAGGGATGGTCATGTGTCGGGATCGAGGATTTGGGTGAGCCTTCCCAGCTTTGCGAAATGTGCAAAAGCGTCAACATCCGCTACGTCCATTATATGGAGCACGGCCAGACCACGGAATCATTGGCCGTTGGCTGCGTCTGTGCCGAACATATGGAAGAGGACTATGCCCGTCCGAAAGAACGGGAGAGGGGATTAAGGAGCCTCGCCAAACGCCGTAAGACATGGGCCGAGCGCTCGTGGAAACGGTCGGCCAAGGGCAATGATTACATCAACACCGAAGGGTATAATCTGACGGTATTCCCCAAAAATGCAGGCTTTGGCGTGGTGGTAACGAACCGCAAGAACGGTGCGACCCGCAGCGGCAACAAGGAATTCGCATCCGTGGAAGAGGCAAGGGCAGGGGCGTTGACCGCGCTGGTCTGGGCCAAGACGCACTTGTAGGCAGCGTGAGGAAGCATGACTGAGATCATCGAGGAAGAGCGACCGATCACCGTGCCCAGCATTTGTATTTCAGTCCAAGGCATGGAAGAAAAAGCAGGAGAGAAGCTCGCCTATTGCGTCGGCAATTATGTGCGGGAGTTGAGCCGTTACATCAATCTCGAGCGGCTGGACGGCATCACTATCGCCGTCGATTACAAGGAAGCGCTTCTCGCACTCGATAGAGGATATGAAACGGACCACCGCCTAACGCCCAGTTCCGAGCTGGTCGAAGGCGTTGCGATGGCGCCGAGCGTCATTCGAGACGGTATTCTCAAATCGCATTTGGTACTGAACGCTGCCTATATCTATTCACTGCAGGACGAGGAAGATGAGCATTACGCCCATTCCCTGCATCTGCTCGCTCATGACTGCGCACATGTCGAACTCACCATGACGACTGACAAGGCGTTCCCCGATACGCTGCTAAAAAAAATCTACGATGATGCCGCAGATGCCTGCGAAGGGCAGGCCGAAAACGCCTGCTGGGATGAGTATGCGGCGTGCCGTATCGCAGCCCCGTTCGGCCGAGATCCTCTGCAGGATTACACCAATGCATTCATCACCCATCTCGACGAGACGATGAACCGGGCAAACGAATGTATCCCGCGCTATCGCACCGATCACGACCATGACCGAATACTCTCCGAGGTCGTGCGGTATTACCAGAACCTGATGACGAGCGGCAGCTATCTGCTCGGCCATATGGACGGTCACGGCTTGACGATAGACGATGTGCCTGCGGTCCGCGGGGCGCTGGAAGGGCATTGGTTCGCCCCGTTTTTCGAAAGGCTGCGCACCGCGCTAAGAGAACTGTGGTCCAGGTACGGGCAATGGGAAGATCGAAGCGAATTCGCACCGATCGGCGAGATCATCATCGATGTGCTGGGCGAGGGTGGCTTCTTCTTCCAATGGGACGGGCACGGTAATTGCGGCTTCCGCATTCCGTTCACGTCCGCCACGATGTAGGAATGGCCACATAAAGACACGGGTGCTCTCCAGTATGAGGCTGACAGTACGGAAAGGCTGCTGCGGTCCAGTTCGCCTCTCTGACAAAGGTTTGGTGCTGACGGCTTCCGACTTCCTGATTATCGCATAGTCGCATCGCATTCCGCTGAACCATTTGGCGGTGGGATTATCCTCCGGGATAGCTATTTGACTCCGCACGTACCGGTGGCAACCAGGAAGAATCGCATGAATGATGATCAGCCCCAGATAAATGAAGCATGGCTGCGATGGATGAGGGATTTCCGCATGGCTGCGTCGAAGCTCGCGGACGTGGACAGCTTCGATGCGCCGGAAAGCGAAGAGCCCGAACTGCTGTTCGTGAAATTCGCGCTGTTCGCCCGTGCCCTGACATTGTTCGACACGGCATTGTTGCTCGCTGAGCATGATAAGGTGCTCGATGTGCGCAGTACCTGCCGCAAGGTCGTCGAATGCGCGATCCATATGGATGCGGCGCGCCGCAAGCCTGATTATCTGCAGGCGCTCAAGGATGACGAAGCCAAGAGTAAATGGTCGAGAGCCAAGGCGTTTAAGGACATGCAGACGGACCTTGATGCCGGGTCGCGTAAGCTGCTGCAGGAATTCCTGAATGACAAGAAGGGCGCGCAGTTAAAGCCGAGTGACCTGAGCAAGGACAGCCAGTTCCCGCGCATGGCGCACATGTATCGTGAGATCTCCGCCGACACGGCACATGTCACCTACAGCTCGCTATTACGGCATCGTTCGTTCCTGGCGGACGGGACCGCATTGTTCAGCCTCGATCCTCTGCTGGAGGAAGACGAGCTGCAGGAGACGCTGAACATACTCGGCCTCGCCGTTTTGCTGTGCGTCTTCAGCCTTGTGCGCATGATACCCACCATGGTGGGCGACGAAGCATTCTATGACCTGCATGCCCGCTATAAGGTGCTTGCCGCTGGCGGGCAGGCGCAGCTGGGTGAAACCGCATGAGGCGAGCGGAGTGAGGGGCTAATATGGATACGAGCGACACGCCGCGACAAGAGGTGCCTGCCTCCACGCTTCCGCAGATCCAGGTGACGGTACGGGGCATCACCAACCAGTACGGCGCCGAATGCCTCGGGCAGCAGATGTTCCACATTCTGCGCGAGGTCGGGGAATATATCGATATCAGCGCGCTCGACGGTGTGACCGTAGCGGTCGATTACGACGAGGCGCTGCGTGACCTCGATCGCGGCGTCGAAGGGCTGGCGCCGTTGAGCCGTACCAATGACGAGGACTTGGCCGGCGTCGGAAAGAGTATCGTGGTCATGCGTGGCGACGCCGTTAAGACGCATATCGTTTTGTCGGCGGGTCCGGTATGCCCGATTGTGCTCGAGGAGGCCGATCGCGACGAAGAGGATTTCCGTACGGCCATTGCCATCATCGCCCATGAATGCGCGCATGTCGAAGAAAACGCCTTTCGCGAGGACCAATTCCCTGGCATCCATTTTCGTCCGCCGACCGGATATTTCATCTGCGATCACGAGCAGCATTTCGCCGAAGCCTGCTGGGGTGAATATGCAGTCTGCCGTTTGTCGGCGGGGTTCGCGGTCAACGAGGAAGCCCGTTTCCGCGACAATTTGGCCGTCCGGCTGAAGGATTGCCGTAGCAGGGCGCGCGATGCCATCCGGTCCTATCGCCTGCATGGTAATGTGGTGCGGGTCTTTGAGGAAGTCGGTATCGTCATCCTTGAGCCCTTGCGGATCGCATCCTACCTGTTCGGCCATCTGGACGGGATGAACGAATACGACACCCTCTGCGAGGTAGCGCCCGAATTGCCGACCGAGGATCAGGCTTTTGTCAGGGCCATCGGCCGGCTGGTGGAGCAGCTGCGCGGCCTATGGGATACGCGTTGGGGCTGGCCGAGCTATGATGCACTGATCGATGTTGGTGCGGTCGGGTTCCAGCTTTTCGAGGAATTCGGCGTGCATTGCCAGCCGCAACCTGACGGGCAGGCCTATATCAATGTCCCTTTCACAGCGGATACGATGCCGGCAGGGTCTGCACAGGCCGATCTGTTGCGCATCCTGATGGGTGGTTACAGAGGCTAGATCCGTATTATGAGCCTGCATCGTTGCGCCGATATATGATTATATATAAACCATCTGAGCGATGCGGTTCTGTATATCAATGTTGCACTCCTCTGCGGAGTTTTCTATATATTATCTTGTATAGACGGTATCATGTGATGCAGGATAATGATCGTGGCATACAAGACAGAGCATATAACGCAGCAATTACGCGCTGCCAGGGAAGGGCAGAAAGTAAGCCAGCGTGAGCTGAGCGCACGTTCGGGCCTGACGCAAAGCCATATTTCCCAGATCGAACGGGGCACGATGGAGCCCGGACTAGGCAGCCTGGTGGATGTGGCGCGTGCACTCGACCTCGAGATCGTACTTGCGCCAAAGAAGCTGATGCCGGCGATCCGCAATATCCTCGATAGCAGCTCGACGTCAAATGACGTCCTTACATCCGACCAGCGCAAACTTGTGGCTCGTCTCGAGCGATGGTTGGCGCAGTTCGGCGATGGGGCTGGAACAAGGGCCGACGCGGACATATTCAAGGATAGCCTGGCCCTCCTTCGGCATTTGCCTTTGACCCCTGACGAGCTGGACATGCTCAAGCGCGCAGCCGAGCGCCTGGAGACTTCCCGGGCCGATAAGATGTCACGGCAAGAAATGGGTGCAATCGCGCGCGAGATAAGACAGCTGCGCAACGCCGCAGTGCATCGCGACCGCGATGACGCGGTCCCGCGCTCGGCCTACGCACTGGATGAGGACGACGATGCCTAAAGTCACGGTGCTAGATGTCAAGCTAAACGGCGAACCAGTCGCCACCCTGACGAACCTGCAGGATGGCCGCTCGATCTTCGCATTCAACGAGGCCTATATCGAAGACGAGAAGCGGCCCACACTCAGCCTGTCATTCAAGGACCCGTTCGGCGCACTGGTTACGAAGTTCCGTCCGTATAACATGGTGGTCCCGCCGTTCTTTTCGAACCTGTTGCCGGAAGGCCCGTTGCGCAAATACCTCGCCGAGCGCGCCGGCGTAAAACAGACGCGGGAGTTTTTCCTGCTCTGGATGCTCGGCCGCGACCTGCCTGGTGCGGTAACGGTACACCCCTCCGACGGCGATGACCTGCCGCCTGATGATGAGCAGGCTTCTGTCGAAGCGCGACCGAATGCGTTGCGCTTTTCGCTGGCCGGGGTGCAGCTGAAATTCTCGGCCTTCAAGAACACCACGAAGGGAGGTGGCCTGACTATTCCGGCCGAGGGTACAGGTGGATCATGGATCGTAAAGCTGCCCTCCCAGCAGTATAGCGGCGTGCCAGAAAACGAATTCTCAATGATGACCATCGCCGGCATGATGGGCATGGACGTGCCGGAGATCCAGTTGGTCGAGCTGGATGCAGTTAGCGGCTTGCCACAGGGCGTGGGCGAACTGCATGGGCAAGCGCTCGCTATTAGACGTTTCGACCGTACACCGGAGGGCCCGGTACACATCGAGGATTTTGCGCAAGTGTTCGGCGTGAAGCCGGATGACAAGTACAGCAAGGGCAATTACCGGATGATCGCCCGCGTCCTCGGCATCGAGACGAGCACGGCCGACGTGGCGGAGTTCATCCGCCGGTTGGTCTTCAGCACACTGATCGGCAATGGTGACATGCATCTGAAAAATTGGTCTCTGATCTACCCCGATCGCCGCACTCCTGCGCTCTCGCCGGCTTACGATTTGCTATCGACCATCCCCTATATCGAGGGAGAGGATACGGCGGCGCTTAACTTTTCACGCACGAAAAGAATGGCGGAGCTATCCAAGGATGAGCTTGCACATCTGGCAGCCAAGTCGGCGCTGTCCGAAAAGCTGGTCCTCGACACAGCACGCGAGACGGTCGAACGGTTTATGGATGTGTGGAAAAACGAGAAAAACAACCTGCCGATGGCCGCGAAGGTGCGCGAGACTATCGATGCACATCTGCCCACAATCGAGCTGTATCGGGAATTCAACGAAGCCACGTAGAAAAATGGCATCATCGGAAGATGATGCCCCACCGCCAAGGATGAAATAATAGATCTATGAAGGGTGCATTTTCGGAAATTTTCGCTACTGGAACAATGTGAATCCTGGAACGACTTCACCATCGGCAAGGTCATGGACCACCGCTACCGTATGCCTTGCGCGGGTTAGGCCAACATAGAGTTTTGCACGGGTTTCGGCTTTCAACGCCGATTGGGCGCCCTTCAGCCAGTCCATCATTTCTTTCGTCGGATAGATAATGACGCGGTCAAAACCGAGCCCCTTGGAGCGTCCGAACGTAAGCGACGGCAGTGCTGCAGATGCAACCTTAACGGCGGAACTCCATCGCAGCTGTACCGGTCGTCCGGTCTTGAGATAGCGTGGCAGATCGTTACGTCGGACGATGTAGAGACCCGCATCATCAGGGACCGGCTGCCTACAGTCGGCGCATTTACATGCAGTCGCTGCCGTCAATTTTGGATAGAGCTTCGACGATAGTTCGCAGATCGCGGTGCTATTGCGATGCGATGCCATGAGGCTGGTCACATCAATATCGCACGTGACTTTTCGGGGAAGTTCCGCCCGAATGAAGTCGGCAATCCCCCCATCCCTATACTTTTTAAGACGAGCCTCCAGATGAGTGACGTAGGTGACCTGCCGGGGATCACCTACCATGACGACGTTAGAAGGGCTCTTGAAGAGAGCGGTCAAAATGTTGAGGTCGTAGCCTGCAAGATCCTGGACTTCATCCACGAAAATAAACGGATAAATACGGGAAAGCCGCTCGATGACGGCGCCGTCTGCTGCCTCGTTGCATCGCATCACCAGCCTCGCCAATTTGTCCGAATAGACGCGATTTCGACGGTCGAAGTAGCAGCGCCGGAAATCTTCTTCACCCCAATACACGGGGCGGTCTTGCCGGTCACGACCGCGAAAACCGGATCTCTGCGAAACCAGAAGCATGCCGGCAACTTCCCAATCGAACAGCTTGCCTTGAAAGGGCTTGATGCCGTGCTCGATTAGCAGGCTAAACCAGGTCTGGATATGCACGTTGCCCGGAACTGAGCCATGGATTTCGAAAAATTTGCGCCGGATCTCTTCTTCGTTCGATTCCGTATAGGTGGTGATCAGGACCCGCTCCTGTTCAATCGTAAGCGCCTGCCTGACGAGGTAGGTGGTCTTCCCCGAGCCTGCTGCAGCAATAACGAGCTTATTCGGGCCCATCATTTGGCGATCGCATCCAGGATATATTTCGGATAATTGATTTTCGTTTTTGCCGAGAAAATTGCTAGCGCACACTCGGTCTTGTTATTCTTCATGTAACGATGAAGGTCATCAAGACCACGGACTTTGCCGAATAGCTTGTTGAAAGTCTCAACGTTATTCGCTTTGACCAGTTTCGGCTCAAGAGTGTTGTAGTTAAAGGACTTCTTGCCAAGGACGAGATCGCCCTTGTCCACCTCAGGGTCGTAGCAGATTCTGATATGATCGATGTCCTGGTATTTGGCGTACTTCTCTTTTAGGGCAGCAACATCCCCGTCATTGTCGGTCGCTACCACGACGGGGATCTTCAGCGCCACCGCCAGCTCAAGAAAACGCAGGAACGAAAGCCCGACCGAAATGACATCAATCTCGTCGTCGATCGGCAGTTTTCCCCCGTTGGCATCCATGTAGGCCCGTTGGACGACCAGTTCATCCGCATCGCCCTCCACAAGGATCGACTTCTGCGACAGCACAAGACGCAGGGTGTCGTAACCAGGCAACTTATGGAAGAAGTCGCTCGCGTCCAGATCCTTGATCCGAGTGACCTTCGCTTCCCGCAACAGTATCAGATGGTCCAGTCCGAGCTTGTTCGCGACGAAGCTACTATGCGTGGTCATGATGACTTGTTTGCCGCTCTTGTCGGTGCTGATATCGCTGATGAGCTGGTTGAGCTTCGAGTGCGACAGGTGGTTTTCCGGCTCCTCGATCAGCAGTACGGTCGCTTCGCGATTCTTCTTGCTGCTCAGCGCGAGACGCGTCTTGACGATGCACTGCTCGCCCTTGCCGATATAGTGGAAAGGCACATCCTCAATATACGTCATAAGGCTGTTTTCCCAGGCATTGTGGGAGGACATATCGACCGAAATGCTGACCTTTTTTCGGCTAATCTTCGCCGCTTCCGCCAACTTTTCATTGATGGCGCCGACATTGCCATCTGCCTTAAAGGCGTCTTTCAGCTTGCGATGGGCCTGGGATATCGCAACACGTTCCTTGTCGTCTAGAAACTCCTTGACGATGCGGGAGATGTACATA
The DNA here is from genome assembly GCF_017357225.1 of Rhizobium binae. Lineage (NCBI taxonomy): Bacteria > Pseudomonadati > Pseudomonadota > Alphaproteobacteria > Hyphomicrobiales > Rhizobiaceae > Rhizobium > Rhizobium binae. The sequence continues at coordinate 110,633 of NZ_CP071609.1, read as the reverse complement.
TCCGAACCGCTCTGCACACGTGTGCTCGTAGAATCGATGAGGGCCGACTTTATAGGAACGGTGCGGGCCATGGCCGGTTGGCGGGAGAATTCCGACCATTGCACCTGATAGAATTCCAAGGGTAACGAGTTGATCTCCCCGCTTTTTAGCAGCTCGGCATAGGCACCGTCATATTTCTTGTCAAACTCGATCGAGAAGAGAAGGCCGCGAGCCTTGTCGCTTTCCTCGGAATTCCCGTTTCCGCGAAGATCTTCCAACGCATCGCTATCCCCGCCGAAAAACAGCTCGATCTGGATCTCCGGCGGATCGATAGGTTTTTTCGCGGCGATGCTGTCAAGATACGCCCGCTCGACCTTCCGGTTGAAAAGATAGGGAGATAGTTCGGTGCGCAGGTATTTCCCATTCAGCATGCCCGTCAGGCATAGATGGATAGCTTCAAGCAGTGTGGACTTTCCGGCTTCGTTGTTACCAACAATGATATTGACGCCCTGATTGAAATCGACCTCGAACCAGCTTTCGAAACATTTGAAGTTCTTGATTTTGACTTTCTCGATATACATCGACTTCCCTATTTCCAGCGACGCAAGAATTCCAAATTGACACAGCTTTGGCGCGAACAATACGTTGCAAATTTAGGGTAACGCGAATCATCGGCGCAACGTTTCGGTGCGATGGTTTTACTATCGATAGGCGCGACGTGGGAGGCCTTGAATGTGGGCAGATAATGAGACTGAAAGAGACTTCCTTAATTTTTCGGGAGTGGCCGACACCGTAGCGGAAATCATCGTCCAGGCGCGGGGGCGCCCAATTTCAATCGGTGTCTCGGGATCATGGGGCATTGGAAAATCCTCCATGATAAAACTGACCCAAGCATCCCTCGCTAACCGAGAGAGGAAAGAAGGCGAGAAGGACTTCGTCTTCGTCGAATTCAATGCTTGGCTTTACCAAGGTTATGACGACGCTCGCGCCGCATTGATGGACGTCATCGCGACGAAGCTAGAGCAGGAAGCAAGAGCGCGCGAAAGAGGAGTAGACAAGGCCAAGGCGCTCATCAAACGCGTGAACTGGCTGCGTGCAATGAAGCTCGCTGCCGGCTCGGCGATAGCGGTGTCGATGGGACTGCCTCCAACTGGGCTCATCGGCGAAGTGTGGGGGCTGGGGCAGCGGTTTCTAGGTGGTTCCGTCGACCAAAAACTAATCGAAGACGCCAAATCGAAAGCGGGTGAGGTGGCAAGTGCTGCCTCCGGGCTTCTCAATCCGACAGAGGAAACCTCACCTCCTAAGGAAATCCAAGCCCTCAGGGATAATTTCGAGGAGACCCTTGAGGAGCTTGGGGTAACTCTTGTCGTGTTGATCGACGACCTTGACCGTTGCCTCCCCGAGACGACGATCTCGACCCTTGAGGCCATACGGCTGTTCCTGTTTCTGAAAAATACGGCATTCGTCATCGCGGCCGACAACGACATGATCAAACACGCCGTCCGCAAGCATTTCGAAGGCGTTCCCGACGATCTACTTGTAACGAGCTACTTCGACAAATTGATCCAGGTGCCTATCCGCGTTCCTCCCTTGGGAACGCAGGAAGTCCGCGCGTACATGATGTTGCTCTACATCGAAAACAGCGACTTGAAGGACGACGTAAAGGAAAAGCTGCGGGTTGGAATAATCGATCAGTTGCGAAAGACGTGGCAGGGCGCGCGCGTCGATAAGGCATATGTAACGGGACTCCACGAGAACATACCGGCAGATCTTATCGGACGTTTTGATACGGCTGAAAGGCTTGCGCCTATCATGACGACTGCCTCGGGCATCGTCGGTAATCCCCGACTGATCAAGCGTTTCCTGAATGCACTTTCTATCCGCATGGCGATCTCCAATGCTCAGGGCGTCGGCGTGGATGAGGCGGTCCTCGCCAAGCTTCTCCTGTTCGAACGTCTCGGTAGCCCGTTGGCTTACGCCGAACTATTGAAGGCCGTTAGCCAAGACGATGACGGCAAACCCAGATTCCTGAAGGATTGGGAAGAAGCGGCCACAGAAGGAAAAGACCTAAGCCTTGCCGCGCCCTGGGATGCTCCTTTCTCGAGGGAATGGCTGGCTTTGCCTCCGCCGCTACACGATGCGAAGTTGTTGGGCGCTTTGTATGTCAGCCGCGAGCACGCGCCGCTCATAACGCCCGGTGACAGATTAACCACCGAAGCGGCCGAAATATTGACCGCAATGCTCACCCACCCTGAGATGGCTGCGGCCTTGGTCGACAAATTGGCACGCGTGTCGCGCGTAGAAACCTCGATCATTATGGATCGTCTCCTGGACCGTGCTCATCAAGAACAAGAATGGGGAGTTCCAGCTATCCTGGAAGCCTGCCTAGCGGTTGCGAAAGCCGATCCTCAGCAAGGACTACGATTGGCGGCATTTTTGAACGATCGTCCACCGGCGCAGATTACCCCGGGGATCGTTCCGAAAATCGGAGACCAGCCTTGGGCGGACGGCGTTTTCGAGAAATGGAAGCGCACGGGTGTGCCGCTGGTGGTCAAAAGAGCGATTGAGAAGGCCGAACAATAATGGGGACATCTCAATCGAGTAACGGACCCAAGGGAGGCGTCCCCATGGTGCCCGCGTGGACCCCCGCGCCACCGGCGGAAGATCCGCCTTCGGGTGACCAACCACCGGACGCGCCGCTAGACCCCGCTCCAGATCTAAATCCGCCAGAGCAGGAGCCGGTAGATGCCGCTCCCAACGAACCCGTTGCGCCTAACGTGCCGCCACCAGCGGCCCCTCTCGCGCCCGGTCACCGGTTCGCTGGTACCCGCCGAAGCCTTGGAGAATTTGCGAAGGCCGGAAACTTAAGTGATATGCGCCGCAGCTTGGGTAACTACGTGCGTAACGGCTACGGCGGATCGAGGACGACGACCAGCAGATTTGGTGGAACCGTTGCCACCGCCAGTGCACTCGGCGGTATCCTCGAAACTATGGGGCAACACCCCGCAGGCAGTGCGCTGGATCCGGCGCTTCTTGCGGGCCGCACCGCGAACGAGGTGATGGATGCTGTCGTCGAAGCGGTTCGACCCGTCGATGGCACTCAGGACGCCGAGGCCGAACGAACCGCCATCAAGGACTCGCTTTCGGATCTCTTGGTGAAGTACCCTGATGCCGATTTGGCTGCCCTGACACCGGAACAGCGTGAATTCGCCATCGAGCGTTTCACCGCAATGGATGTTGCTCGTCGGTTCGAACTCGATGTCGGAAAAACAATCATCGAGAAAGCGCCCACCGCCACAATGGCTCTTAGTCGCCTAAAACAGGTGCGTGACTACATCAAACAGACCGTAGCTGCTTCCTTTCGCAAACTCAGAGCGGCGGGCAAGAGCGTAAACTCGAACCGTATCGCCGCGGTGGTTAGAGATGCACTACGGGATACCTTTCAGGTTTTCGAGGGATACGCAGAATGAGGCTCGTTTGTGGACCTGGATCGTTCGAGCTTCCATTGGAAGAAGGCGATCTGCGTGTTGTCCTGTATGGTCAGCCACGCATCCCCTCGGAGGCAAGTGCGGGTGAAGCCGTCAAGGCAGAGCTTCGGCGAAAGGGACTGAACCCCCATCGACGGGCATGGGATCTGCTTTCGATCGCACTTTCAATCATCACCGCCGACCTTTCGGTACTGCGAGATGACAGCGCCGATGGCTGGACTAGAGAGATTGAACTCGACGTCGCCGTTTCCGACCCAGCTTTCTGGAATACGATGTCCGACGAATTTCGGCAGGCGCTCGCGTTCCTGACAACGGACCGCTGGAAGCTTCGGTTTCATGACGGCGGCGTTTTACCCGCTCCGCCAAGGAAGATTTCGGTACTGAAAGAAGACTGCGTCGTCTTGTTATCCGGCGGACTGGACAGTCTCGTTGGCGCTATCGATCTGACTCGTGATGGATTGAAGCCGGTGGCAGTCAGCCAGAACGTTCGAGGGGACGGTCTGAAGCAACGGGATTTCGCACAGGAAATTGGTCTGACGAAGCACCTGCAGCTCAATCACGTTGCGACTTCCCCCACCGCGCAGGAAACGTCACAGCGAGCGCGCTCTCTGATCTTTTTGACCTTTGGCGTGGTGGTAGCTACATCGCTGGAGAAATACGCAAAAGGCAACACAGCTCCGCTCTACGTTTGCGAAAATGGGTTCATTGCGATCAATCCGCCGCTCACCGGTTCCCGGCTTGGAAGCCTGAGCACACGCACGGCGCACCCTGTCTTCCTAACGCGGTTCCAGAAGATCCTCGATGCCGCAAGCCTCAACGTGAAGATCGAAAATCCCTATGCCCAAAAAACGAAGGGCGAAATGCTTATCGAATGCAAGGACCAGATTTTCCTTCAGACCGAGGCCGCGCATTCGACCAGCTGTGGGCGCTTTCAGCGGTTCAATTACCGGCACTGCGGTCGCTGCGTTCCCTGTCAAGTGAGACGGGCAGCATTCGTCGCATGGGACACGAAGCGCGATACGACGGACTACGTCTACGAGCCTTTGGGAAAGGATGATGAAGACCACGCGTCGTTCGATGATGTTCGTTCCGTTGCCATAGCGTTGGCTTCGGTGAAAGCTGACGGCCTCGATCGGTGGCTTGGCGACACCTTGTCGCCTCCGGATATTGGTGATCGTAACGGTGTCCGCGGCATGCTATATCGAGGGTTAAACGAACTTGGTGAGCTGCATCGACTATATGGTGTTAAGTGATTGACTTCCATTGCCATCTTGATCTGTACCCGGATCCTGTTGCGATCACGCAGTCCTGCGTGAACCGGAATATCTATGTTCTCTCTGTCACTAACACGCCCTCGGCTTGGGAAGGCACGCTCGCTCTTTCACATAAGGCAAAGCGGATCAGAACGGCGCTTGGGCTGCATCCGCAGATTGCACATGAACGCCATGGCGAACTTCCCTTATTTGAAAGACTCCTGCCATCAGCCACATACGTAGGGGAGATCGGGTTAGACGGCTCACCCGAGTTGCGACCCCATTGGGAAACGCAAAAGCGGGTGTTTCATCGCATTTTAGATCTATGCGACCAGGCGGGCGGTCGTGTAATGACTATTCATAGTCGGCGGGCGGCCACGCAGGTATTGGATGCACTCGAAGCGCACAAAGGCGCAGGAACACCAATCCTTCATTGGTTTTCGGGGACAAAGCGAGAGTTGGATCGCGCCGTCTCCATGGGCTGTTGGTTCAGCGTGGGACCAGGGATGATCTATGGTCAGAAGGGCCGGGATATCGTCAAAATGATCCCCCGTGATCGCCTGTTAACCGAATCTGACGGACCATTCACACAAATCGAGGGCAGGTCTGTTCTACCATGGGAGCTCGACCGCGTATTGGACGCGATCGCAGAACTGTGGTCGGAAGATGCGCTTGCGGTCGAAGGGCGGGTGGCGGAGAACTTACGACAATTGGGCTATGGTCGAGCCGAAAACTAAGCGCACATAAGGGGCGCGATCGCTTGTCGAGAGCATCATCCTAAAATCTGCGTTGCGTCAAAACCATGGGTCATTCGAATTACCAGGAAATGGATGTGTTTCAGTACCTTACAAAATTTCGTGCCGGTCGGTAGTTCGAATTGGTTCAAGGCGGTCAGTTCGACTAAATGACACCTTTGCTGAAAATAAAGCATCCGTACGGACCAGGATCTGAGGTTCTGACAATTGCGAACGAGTTTTGTGCCGCCTCGTAGAATGCGAAGCGTTCCAATGCGTCCATCCTGATCGGCCGCACTTCCGCGCGATCGACAACCGTCTGCATCGCGGAAAAGATTGGCATCTGCTTTTCCGGGTCGCCCACAACCTGCATCCGTTTCACGGGGGCGTCGACGAATGTGTCGAGCGGAAACAGCTTTAGGATCGCTTCCGCTGCACGCTCAAGACCACAGCCGGAGAGGTCAATGAGGCGGCCGTAGGTGGTGTGCCGGGCGATGGTCTGGGCGGGATGGTTGATATCGCACAAGACCAGCTGGTCCCCGTGCCCCATCAGCATCAACGCATGGATCAGTTCAGCGTTGATGACCAGATCGATTCCTTTTAGCACCTGGTGCCTCCCTTGGCCGCAGTGGTTTTCTTCACAGAGTATACGTACGTCGTGATGTTTGCAAATCATGCTTTAACGTCGAGCAGGGGGTCGTCATTCGGCATTTAGGGGGAATCACCGGCTATTACAGGAACAAACAGGAGCAAAACTCGGAGAATGAGAGGCAGCATAAAAATATTTTGGATGCGGGGATAAACTACTTTACACTATGGAGTCATTATGTGAAGTTTCTAGCCGAATGATGTCCCTCCCAGGGCGGACCGGCCGGCGGGGTGTTGCTGGATGGGACGCCCCGCCGCCGCCTTCTGGAGGGACGATCAAGCGTCGTGGGGAGCGCGACGTATAGGGAGGAATTCGCATTGGCATCCATGGATATCGTCAACGTCGGCAAAGCCTACGGAAGCCTGACCGTAGTCCATGGGGTTTCGGTGGAAATACCCGATGGCGAGTTCGTGGTTCTGGTTGGTCCTTCGGGCTGCGGCAAATCCACACTTCTGCGCATGGTCGCGGGGCTGGAGCCGATCACATTCGGCGATATCCGCATCGACGGCCAGGTAGTGAACGATCTGCCGCCAAAAGATCGCGACATTGCGATGGTGTTCCAGAGCTACGCTCTCTATCCCCACAAGACCGTCGCCGAGAACATGGGCTTCGCACTGAAAATGCGCGGAGAGGCCAAGGCGGATATCGACGGCCGTGTGAGAAAAGCGGCCGAGATTCTTGATCTGGTTCCCTATCTCGCACGCTATCCGCGTCAACTCTCCGGGGGGCAGAGACAACGTGTCGCCATGGGACGGGCGATCGTGCGCGATCCAAAGGTTTTTCTGTTCGACGAACCGCTTTCCAATCTGGATGCGAAACTGCGGGTGCAGATGCGCGCGGAGATCAAGGAATTGCAGCGGCGGCTTGCGACCACGATGATCTATGTCACCCATGACCAGGTCGAGGCGATGACGATGGCGGATCGCATCGTGGTGCTGCGGGACGGACGCGTCGAGCAGATCGGTTCACCGCTCGAACTTTATGACAAGCCGGCCAATACTTTCGTTGCCGATTTCATAGGCTCGCCGTCGATGAACCTGCTGAAAGGCCACATCCGGACGTCCGGGGCACCCCTTTTCGAAACCGACGACGGCGTCCGCCTGCCGCTTGTTCGCGCACCGGAAGGCTCCGATGGCCGGCCCGCCTTCTACGGCATCCGGCCGGAGCATTTCGCGCTTGGCGGCGAAGTGACGGCCAACGTCACTGTCGTGGAAACGACGGGATCGGAGACGCAGGTCTTTGCCCAGATCGGCAACCAGAAGGTTATCGGGGTCTTTCGCGACCGGGTGGAGGACCGATCCGGCCAGCCGATGGCAATGACGCCAAACCCGGCATCCGCGAATCTTTTCGATCTGAAAACCGGATTGCGGCTCGATTGAAAGCGCTTCGCCGATGCCCTGCGACGCAGGGGCTCGGCCGATACCCATCACGTGTGGTGATTTGTTCAACGGGAGGAGTGAATTATGAAAGTCAGTGATTTCGAGAGAATGATGGCGATCGGCCTGAGCCGCCGCGCCATTTTGAAGACCGGCGCTAGTCTGGGGGCTCTTGCCGCCGCCGGCACCATTCTCGGTGCTGTCGGCAGCGCCAGCGCGCAGGACGCGTCCTTGCGCAGCAAGATCCTGCAGATTCCCGGCATCGGCAAGGGGTCGCCGACTGATGCGGATTGGCAAAAGGTCGGGGAACTGTGCCTCGGCGCGACCAAGAGCAGCGTGAAGCAGGGTGAATTCGCTGGCGTCGAACTGTCTTTCATGGGGCTCAACAACCAGAATCTTCACAATGTGATCTTCCGCGGCTTCCTGAAATCCTGGGAAGATTATACCGGTGCGAAAATCTCTTGGATCGACCTGGCGCAGGCAGACTATAATCCGCGTCTCCAGCAGGCCATCGCCACCGGAACAGTGGATTTCGACATCCTCGAGATGGGGGCGCCTTTCGAAGGCGATGTCTGCGGCAAGGGGCTCGCATCCGAGATGCCGGACTGGGTCAAGGCCCAGATCGACATGGACGACTATGTCGACTATCTCAAGGCGCCGGTCGGAACCTGGAACGGCAAGACGTATCGCATCTCGGTCGATGGCGATTGCCACAACTTCAACTACCGCGCCGACTACTTTACCGATGCCAATCTGGCAAAGGCCTGGAAGGACGAGGGGCATAAGGGCGAGTGGGGCGTGCCCAAGACTTGGCAGAAGGTTCAGGAAGTCACCAAATTCCTCAAGGGCAAGACCATTGGCGGCATGGAAGCGATCGGCTACCTCGATGCGCCGAAAGCCTGGGGTGGGTTCGGCTTCTACTTCCTCGGCAGCCGCGCCACCGCCTATGCCAAGCATCCGGACGACAAGGCCTGGCTCTTCGACGTTGATACGATGAAGCCGCGGATCAACAACCCGGCCTGGGTCCGGGCCATTCAGGACGTGATCGACGCGTTGCCGTCGGAGTCTGGCGATCAGCTCAATGCTGACCCTGGCACCACCGCCTTCCAGCAGTTCCTGGCTGGTACCGGATCCATGGTTTCCTGGTGGGGCGATGTCGGCTCGGGCGCGCGCACCAGCGACACGTCGGTGATCGGCGACACTGTCGCCTTCGATATCCTGCCTGGTTCGGATGACGTCTACAATTCGAAGACCGGTCACTGGGACGAGCTGCCGAGCGGTCCGAATCACGCACCGAATATGGCCTACCTCGGATGGGGTGTCTACGTCATGGCCCGGGTCGACAGCGACGAAAAAAAGAAGAAGGCAGCCTGGAGCGCGGCGGCCCATCTCGGCGGTAAGGACCTGGCTCTGTGGATGGCGGCATATCCGTCCGGCTTCCAGTGCTATCGCAAGAGCCAGTTCGACACCAAGGAATGGGTCGAGGCTGGCTACGACGAGGCCTTCATCTCGAACTACCTCGCCTCGCAGTCGAACTCGTACAACCACCCCAATGCTGCCATCGAGCCGCGCATCCCCGGCATCTTCCAGTATTACAGCGTCGCGGAAGACGAGTTGGCCAAGGTGTTCGCCGGCCAGATGACAGCCCAGGAGGGGGCGGATGCGATTGCCGTTGCCTGGGAGAAGATCACCGATCAGCTGGGCCGCGACAAGCAGATAGCCCTCTACAATGCATCGCTCGGCGTCTGAGCCTGAGGTCAATCGCCTCATGGCTCCCCGCGGGGTCCGGCGGCATGATTCTCCCGTGTCGCCGGAACCGCAGAGACGATTTTCAAACTTCGGCCGTGAGGGTCTGCTGCCATGTCTCACTCAATGACGCTGGTTACAAACGAACCGTTCGCAGCGCGCCGTGCTGCTCCCGCCGGAAAGCATGTCCTGCTCGGCAAGGCTCTGCTGGCGATCGCGACCATCACCTTCCTAGTGGTCCTGGCGCTTCAGTCGTTCGATGCCATGGGCGTCACCGCGTTGGGCTTTGAGAGCTGGCGCCCTCTGCTCTACGTCTATCTTATCTGGGCGGTGGTCTTCGGCGTATCCCAGGTGATGATCCGCGGTGAGGCGGGCGAGCGCGCGGCCTTCGTCCTCCCGGCCGTTCTTTTTACCGTCGCCATGGTGATCTTTCCGACCATTTTCGGCCTCTACATCGCGTTTACCGATTGGAACCTCAGTGCGGTCGAGGGACGACGCTTCAACGGTCTCGACAATCTGCGCACGCTTCTGGCGGATGCCTATTTCTGGAATGCGCTTTTGAACATGGTCTACTATGTTCTGGCGGTTCTCGTTCAATATGCGATCGCCTTCAGCCTGGCTCTTCTGCTCAACGCAGAGATCAAGGCACGCAAGTTCTTCCGTGTCGCTTTTCTGTTGCCGTTGATGCTGAGTCCGGTCGCCGTCAGCTGGATGATCGGCAAGTCGCTGATGGAGTACCGTTTCGGTCCCGCGGCGACGCTGGCGCGCTATCTGGGCTGGGACAATCCCGCCTTCTTCTCCACCCCCTGGCTGGCGCGATTGTCGATCATGGCCATGGATGCGTGGGTCTCCATTCCCTTCATGATGGTTCTGCTGCTGGCCGGCCTGCAGGCATTGCCTGCAGAAATCAAGGAGGCGGCACGGGTCGATGGCGCCACCGGTTGGCAATCGTTCAAGGAGATCACCTTCCCCCTGATGCTGCCGGTGAGCATGACCGCCTTGATCCTGCGCATCATATTCGAGCTGAAACTCGCCGATATCGTCATTAATGTGACGGCAGGCGGCCCGGGCGGCGCGACGGACACGGTTTCGAGTTTCATCTTTCGGGAATACCGGGACCGTTCCAATGTCGGCTACGGCACCATGCTCGCCGAAGTCTATCTCGTCATCATCATCATTTTCGTCGCGCTTATCCTGAAAGGGGCAAGCCGATGGATGCAAAGAACAAACTGAGGGCTGACACGATGTCGACAGCACATGGGGCAATACGTCCAAAAGCGCCCGCACGTCGCAGCTTCGCGCTGCCCAGCTTCATGACCCGTAGCATGCTGATCTACGCCGCCCTGGTCTTTTGGGCCTTCGTTTCCCTGTTTCCGATCTACTGGACGGTGACGACGTCATTCAAGACCGCCGTGAACGTGACCCAGGGCCACCTCATTCCCTTCGTGGATTTTACGCCGGACTGGAAAGGCTGGCGTTCGCTTGGCCTGTCGCCCGACACGATCTTTGCGCAATCGACCGTCCGTGACGAGTTCATCCGCCGGTTCTTCAACAGCATCGTCGCGTCGGCGGGCGCCTCGCTTCTCGCTGTCGTCCTCGGATCGCTCGCGGCCTACGGCCTCAGCCGGTTCTCCTACAAATTTCTCTGGATGCGCAACAAGGACATCTCCTTCTTCTTCCTGTCACAGCTCATCCTGCCACCGGTCGTGCTCGCGATGCCATTCCTGGTTCTCTACAAGCAACTGATGCTGCTGGACTCGCTTGTCGGCCTCATCCTGGTCTACACGCTGATGGTCCTGCCGATCGTCATCTGGATCATGCGCGACCAGTTCGACACGATCCCTCTGGAGCTGGAGCAGGCGGCGCTTGTCGATGGCTGCTCGATCTGGGGCGCGTTCCTGCGGATCGTGCTGCCCATCGCACTGCCCGGCATGGTCGCGGCATTCATCCTGTCCGTTATTCTCTGCTGGAACGAGTATTTCTTCGCAGCTCTTCTGACCAGCACCGATGCCAAGACGCTGCCGGTGATGGTCGCAAGCCAGACCGGATCGCAGGGTATCAACTGGTGGTCCATGGCAGCGATCGCCAGTGCCGCCATTCTGCCGCTCGTGCTCATCGGCATATTCCTCGAGCGCTACATCGTTAAGGGCCTGACGGCGGGCGCCGTGAAATAGCGTGGCGCCCGTAGCCGACAGAAGGCGAGCCCGATCCGCGAAATGGTGCGCCGCACAACATTTCATAACTTTACAATATTGTATTATTATGTGAAGTAAACTGCAACGCCAAACGATGTGAGCCCAGTCCAGTGACCCCATTGAAATTCGCCACCCGCCTCAACTCCTTTGCCTCCCGGCCGCAGGCCGAATGGCCTGATCTTTCCGGGAAGCCAAGTGTCAAGCAGATGGTCGCCCGTGCTGCAAAGGTCGATGGATTGACGGATCTCGATCTCAATTATCCCGATCACGTCTCCGAAGACCCGCGCGAATTGGCGCGGCAGATCGGGGACATGGGCCTTGCGATCAACGGCTTTGCGATGCGTTACTACACTAATCCCGCTTTCAAGATTGGCGCCTTCACCAACCCTGATGCAGCGGTTCGCCGTGAAGCCATCGACCTGACGAAGAAGGGCATCGACGCCACCCGTGAGGCCGGCAGCAATCTGATGACCATCTGGCTCGGGCAGGATGGATTCGATTACGCGTTCCAGGCCGACTATGCAACCTTGTGGCAACACGAAATTTCTGGAATTCGTGAAGTTTGCGAGCATGATCCCGATTGCCAGATCAGCATCGAGTACAAGCCGAACGAGCCGCGCTCCTATAGCCTGATGCCTGACTGCGCCACAACGCTGCTGGCCATCAAGGAAGTCGGCCTCCCCAATCTTGGTGTGACGTTGGACTTCGCTCATGTGCTCTATGCCGATGAGCAGCCGGCCTTCGCGGCGGCGCTGATAGCGCGCTACAGCCGTATTCTCGGCGTTCACCTGAACGACGGCTATGCCAAGCGTGACGATGGCCTGATGGTCGGCGCCGTTCACACACAACAGACGATCGAACTGCTGCGCCAGATCCGCAAGGACGGTTATGACGGCGCGATCTACTTCGACACATTCCCGGATATGACCGGACTCGATCCGGTCCACGAATGCGAGGTGAACATCCAGACTGTCAAGCGCATGCTTGATGTCGTGGACCGCCTTGAGCAGGACAATCGCCTGTCTGGCGCGATTGACCGTCAGGATGCCGTTTCCGCCCAGTCCATCATTCAAGAAGCGATGCTTGGCGCGGGGGCTTGAACTCCATCACCGCAGCACGCCGGACGGCGTGTGAATTTCACACTCGGGAGGAACCGATGAAGACATTTTTGAAGACGACCGTTGCCGCAGGTCTGGTTGCCAGTTTCCTGTTCAGCGCCGCCGTCGCGCAGGAACTTGCGCCACTCAACTCCGACACCGAAAAGGATCGCATGGACTGGTCGCAGCTCGAAGCCAAGCTCGGCGCGTTTCCCAAGCTGCCGGAAGGTACCAAGGCCGGTGCAGTTTCCAAGACGCTGACCAACGAATACTGGCGCTCGCTGGGTGAAGGCTACACCAAATTCGGCGACAAGGCCGGCGTGCCGGTGGTCTATCAGGCAGCACAGAGCGAAGGCGACCAACTCGGCCAGCTGACAATCGCCGAGGGCCTGATTACCCAGGGATACAATGTTCTTTTGGTCTCGCCGCAGACCGACGCCAATCTTCAGCCGGTCATCGAACAGGCGAAGGCCGCGGGCATTCCGGTCGTCAACGTCAATGATGCGGTCATTCCGCAGGCGGAGCACTATGTCGGCAACGTCCAGCGCGACAATGGCGTGCGCGTGGCGAAATGGTTTGTCGAGAACCGGCCGGATGGCGGCAAGGTTGCGATCGTCGAAGGCCAGGCCGGTGTCTACGCCGCCGTCCAGCGTACCGACGGCTTCAAGGCGACGATCAGCGAAAGCGGCAAGTTCGAAGTCGTCGCCAGCGTTCCGGGCAACTGGGATCGCCAGACATCCTATGACGCCGCCACCAACATCCTGCAGCAGCATCCCGACCTGATCGGGTTCTATGCCAATAACGACGGGATGGCACTGGGTATCGTCGAGGCGGTCAAGGCGGCCGGCCTTCAGGACAAGGTTGCCGTGTTCGGCACGGACGGCATTTCCGATGCCTATACGTCGATCAAGGCCGGCGAATTGACGGGCACCGTCGACAGCTTCCCGGTACTGACCGGTGAAGTGGCGCTTGAAGCCGCCTTGCGCCTTGTCGCCGGCCAGAAACTGCCCCGCGTCGTCGCCACGCCGCAGGCGCTTATCACCAAGGACAATGTCGCTCGATACCAGGGCGAAGGCGTCGATGTCCGTGCCGTGCTGATGGAAGACGCCGCCGCGGCGAATTGATCGCCAACTGACGAAGATGCCGGCCGCTCTGGCCGGCATCTCTTGCCGATGGGAGGGTGACGCAATGACACCGAGACTGAGATTCGAAGCGATATCCAAGAGCTTCCCGGGCGTGAACGCATTGTCCGACGTCTCCTTCGACGTCGCGCCCGGCGAAATCCATGGGCTTCTCGGTGAAAACGGCGCGGGAAAGTCGACGCTGCTGCGCATCCTTTCCGGCGTCTTTCGTCCAACCTCCGGGTCCATGTTTGTCGACGGCGAAAATGTCTCCTTTCGCAAGCCGATGGAGGCGCGTGGTGCCGGCATCGCCATGATCCACCAGGAACTGCAGCAAGTCCCGCATCTGAGTGTAGCGCAGAACATGTTCGTCGGGCATCCGCTGACGACCGTTGGCGGGCTGTTCGTCTCGAGAGGAGAGCAGGAGCGGCGGGCTGCCGAAGCATTGTCGATGATCGAACCCGGCATCGATCCCGCGGCGCCAATCTCTTCGCTCAAGGTGGCACAGCGCCAGATTGTCGAGATTGCCCGGGCATTGCTCGACCGCGCCAGGATCATCGCCATGGATGAACCGACATCCAGTCTGACACCGAGTGAGTTCGAACGGCTGGCTGAGGTCATAACAAAATTATCGGCAAGTGGCGTGTCGATTATCTATGTCTCGCACAAGATGGACGAAGTCTTCCGCATCTGCCAGCGCGCCAGTGTCATGCGCGACGGCAAGCTTATCGGTGCGGTGGATGTCCAGACGGCTTCCCACCAAGATGTCATCACGATGATGGTCGGCCGTGAGCTGATGCAGGAGCAGCATGTCTCACACGCGACCGCGACGGTGAAACTCGAGGCGCGCGGGCTCTCGTCGCTGACGAAAATCAGGGACGCGTCGTTCAAACTTCACCGCGGTGAAGTTCTCGGCATTGCAGGGCTTGTCGGATCCGGTCGGACGGAACTCCTGCGCCTTCTGGCGGGTGCGGACAGATTGACGGCAGGCACGATCGATATAGACGGCAAAACCGTGAACCTGCGCAATCCCCGCGATGCCATTTCCGCCGGCATCGGCCTCGTTCCTGAAGAGCGCAAGCGGGAGGGGATCATTCCCGTCCGCTCGGTCACCATCAACATGGCACTTGCCTCGCTGGAGAGCTTCTCCAAAGCCGGCATCATTCAGGGCGGCAAGTTGCGCAACACGGCTCAGGACCTGCTGCGCCGCGTCAATCTCCGGCCTTTCCAGTTGGACAGACCGATCCGGCTCTTCAGCGGTGGCAATCAGCAGAAAGCGATCATCGCGCGCTGGCTGGCAAGCAAATCGCAGATTCTCCTGTTCGACGAGCCGACCCGCGGCATCGACGTCGGCGCCAAGGCGGAAATCTATCACCTGATCGAGGCGCTGGCCGCCGATGGGCATTCCATCGTGGTGGTCTCTTCCGAACTGCCGGAAGTTATCCGGCTTTCCGATCGTGTCCTTGTCATGCGCGACGGGCAGATTGCTGCGGAGATCGCGCGTGCTGACCTCACAGAAAGCGCCATCGTGGCGCATGCCATTCCCGGTGCGAATACTGGCCGCACGCCAGCTCCGGCCGCCTAGGCGTGGGCGACATAAAGGAACACGTTATGAGCAATTCACCGGCCGCCGCCGACACGAAACTTTCGCCCGTATTCGCGCGCTTCTCGTTTTCTTTGCGAGACGCCGGCACGCTGATCGGCCTCGTCGTTATCATGGCCGTGTTTTCGACATTGGTCCCTGGCTTCCTGTCGGAACGCAATCTCGTCAATATCCTGCAGCAATCGAGCATCAACGCCTGTCTGGCGCTTGGCATGACATTGGTGATCATATCGGGCGGCATCGATCTGTCTGTCGGCCCGACTGCTGCGATATCGGCGGTCATCACGGCGACTCTGCTTCTTTCCGGAACCCCGGTTCCGCTTGCGATCCTGGCGGGCCTCGGGATCGGCATGGCCTGCGGTTTCATAAACGGAATTCTGGTTGCCTATGTCGGTTTGCAGCCCTTCATCGTGACCCTCGGAACGTTGAGCACGTATCGCGCGCTCGCGCTGATCTATACCGGCGGCAATCCTGTTCTCGGCATCCCGGCGGGTTTTCGATCGCTCTTTAATGGAAACCTGTTCGGTATTCCGATGCCCGTTCTGATCGTTGCCGTCGTGGCGCTAGCCGCCTGGGTCTTGCTCAAGAAAACCCCGATCGGCGAATATCTCCTGGCCGTCGGCGGCAATGAGGAAGCGGCCTACGTCGCCGGTGTCCCGATCGCGCGCACCAAGATCACGGCTTACGTGATCTCCGGTGGGCTTGCAGCTCTTGCGTCCCTGATTCTGATCGGGCGCTTAGGCGCTGCCGAACCGATCCTCGGCAACCTCTGGGAGCTCGACGCGATTGCTGCTGCGGCCATCGGCGGAGCCTCGCTGATGGGCGGCAAGGGCAGCATTCTGGGAACGATCCTGGGCGCCATCATTCTCGGAACTATGCGCAACGGCCTCACGTTGATGAACGTCCAGGCCTTCTATCAACTGCTGGCAACCGGCCTTATAATCCTCGTTGCGATGATGATCGATCGCGCCACGAGGGGACGAGAATGAATACTGAAAACTTCGACACGAAAGCCGTCGGCCCTCGCATCCGCATGATGATGCCCTTGCTGACGCCGCTTGAAGCAAAGGTGGTCGATACGGTTTTTGCGTTGCGCGACTTCGGCGACGACACATCGCTGAAGCAGATTGCCGACGATGCGGGTGTTTCGGAAGCCATGGTGGTGAAGATCACCAAGAAACTCGGTTTTGCCGGATATCGGGATTTCCGTGCGGCGGTCAGCCAGTATAACCGCCAGCCCACGGCCGAAATGCATCAAGAATTGTCCGTCGACGATACGTCGCAGGAGATCGTGCAAAAGGTTTTTCGCACCTCGATCAATGCCCTGGAAGAAACATTGTCGATACTCGACATGGAGGCGTTCGACAGGGCGGCGGATCTGATCCATCGTGCCAAACAGCGCGATTTCTATGGTGTGGGCGGCTCCGCGCAGATTGCACGCGATGTGTCGCACAAATTTCTGCGGATCGGCGTGCGGGCCAGCGTCTTCGATGATTTGCACATGATGCTGATGTCGGCGTCGCTGCTGGTCGACGGAGACATTGCGATCGGCTTTTCCCATTCGGGCAACACCACGGCAGTGATCGAGGCGATCCAGCTTGCCCGGCGAAACGGCGCTCGCACGATTGCTATCACCAACTACAACTCGTCCGCGTTGGCACAGGCGGCCGACGTGGTGCTTTGTTCCACCGCGCAGGGTTCTCCTCTGATGGGCGAGAATGCCGCCGCGCGGATCGCGCAGCTCAACATCCTTGACGCTGTGTTCGTTGCCGTTGCCCAGCGTGACTACAAAGCTGCCGAACGCAATCTCGAGCGGACCATGTCCGCCGTCACGTCCAAACGAAAAGATCGACTCCCATGACAACTGCACCCCTCGTTACCGTCTTTGGCAGCCTCCACTACGACATCGCCGTGATGGGACCGGCGCGGCCGCGCAAGGGTGAAACAGTGACGGGATCATCATGGCACCCGAAAAGCGGCGGTAAGGGCGGCAACCAGGCTGTTTCGTCGGCTCGAACCGGTGTCGCGACGGCGATGATAGGGGCGGTTGCCGACGACGACTTTGGGCGGTTTCTTATCACCAATCTCGCTCGCAAAAATGTTGATCACACTTTCGTTCGGCGCGATGGATCGCAATCCACCGGAATGAGTGTCGCGATCTTCGACGCGGAGGGAGACTATGGCGCGGTTATCGTTTCCGGAAGCAATCTCACGCTTGGCGACGGCGATGTTGCCGCGGCCCAGGTTCTTTTGGACAGGACGACGCTGCTTGTTTTGCAGAGCGAAATTCCCGACGCCGCCAACGTCGCGGCGGCACGGGCTGTAAAAAGAGGCGGCGGCCGTGTGCTGATCAATGCCGCGCCGGCGCGTCCGCTATCGTTCGATCTTCAGCCGCTCATCGATATCCTCGTCGTCAACGCAATAGAAGCGGAAATGCTGTCAGGGGTTCCAGTCGTAGAAACACTCGATGGCGCTCTGGAAGCTGCAAGGAAGCTTGTGAATGTCTTTCCCGAGGTCGTGGTGACCGCAGGTGGTGACGGTGTCGCTTTTGCAGACCGCCAAGGCCATGAAATCCTTATTGAGGCCGTGAAGATCGTTGTTGAGAGCACCCATGGCGCTGGTGACGAGTTCATTGGCGTGTTGGCTGCAGAAATTGCATCTGGGAAAACGATGAACTCTGCTCTTCGAAAAGCGAATATCGCCGCCGCGAAGCTGGTCAGCACCCCTGAAAAAGATCGTGTGTGAGAGACTTGAAATAGGGGGCGCTTTCAGCGCTAACTGACTACGCCGCCTTCCAGAATAATAGTTCTGGCGTCTCATTCTCCTAACATTTGAGAGACCCATCACATAGCATCGGTCGAGTCTGGCAGGACGACATGCACGAACCAAGACAGATCAAGTCCCTATTATCGGTAGCCGCGGTCGACTTCCAGCCCTCCCCGTTTTCCGCCCGCGTGGGTCGAATAGAAGGGGGTAAGCTTCAGCGGTGAAAACCAACGCGTACCTGTTCTTCCGAGACGGCCGGCCTGGCGCGCAGGCGACGGCGACCGCGATGGCCTTTGAGTAAGCGGATCGAGATTTTTCACCTGAACGGCGCGGATGCAGGCATGTGGCGCTCTACGGACATCGTGTTTTCATCCGATTCCAATGCGCCCGGCAGAGGTTCGAAGTCAGACCTGCTTGGCTTCATTCAGGACTTTCGCGAACGCGTCGGCGATTACTTTTTCGTCGTACTCCACAGACACAAGCTGAAAGCCGTCGCGCACGAGCTCGCGCGAGCGTTCAACGGTTCCCGCGAACGCACATGCGATCTTTCCCTTCGCGCGGGAGCGGCGGGCAACATCGAGAGTGGCGTTCCGCACTGCGCTTCCGTTTGGATCCATGATGCCGCTGCACAAGGCGAGCGAGAGGTCAGCAGGACCGACCAGAACGCCGTCGAGGCCGGGAACATTCAGGATTTCATCGAGGACATCGAGAGCCTCGCGTGTCTCGCACATGGCGATCGCCAACGTATTCCCGTTGGCAGACTGAACGAATACTTGGTCATCGGTTGCACTAGACAATTGCATAGCCCGGCCAGGTCCAAAGCTACGTTGTCCAAGTGGAGGATATTTGACGTGCGATACGAACCGCCTCGCGTCGGCTGCCGAATTGATCATCGGAGCGACGACGCCCGCCGCGCCGCAATCCAGCATTCGTGCCGCCTGCGCGAAATCATTCACGCTCACACGGACGATTATGGGGGTACCAGTCAGCGCGGCTTCCGAAATACACGAGATGCACGACGCCGTATCGTGGAACCCATGCTGTTGATCAAGCAGTACAGCGTCGTATCCCGCGCGCGCGATGTAGCCCACGAGCATCGGGTCACTCAATCCCGACCAGCCCATATAGTTGGCTTTGCCGGACCTCAATCTCTTGAGGAAATTTTGCAATCCGCTTTCGTCCATGGTTTCCTCCGTTTGATCGAGATTACCGCCCAAACGCGAGAACGCGCTGTTGACGTGTAATGCTTCAAACCTCACTTCCATCGCTAGAAACGCACCACCAGATGACAGACCGAGCCGAAGATTGTGCGCCGCGCGCAATCGCTGGCGATGCATCAGAACATGACAGCGCCGTTCGGGCCAATGCACTGACCCACGAACAGCGACGCACTTGGCCCCGTTAGGAACACTATCGCGGCTGCGACCTCCTCCGGTCGACCGATGCGCCCAAGGGGGTTTGCTGTTTCCATCTCTCGCATACGATCGTCCATGGTTTCGAAACCAAGCAACGGCGTGTCGGTCGGACCAGGCGCAACAGCGTTGACGAGGATGCGCGGCGCAAGTTCGCGCGCCCATGAGCGGGTAAGCGCCAGACGTGCAGCCTTCGTAGCGCAATATACCGATGCATTGGTGCGGCCGATATAGGCCAGTTCCGACACGACGTTAAAGATTCTTCCGCCGTCAGGCAGATGGGGAAGGGCCTCTCGCGTCGTGAAGATCGCGCCCCTTACGTTGACCGCAAACATTCTGTCGACCTGCGCGGCGGAGATCGCGCCCAGCGGAGCCTCCTCCATGACGCCCGCATTGTTGACAAGGATATCGAGACCGGCCAATCTGGCGGCGGCGGCTTGCCGCATCGCGGCGGCCACCCTCTCCTCAACGCTTAGATCGCAGGGCAGGATTTCGAAAGCGTCGCCGTGCGTCGTCAAATCAAGGCCGATCCCACTTGCCGCGCCCGTGATGAGCGCTCTTTTACCTGCCAGCGAGTTCACCACGGTACCTCTCCACGATCGACACCCAACGATTGCCCGGTGATGTTCCCGGCCCGATCGGATGGAATGAAGGTTTCGAGCGCTTGAGAGGTCGCTGCTTCTGGTGCGTACCCTTTTTCCACCAGCCACTCGCAATAGCTCGGGAAATCGAAGCCGAGCGACGTCGAGATCACGTTTGCACCGCTCGAAAGCGCCCACTGGAACCCCTCCAGCAATGACCCCAAACCGCGGCTGGGACCCGGGCAGCACTGCTCGCCGTTGCGCAAGACGACGTCATCAGGCGCTACATCTTCGACCGCGATGCCCTGTGGTCCCGAGTAATCTGGAATCTGGAAGAGCATCTGAGATATTCGGATCTCAGGGCCTGTGCCATTGCGCCTTCAAGCCCGCTTCTTGCGATTGGTGCCGATGAAAGCACCATCGCCCTTCTGGACACCCGCGACGGGCAGGCCGTGCAGCAGATCGAAACCACCGCGACGCTTCCGGGCGAGGTCCCGGGATTGGTTTTCCTCGATGACAAGACGCTCGTTGCGGTCGGTCCGAGGGACAGGTCGTGTATCTCCCGGCCTAGTCGAAGCGGGACCTGCAATCAGGCGCTTTTCAGCTTGCCCGGCAACCGGTATCCCGACCCATTCTGCGGATGTGCATCGTTGAGCGGCGGTGACAATGCCAGGGAGACGGCCTCAGCATTCAATGCGGAAACTGGTAGTTATAAGCGACAAGCCGGGCCCTGGCTTTGGCAAGCTCATTCTCCGTAAAGAGCGAACGCCACTTGCTGTTGTCGAGCACCAGTGCCTCCACGGTGAGATCGAGCCTGTTGCGCTCCCAAAGGTTCGTGTATCCCTCGGAAGGTGACGTGGCATTTATGAGATAGCGCGCCGTTGCAAGCCCCCCGCGATCATTCAGCATACCCAGAAAAACGTTGGCATTGTATCTGGCCTCGGTCTTGGCCCGCTGGTAGATCGACATCATTGCCGTGTCGAACTGCCTCTCGAGATTTGTGGTCATCAAAGCTTCCCCATCGCGCCTGCCTGAATAGCCAGCTTCAGATAGCTGCACAACACCAAACCAGCCGGACGCGAACACCTATTTCCATCGCCGGTCCTGTACACGTTGATTGAAATCTCGTAGTTCAGTCGCTTCCGAGCGAATGCCAACGCGATGTGGCCGCGCGACCTTGCGACGTTATAGGACCGTGCTGTTTGCGTCGCTGGTATCCAAATCTTCCTCAGCGCTTAGCCGAATGTGGCGACGGGACGCCGGTTTCGCATCCCTGCAAGGCGATCAATGAATCGTAATCTGGGGAACGTATCTCACCAAATTGTCAAAGTGCCCGCTAGCTCAACTCGGTAGCGCGCATCCTCGTTGGGCTTTTTCCAAATGTCTGGGAGAAGGCGCGGGAGAAGTGGGAGGCGTTTTCAAAGCCGACTTCGAGCGCTACTTCGATCAAGGAGGCTTTAGTCTTGATGAGCAGTTGCTTGGCGCGTTCCATCCGCACCCGTCGGTAGACGAGGGCGGGGGAGCTTTTGGTTTCCCCCATAAACAGGCGCTCGAGCTGTCGTCTGGAGAGCCCGACCGATGCGGCGAGTTCCTCGATCGGCAATCGACCCTCGATATGCTGCTCCATCATGATCAGCACGGCCCTAATCCTTGGATCCTTGCACTCGATGGAGAGCGGCTTGCGGGTCTGGATGGCAAGCGCGGTTCGCGCCTTTTCAATGTGGAGAACCTCGAGCGCATTGCGCTCGGCTTCCTTGCTGATGTGACGACGGACGATCAATGCCGCCATGTCGGCGGCGCTGCTGCCGCCGGCGCAGGAGCCCCTTGTCCGGTCGAGGTTGAAAATCCGATCGGACCGAACCTGGTGGTCGGGGAAGCGCTCGCGAAACGTGTTGTAGTGCAGCCAACTGACGCAGGTCCGGTGCTCCTTCATCAGGCCGATTTCGGCAAGGATGAAGGAGCCGGTGCACACACCGATCAGCTTGACCTTTTTTGTCGATGCCTTCTTCAGGAAGTCGACCGTTTCCTGGTCGACGGATGGACCGTTGTTGAGCAGACCGCCGACCACGACAATGTACTGGAACTGGCTGGGATCAACGAAGTCCGATGTCGGCGCGAGCTTGACGCCGCAACTGGACGTTGTCAGATGCCGCGTGCTGCCGAGCACCTCCCAGTCGGCCAGTACCCGGCCTGACCTGTCGAATTCGTCGCTCGCCAGGCGGAGCGTGTCGACGAAGAGGGCGAAGGCAGAGAGCGTGAACGATTTCGCGAGCACGAAACCGATCTTCAGCCGGTCGACAGGCGCGTTTGGCTCCAACGATTTCATCTCAACTCCACCGCGCTTTGGCCTTTATCTGATCTGGAAACCGTGCGCCAAAGGATCTCGATCGTCTACAAAGATCGTATTGTGGCCGATGATCCGTGCCCAGCCGCCGACACTCGGCTTGATGCCGTGGAACGGACCGACGTCGACCTCTGCCTCAATGCGCCCTTCAAAGACCGTACCAATCAGGCTTTCCTGGCGGAAGGTCTCGCCGGCAGGCAAGCGACCTTTGCCGTGAAGCTGGGCCATGCGTGCCGAGGTGCCGGTACCCCCAGGAGACCGGTCGATGGCCTTGTCGCCGTAGAAGACAGCGCCACGCCCGTCGGCTTTGTCGCTGGTCGGCGTGTCGCACCACAGAGCGTGATGCACGCCCCTGATCCTTGGGTCATCCGGATGTTCCGGATCGCAGATCTTGGCCAATGCGTCGCGCAGTTTGACGCTGAGATCGACGATATCGCTGGCGGACATGCCGCCCAGTCCCGACCACGCGGCCTGCGGCTCCACCACGGCGTAGTAATTCCCACCATAGGCGATATCGACGATCAGGCGCCCGATGCCTGCGACATCGACGGCAATGTCTGCGGCGTGGAGATAGCTCGGCACGTTGAACATCCGCACCGATTCCACGAATTCGCCGGGCTTCTCATACTGGATATCGACACGGCCCGCCGGGGTCTCGATGGAAAGCCTGCCTTCTACCCGCGGCGTGATCAGGCCTTCCTCGATGCCGGCGGTCACGAGACCGATCGTGCCGGCGCCACACATGGGCAGGCATCCGCTGACTTCGATGAAGATGACCGCGAAGTCGCAATCCTCGCGATAGGCCGGATAGATGATCGCGCCGGACATGATGTCATGGCCTCGCGGTTCAAACATCAGAGCCTGTCGCACCCAGTCATGATCGCGGACAAACAGTTCCCGGCGCTCAGTGATCGGAAGATGCGGAAGAAGCGGGCCGCCCGCGGCAACGAGACGGACCGGATTGCCGCAGGTGTGGCTGTCAATGCAGAAGAAGCTGCGCCGCATGATAAGACCTTTCGAATATGTCAGTTTCCGGCCGTAGCCGGTGCTTTGCGCTGAAGGGCACCACGCGACAGCCGGTCGAGGAAGATTGCGACCGCGACGATGGCAAGGCCCGCACGAAGGCCAAGCCCCATTTCCATTCGTGTCAGGCCGCGCGTCACCTCGGCACCAAGACCACCCGCTCCGACGAGACCCGCAAGAACGACGATGGCGAGCGATAGAAGAATGCACTGGTTCAGCCCCACCAGCAGTGTTGGCGTCGCCGCGGGGATTTCGATCTTGAACAGGATGGCGCGGGGCGAGGCGCCTGTGGCCTGCCCGAGTTCCAGCAGGTCCTTCGGAACCTGACTGAAGGCCAGCGTCGTCAATCGCAGCATCGGTGGCACGCCGTAGACGATCGTGGCGATGATGGCAGGCACGCGGCCGAGGCTGAAGATCATCACGGCAGGGATGAGATAAACCCAAGGCGGGACCGTCTGCATGATGTCGAGCACGGGACGGATGGCCGCCTCGAACTTGCGGTAACGGGATGCCAGGATGCCGAGCGGAAACGCAATCAACACCGAGATACACACCGACACCGTCACCAGAGCGAGCGTCTGCATCGATGCCTCCCACAGGCCCGCCAGAAAGCAGAAGGTCAGCGCGATCGCGCTGGTTACCGCGACGCGAACATTAACGACGACGGCAGCGAAAACCACGGCAATGAGGATGACCGCGTAGAAGGGCAGGTAAAGCAGGCTCGATTCAAGGCCGCCCAGAACGGCCTCGATCACTTTCGTCACCATGTCGAAAAAGGGATGGAAATTGGCGTTCAGCCAGTCGATGACCGGGGCGAGGTAAGCGCCGGGGGAGAAACGAACAAGGTCCAGGTCCATCACTTGCCTCCATTGGCGCGGCGCGCCGCACTCTGGGTCAGTCGGTCGATCACCATGGTGAGGATGACGATGGCGATGGCGGCGTTGATCGAGGTGGCGATATCGAGCGTTCTCACCGCGCTGTAGATGGTTTCGCCAAGCCCGCCGGAACCGACGATGCCTGCGATCACCACCATCCCAAACGCCATCATCAGGCTCTGGTTGATCCCTGCCATGACGCTCGGGATTGCGAAGGGCAGCCTGATCTTGACGAACATCTGCCACGGCGTCAGGCCACTTGCCTGCCCGAGCTCGATGAACTCGCGCGGGGTTCGGCGGATGCCGAGCGATGTCAGGCGGATTGCCGGAGGCATGGCAACGATGACGGTCGCCAGAAGAGCCGTGGCCGGTCCGTATCCCATCAAAGCGATCGCCGGCAGAAGGTAGATGTAGGGCGGAAGGGTCTGGATGAGATCGAGGATCGGTTCGACGAACCTGTCGAAAGATTTGACGAAGCCGGCCACGACGCCAAGAGGGATACCGATGAGCAGCGCCATGAACGTGGCCGTGATCACCAGGGCCAGCGTGCTCATGGTCTCGGCCCACAGTCCCATCACCGCGCATCCGAGCAGGGCGACGCCTACCAAAAGCCCGGCCGGCACGTTGATCAGCCGCCATCCCAGCGCCGCCGCGACAAGGGCGATCACATAGAATGGTGGAAGCTGCACGAGCCAGAGGACGCCGTCATAGGTGCCCTCCAGAACGGCGCGGATGCTGTCGAATAGCCACGAGGCATTGTCGCTGATCCAGTTCAGCGCATCGTCGATCTTCTCGTCGAAGCTGTCAGTGATGAGGGACGTGTCCATGACCATCTCCGATCTATGCCGCAGCGGGCACGGTGGCGGGACTGCCGGCGACACCACAGAGCAGGCCACGTATCGTAACGATGCCGACCACCTTGCCACCCTCGACAACAGCGACGGCATCGCGGCTCGATTGCATGGTCAGTTCGATCAGGGCGCCGATATCCGCTTCGGGCGTGGTGCGGAGCAGCGAGCCAACATCGACATTCGGGTGGCTGCGCGTGTATTCGGCAACCGGCATCATGACGGAGTGCGCCTTGACCAGATGAATCCTGGAAATCCCGGCAACGAACTCGGCGACGTAGTCGTCCGCAGGCTTGGTCACGATCTCCTCGGCATTACCGACCTGGACGATGACCCCGTCCTTCATGATGGCGATGCGGTCACCGATCCGGATGGCTTCCTCAAGATCGTGGGTGATGAACACGGCCGACTTTCCAAGCGACTTGGTCAGTTGCCGGAATTCGTCCTGAAGCTGGCGGCGGATCAGCGGATCGAGCGCGCTGAATGGTTCGTCCATCAGGATGATCTCGGGATCGGCGGCGATGGCGCGGGCAAGGCCGACGCGCTGCTGCATGCCGCCGGACAATTCGGAAGGGTATCGTGTCGTCCAGTCGGACAGGCCAACCTTGTCCAGCGCCGCGCGGGCTGTCTTGTATCGTTCTTCCTTGCCGACGCCGCGAACCTCAAGTCCGAAGGCGGCATTCTCCAGAACGGTGCGGTGCGGAAGCAGGGCGACGCTCTGGAAAACCATCCCGATGTTGCGGGCACGAATGTCGCGGAGTTCGGCGGCATTCAGGGCGGAGATGTCCTTGCCCTTGACGAGGATCTTGCCAAGGCTCGGTTCGATCAGTCTGTTGAGCAGCCGGATGAGCGTGGACTTGCCGCTGCCCGACAGTCCCATGATACAGAAGATCTCGCCGCGCCTAACCTGAAGGTTGGCGTCCGAGACGCCGACGACGCAGTCGTAGTCCGTCAGGATCTGTTTCTTGGACAAGCCGTCTGTCTTTACCGCCTCGACGGCCGCCTTGGCCTTGGCTCCGAATATCTTCCAGACCGACTGGCAGTCGATCAGGATATCGCCGGCATCATTCATTGACATGGTCATAGCGTTCCCCGCGAGCCGGTTTGATACCGGCATTCTCATTCGTGGAATGTGGAGCCGGGCCGCCAAACATGTGGAGGCCCGGCATTCGGCTTTATTCGGTGGCGATGTTTTCCCAGCGCTTCAGGAGGTCGGCATGGCTGTCGGTCCAGTCCTTGATCGCCTCGTCCATCGTCTTGCCGTCGTTGACGGCGCTGTTGATCGCGGTGATGTCGGCAAGCGGAACATAAACGCTGGCAATCACTTCACGGGCGTGCGGGTTCTCCGCGGAAAAGCCCTTTTGCCCGATCCAGTAGTAGCTCTGCGGTGGAGGGAAGACGCCTTTGGGGTCCTGAAGGAACTTGACGTCGTATTTCTGCATCATCCAGGACGGCTCCCAGATCGTCACGGCAATCCATTCCTTGCGATCGGTGGCGGACTTCAGCGCGGCGGTCATCGCGGCCGTACTGCCTTCGACGAGCTGCAGCTTGAGATCATAAGCCTTCACGGAATTGGCCGTGTCCCTCATCAGGCCCGAGCCCGGCTCGATACCGACGATCTTGCCGCCGAGCTTGTCGGCGTTGTCGTTCAACTGGTCCATGGAATCGATGGTGACGTATTTCGGAACCGCGACGCCCTGGAACAGGCCGTGCGAGACCGGCGAAATCTTTTCGAGGCGCTTCTTATTCTTGTCCCAGTAATCCTGCGCGACATAGTCCGTCTGCGAGGCCAGGATCTGGACGTCGCCCTTGCTCAGAGCAGCATAGGCGATGCCCCATTCGGAGAACGGCACGACCTTCACGGTGTAGCCGGAATCTTCAAGCACCTTCTTGGTGATGCCGGTAATCGGCGTCAGGTCTTCCCAGGACATCGTGCCGATGGTGATGGTCTTTTCTTCAGCATGCGCCGACATGACGGTCATTCCGACCATTGCCGCTGCGCAGAATGCCTTCCACAGAGTCTTCATTTGTCGCTCCTAACTTTGCGTTCCCATTATCGTTGAAGCCTCGCGCTGGGCTCAGTCTTCACATTGCGCGGCGAGGGATCATCCCTCGCGGCCTGCACGCAATTCCTGCAAACGGATCACGGAATTGATGCCGAGCCAGGCGAACGGCTCCGGCGGCAGCCGGGAGGGCTGCGCGTGATCCATGTATTCTTCTAGTTCTCGGGAGGTCGTACCGGTGGCGAGGTCGGCAGCCATCATGCCCGCAAGGGTGCTTTTGACCGTACCGAGGCCATTTTCGCAGCAGGCCGAATAGAGCCCCTCGTCGATCTCGCCAAAGGCCGGGACATGGTTGCGGCTCAGGCAAAGGCGGCCGGCCCAGCTGTATTCGAACGGCACTTCGGCAAGGCCCGGAAACCGGGCGTCGAAGGAGCGGCGATGCTCGCTCGCCATCTTCGCCATACGCCGTTCGCTGACGCTTACCGTTGTGTCGTAGGTATATTTCGTCCGGATCACGATCCGCGACTGCCCGCCAGTGGTAAGCTTGCGCACAGTGGCGCCCATCGCGTCGGCGGGAAGAAGAGCCCACTTGTCGCGACCTGATTTTTCCTTGCCCACGCCATCGGCATCGAAGGGTGCGGTCATCGAGGCGTAGGCGAAGATGTGCATCAGCCTGCCGCCGAAGTGACCGAAATCCTCGATATGGCCGTTGACGGCGACGATGACCCTGGGGGCCGTGACCGTTCCGCGCAACGAAATGGCAGTCCAGGTTCCGCCCTCGCGCTTCAACCCGGTCACGGGCGAGCGCTCGTACACATCGACGCTTTCCGACAGCCCGGCGGCGAAGCTGCGGATATAGTCGGCCGGCTGGATGAGGACCGCGCCGGGCGTGTAGAGCCCGCTCAGATAATAGTCCGACCCGGTGATGTCGCGCATTTCACGGGCGTCGAGAAACACATGCTTCTCGCCCGCACCCTTCAGCGATTGCCCGAACGCCATGTTCAGCTTCATGCCGCGCGCGGTTGCGGCAGCATTGATCTTGCCCGAGGGATCGAAGGTCTCGCGGGGCATTTCGTATTCATCGGCCGCTTGCGCTGCAAAGGCGATCGCGGAGCGGTTCTGCGCCATCTCCATCTGTGTGGCATCGACGCTGCCGCTTGAATATTCACTGGACGAGAGGTTGTGCGGGACGTCGATCATGAAGCCCGAGTTTCGTCCCGAAGTGCCTTTCCCCAATTCACTAGCCTCAAGGATGACGACCTTGTCCTGTGGACGACGCTCTTTCAGGCGGCGGGCCGCGGACAATCCCGCGAAGCCCGCGCCGATCACCAACCAGTCCGCGGTCACGTTGCCTTCCAGGCTCCGGACTGGAAACGGTCGCTTGCTGATCGCCTCCCAGCCCGAGACGCCGTTTTCAAAAGGCAAGCGCTTGACGGACTTGGTGATCATCGGATCGTCTCGTCCACGGAGCGCTCGGAGATATCGATCCAGATCGTCTTCAGTTCACAGTAGTTGTCGTGGGCGAAGATCGACTTGTCGCGGCCGCCAAAACCCGATTCCTTGTAGCCGCCGAAGGGCGTCGAGGCGTCACCTTCGCCGAAGCAGTTGACGGTGACCAGGCCTGCCCGGATTTCGCGCGACAGCTTGATCGCCTTGCGCAGACTGCCGGTATAAACCGAAGCGGTGAGGCCATAATTGGTGTCGTTGGCCAGCTTCACGGCTTCCGCCAACGTTTCGAACGTGGTTACCGACAGGATCGGCCCGAAGATCTCCTCCTGGAAAAGGCGGCTCGCAGGGGTGACGCCATCGACGACGGTAGGTTCGATGAAGATGCCCTTCAGGGTCTCGCCGCCATGGGTGAGCGATAGCTTCTCCTTCTTCACGTCGTCGAGGAAGGATTTGACCTTGTCGAAGTGCGACTTGCTGACCAGAGCGCCGATGCGATTTTCTGGATCCAGCGGATCGCCGGTTTTCCATTCGCGCAGATAGGCGCCGATACGTTCGAGCAACTCATCCTTGATCTTGCTGTCGACGATCAGGCGAGACGTCGCCGAGCAATTCTCGCCCATGTTCCAGAAAGCACCGTTGACGACCTGCTCGGCAACGAGGTCGAGGTCTTCGGCATCATCGAGGACGACGGCCGGGTTCTTGCCGCCGCATTCGAGCACGACCTTCTTGAGGTTTGAATCCGCCGAGTAACGCAGGAAGCGACGTCCGGTCGGCGTCGATCCGGTAAAGGCGACCATATCGATATCCATGTGCAGGCCGATCGGCTCACCGACGTCCTTGCCGCTGCCGGTGACGACATTGAAGACGCCCGCGGGGATGCCGGCCTCGAGAGCCAGTTCTGCAACACGAAGGGTGGTAAGTGTGGTTTCCTGCGCGGGCTTGACGATGACGGAGCATCCCGATGCAAGCGCAGGTCCGATCTTCCAGGCGAGCATCAAGAGCGGGAAGTTCCAGGGCAGCACGCAGCCGACGACGCCGATCGGTTCGCGCACCACCATGGCAAGGGCATTCGGCCCGACCGGGTTGGTGTTGTCGTAAAGCTTGTCGATGAGTTCGGCATGGAAGCGGATCGTGTGGATCGTGTCCGCCACATCGACTGTCTGGCATTCGCGCACCGGCTTGCCACTGTCGATGCTTTCCATAACGGCGAGCTCGTGGCGGTTTTCCTCCAGGAGCTTGGCGAGTTTGAGGAGGGCCGCCTTCCGGTCGCCGGGAGGCAACAAACGCCAGCGACCGTCGTCGAACGCCGTTTTCGCATTTGCAACCGCATCATCGACATCAACAGCGTCACAGGCCGCGATCTCGGCTAGCGTCTCGCCGGTCGCAGGGTTCGTCGTCGTGAATGTCTTGCCGGATTTCGCCGGGCGGAAGGCGCCATCGATAAAGGCGTTGGTCGGCAAATGAAGGTTGGCGGCGATTGCCTTGTATTCGGCCGCGTTCAAGGGTTCATGCATTGTTGGCTCCCGACGTGATTTGGGCAACCGTGCGCTTTAAAGTCGCGACAACGGTTTCAAGGGTTCTTTTTTCTTCGGAATTGAGCGGGCGCAGTGGCGCGCGCACGGACCCTGTCTTCAGGCCGATGATCTCGCATCCATGCTTGATCGACTGGACGAATTTTCCACATTCGAGGAAGTCCATCAGCGGCAGCATCGCCGTCATGATCGCGCGGCCCTTGTCGAAATTCTTTTCAAGGACGCAGGCTTCGTAGAGGGCGACATGTTCGCGCGGCAGGAAGTTGGAGCCGGCGCAGACCCAGCTTTTGGCACCCCAGGCAAAGAATTCCAGGGCCTGGTCGTCCCAGCCACAGGAAAGGCGGATATGCGGAAACTTGCGCGCCAGGAGATGGACGTTGGCCATTTCGCCGGAGCTTTCCTTGATTGCCACGACGTTTTTGGACCGGCCCACGCGGGAGAAATAGTCCTCGCGCATGGTGATGCCCATGCGGGCCGGATAATTGTAGAGCATGATCGGCAGGTTGGCGGCGCGGTCGATCGTCAGGGCATGGATCGCATTCTCCTTTTCCGTCGGCAGCGCATAGGGCGGCGACGAGACCAGGATCGCGTCAGCGCCGATTTCCTTCGCAGCCTTGGCATATTCAACGGAGTCTTCGGTCCGCGTTGCACCGGTGCCGATGACAAGGGCGAGGCGTGTCCCGATGACATCCTTGGCGTAAGCGGCAAGCTCGAAGCGTTCCTGGGCGCTCTGAGCGTAATATTCGCCCGTCGATCCGCCGACGATGATGCCATGAACCTTGGCTTCGATCAGCGATTCCAGCACTGCCGCAAACCCCTTACGGTCGATCTGCCTGTCAGGCCCGAGCGGCGTGATCGCCGGGGTGTAGATGCCTTCGAATTTCATGATGACTTCTCCGTGGATTGCGTCGGCGTTACGACCAGTGCGTCCGCCTTGAGTGCTTGGGGTGCGATGAACATTTCCATGTTCTCGCGCGACAGTTCCCAGTGTTCGAACACGAGGTCGACGACAGCGTCTTCGTCACGGGCGGCGATCGCCGCGATGAACCCGTCATGATGACCGACTGATTTTCGAAGCCGCTCTTGCATGTCCGCGTTGCGGGGGCGGAAGAATGTGTGGCCGATGCGCGCATGATCGATCAGCAGCCTGCCGAGGCTCGGTTGCAGGTACTCGTTGCCCGACATCTCGCCGATGATCTCGTGAAACCGGTTGTTGGCGAGGGTCATCGAAAGCGCATCGTGCGAGATGCTCGCGGCCCGAAACTGTTCCTGGGTTGTCTGCAACTCGGACAGCTGCTTCACCTTGAAATTCCGAACCGCGAGGCGTCCGATCGCCGCGTAGATCATCGGGGCGACCAGGAAGAAGTGGCGCAGCGTCGAGTGGTTCATCGGGATGACCCGAGCGCCGCGGTTGGTGCGGATATCCACGTAGCCTTCGCCTTCCAGGCGACGGAAGACCTCCCGCACCGGGGTCCGTGACAGGCCGTATTTTTCACTCAGCGACACTTCATCCAGGTCTTCGTCCGGATCGAGTTCCATCGTCAGGATCCGGCGCTTGAGATCGTCGTAGAGTTCGCTCTTGCCGCCCTTCATCTCAAATCCCCGATGTGTGACCTGGCCCGCGCATCGCGCTGTCGGCTTATGAGGACAAGCTTGCATGAGATTTTAGATGAGTCAACAAAATTGTATTTTGAAAGTACACAATAGTTACACCGAAAATATACAGTTGTGCAAAGTGATAAAATTAAGAGCACTGTCACGCGAGCCCCGACTGAATATCGAGATTGCCAACGGCGACGGTCGGCCTTAAGCCAATCGCAGATCGGACACTTCTGCCTGGGGAATGAATTGAATGAAGAGCGGCAAGAGCACTCTCTACGATGATCTCAAGCGTCAGATCCTCACGATGGAACTCGACCCCGACGAGGATGTGGATGAGGTCAGCCTCAGCGAGAAGTATGGCCTGTCTCGCACGCCCGTACGGGACACGCTTCGGCGCCTCGCAGGAGAAGGCTACATTGACATGCGGGAAAACAGAAGCGCGCGCGTTATCCCGCTGAATCATTCAACTCTGCGCCATTTTTTTCTTATAGCGCCAATGATTTATGCAGCAATCGGCCGGCTGGCGGTGCAAAACTTCAAGCCTAGGCAGTTGTCGGAACTACGCGATACGCAGGAGAAATTTCGAACCGCCAGTGAGAATCTCGATACGCTTGAAATGGTCTTGGAGAACAACAGGTTTCACGAGATCATGGGTGAGATGTCGGGCAACGTTTATCTGCAGCCCAGCCTCGGGCGGCTGCTTATCGATCACGCCCGAATCGGCCACACCTTTTTCCATCCGCGCAATGATGACATGCGGCAGCGCCTTCAACTGGCTGTCGAGCACCATGACGGCTTCATCGACGCGATCAAAGCCCATGACGAACACGCCGTCGTCGACCTGGTCTTCAAGCACTGGGAACTGTCGCGCGAAAACATGGAACTCTATGTCGTGCCCAACGACATGAAGGCTGATCTTCCGGTCGAGCCCGGCTCGTCGCAGGAGAAGGATGCGCAACAGGTCTGACGCTTGGCCTTTGGACGGGGCGGCTCAGGACGTTTTCTGCAGAGCCTGCGTTAGCCATCCGGCTGCAAAATCGGCGATCGCGGAGCGCTTGGCATCGACCGGTAACAGAACGTTGTAGCGGCCCTCCGCCTCGAACTCCGTGTCCCCGACCTTGACGAGGCTGCCGTCAGCCAGAAATGTCTTGATATGCACATCCCATCCGAGCGCAACGCCCTGGCCGGCCCGTGCCGCATAGATAGTCTCGGTGTAATGGCTGAGGCGGAGGATCGAGCGCAGATTGTCCGGCTTGCGGCCGCGCCGGGCAAACCAGTCTTCCTATCGATACCAGCTTCTGTTTGGAACATCGGTCTCGATCAGTTCATAGCCGCCATGGGGGAAATCCTCGACGCGACGGGACGTGGCATAATGCGGCGAGCAGACAGGATAGATCCGGTCCCCGCATGATCCCAGCACGATCCCGTCATTGAAAGGCGGCACGCCATATCGGATCGCGATATCGACGCCGCCGTTTGTCAGGTCCAGCTTGCTGTCCTGTGAGACCACGCGAATCTGATGTCCGGATTGAGCTGGCGAAACTCGGCGATCTTCGGAAGCAGCCAGAACGACGAGAATGCGATCGTTGCGCCGATGGTCACGACGTCGGTGACGCTGGCGCGCACCGCATCGACGCTGTCGGCAATATTGGACAGACTGTCTGCTAGCGTCGCGCCGAGAATGAGGCAGGCAGGAGTCGGTTCGATCGTCCGGTGGCCGCGATGAAAGAGCGGCCGGCCGAAATCATCCTCCAGAAGGGCAATCATGCGACTGACCGCAGCCTGCGTCACCCCCAATTCACTGGCTGCCGCGGTAAAGCTGCGATGCCGGATGGGGGCCTCCAGCGCCACGAGCGCGATGGCGCGTGAGCTTGCCGACACGGCGCTGCCGGTCGACGTCATCTTCTTGCATGCCAGCCGGACGCCGGGCGACCTGGTGTTCCGTAACGAACTGGCGAGCCTTGCGACCAAGCTGAAAGGCTTTCTCCTGTATTTCCTGCCGGAGACGCTCACCGGCGAAACCTCGTGGTCTGGCCTTCACGGCCGGATTTCGCGCGACCTGTTCAAGCTCATTGATCCCGACCTCACGGAGCGGGTGATCCTGTGCTGTGGCCTGGCTCCGTTCATGGCTGCGGCACGGACGATTTCGGCAGACCTCGGCGTGCCACCCGAAAATTACATCGAAGAGAGTTTTGACGCCGCCGTGATCGACGACGCTCCGCTTCCGATGACGGACGAGGCAGTGCTCGCGCCCTTCAAGGTCGAGTTTGCCAAGCAGGGTCGTACGATTGACGTCACATCCGATCAGACCGTGCTGTCCTGCGCAAAGAAGGCCGGCGTGAAAATCCCGTCGTCCTGCTCGAACGGCCTCTGCGGCACCTGCAAATCGAAACTCGTCAGCGGCACCGTCGACATGAACCACAACGGCGGTATCCGCCAACGCGAAATCAACGCCGGATTTTTCTTGCCTTGCTGTTCGAAACCACTCAGCGATCTGGTTATTGAGCGATAAGGCTTAAGCTGGATATTAGCTGGCCACGCGAAAATTAAGCATTTTGTGTGGCTGTCGCGGCTGTATTTTAGTAGCTAAATGACGTTCTGGAGTTCGTGTCCCTTCAAGGCGCTCGCGCGGCATGAGGCAAGCCAGAACAGCAGTTTGCTTGTTTGCTGCGCAGTACATATCGACATTTTTGCGGATATGCGGCATAGAGGCTATATTTGCTGCACAGGGAATATCGTGGAAGATTTCATCGCTATCGATATGTTGGGTAAATTGACGGCCAGCCTCACGGAGGCAGGCGGGGAAATCACGTCCGAGCCGAGGTTTGAGCCGCAGATGGGAAACTCTCACGCAGATTTCCTTATAGATGCACGATTTTCTGATGCGCCTATCAAACTTGTTGTCGAGGTCAAAAAATCAGCTTTCCCAAGAGATGTCAGGGAAGCAATCTGGCAGCTGAAGAAATTCATTGCCGCTATGCCGCCAGGCAATTTTAGAGTTCTCCCCCTATTGATGGCCGATACCATTTCCCGGGGTGCGCGTGCACTCCTGCGAGAGGAAAAGATCGGTTATTTCGATCGTAGCGGGAGCCTCTATCTTTCGGCCGACAATCTCTTTGTTCTCGTCGAAAAGCCAGCCTCGAAGCAGCAGGCTCGATCGCTTAACAATCTGTTCGTTGGAAGTCGCGCACAGGCCCTCCATGCCGTCTGGACATTTAAGGACCAGTGGTTCGGTGTGCATGAACTGGCCGAGCGGGCATCCGTATCTCCAACAACTGCATCTCAGGTTCTTATCGAACTAGAGCGCCGCGAATGGGTGAGCTCCAAGGGTGCCGGTCCATCGAAGGAAAGAATACTCTCCAATCCCCGCGCGCTGCTTGACGAGTGGTCTTCCCACGTCGCTTCGATCAAGCCGAAGCCGCTTCGCTCGTACTACATGCGGATGACCAAAATCGATGAGGCGATCCATGAGATTGACCGCACCTGCGATGAGATGGGAGTTCGCTACGAAATTTCCGGGCTCATGGCCGGCCAGATCCATGCACCGCACCTCTCGAAGATATCCCAGCTCCATTGCCGCATCGATAATGGCGGCGAAAGCCTTCTCCGAAACCTGGGAGCAAAGGCTGTCAAAGACGGCTGGAATCTGGGAGTTATAGACTCTAATCCACGCCACGACTTTATGTTTCGCCAACGGGTCGGTCATGTCTGGGTCACGGATCCACTTCAAACCTATCTCGACCTCCTGCAGCTCGGCAGCGGTCGCTCAAAGGAGCTGGCCGAACATCTTCGGCTGACAAAGCTCGCGGTACCCGAATGACAAAGCCTCAGATACTGACTGAATACAGTGCCGATGTTACCCGCGACTGCGAGCGCGTCCTGGTTACGCTCTTCAGCGGTCTCGGCCCTTGGCGGGACTCCGTCTTTCTGGTCGGTGGGCTGGCACCGCGCTACATCGTCACCAAGCGGCCGCCTGACGTCCCGCCTCATGCGGGAACCGGCGATATAGATGTCGTTGTCGATCTGTCGATCCTTGCCGACACAGAGGCATACCGGACGCTCGAGCAGAACCTCAAAAAAATGGGCTTCGAGCGAGCGCAAAATGACAAGGGCAATAAGGTCAACTGGCGTTGGCAGACTATGACCGAGCACGGTATTCTCGTCATCCTGGAGTTCTTGGCAGACGATCCGAAGCTGCTGGGTGGCGCATTACAGGAACTGCCGACGGAGGGAAATGTTTCTGCGGTGAATATCCCTCACGCGTCGCTCGTGTTCGGGCACCACGATCGGATGGAAGTCACCGCTGATCTGTTGGGTGAAAAAGGCCGCTCGACAGAATCCATCCCCTACGCCGATATCGTGGCATTCACATGTCTCAAGGCATTTGCCTTTGATCACCGTCGTGAGCGCAAAGATGCGCACGATCTCGTCTACTGCCTCGAACACGGAGAAGGCAGGCTCATCGGTGCAATCGCCAAATTCCAAGAGGCTCTGAAAGGCAACGACCGGGAGGTCATCGAACGTGCCCTGACGCTATTGCTCACCCGATTTTGCGATCCGGAGCCAGACGAAGGCTACCTGCGCGAAGGCAACGTTGCCGTCGCGCAGTTCGAAATTGAAGGTGCTGCAGACGACACGGAAATCAGAGAAGCGCGGATTTTGCGCCAGCGTGCGGTCAATGACATCATGCTCGAGTTTTTAAGCGCGCTTGGTATAGCGTTTAAGTGATGCTCGGAGCGCGGGATCTCGTTATTTGAGCCTGGTTGCAGGCGGCGCACTGTGACGCCGCCGAGCGCCCGGCGAGACGCGGTGGCTCAAGCCATAGCGCACCTTTCTACGACTCGCGATACCAGGATGCGAGTATCATGAATATCCTGGCATCAAGGGCCTTCGAGACTGGCGGTCGAGGAAGGCACGAAGTTGTACGACTACATGATGGTGGAAGACGGGAGAATCAGTGTCGCGGATGCGCTAACCGATAAAGACGATATTAACGCGCGTGGTCCGCAAGCATGATGGCATCGCAACTATTGTCTGCGAGTTTACATTCTTCGCATACGGTTTGCACCTCGAATACGCAGGCTCACGAATTTATCAGTCCATTATGCTGTGCTGATCGTCGCAACTTGCAGCCGTGGTTGGCTGAGAGTTTCTAAGGGCAGTCGCCAAAATGCAAAGCCACACTTGCCTGAATAGCCCACGCGCGGAGTACTTTAGCCTTAGTGCCGAACGTATGAGCCGGTGCCCTTGCCTCTGCCTTCTATCATCGCTGCTGCTTGGATAGTCCGGACAGGCCATAGCCGACGGGCAAGACAAAGTTCGATTGAGCCTCTCGTGCCCGCAGAACCGTCGTAAGGCGTTCCCTGCCGGCCCGAATGTGCGAACGCATAACCTCGGCCGCGTTGAATCCGTCTTTCATCTCGATGTACTTGACAATCCGCTCGTGCTCATCTTGCGAACCCGCTGACGCACCTTCAGGTTCATGCAAGACCTCGATCCACATGAAGGTAACCATCTGGCTTAAAATACGAACGACGGCTTGGTGTAGTTCCTTATTTCCGCTGACACGAGCGATTGATTCATGAAGGGTCATCCCAATCCTAACCTCGTCTGCACGCCGCCCCGGTAAAGTTCGGAAATGGTTCACTTGTCCGACGATATCCCGGAATTCCTGGAGTTCGGTTTCTGTGGCTTTTTCAGCGGCCAGATGAACAGCCGCGACCTCAAGTATCTCTCGAAGCTGGTAAAGGTCGAAAGCTCGCGAAGAACTCATTTCTACAACGAAGTAGCCGCGGTCGCGTTTCTCAACCAGACCTAGTTCTTCCAGCCTCCCAAATGCCTCACGAACTGGCGTGCGACTGGCTCGCAACCGGGCAGCTAACGTGCGATCGACCAGCTTTTCACCCGGGCGAAGTTCGTGGCGCAGAATCATATTGCGCAGTGTGTTGAGTACAGCTGTTCCGATCTGGGCGTCGCTCATTATATTCTCGGAATGTCATTTGGAATACCTCTGTCCGGCTAGCAGTCATCCCGTTGTGTGTCAAGGCATCGTTCCATTGGTATAAAGGCCGCGGATAGAGTAGCTCCAAAGGTGCCAGAGGACATAGCGCGGACACCCGATTCAGCCGCACGGACGGGCTGTCGCGAGGTCCAGCAACTAGAAAGTTGATTACCCGGTCGACCCGATAAAAACTGAACTTGACCAAATGCGAGAATTATGGCATTTAAAATGGAATACCAAAAGGAATGCAATAATGAGCGAGCGCCAATTGAGCGACGTCATCCTCGATCGACTTAGGACGATGATCATCAGCAACGAACTACGACCAGGAATGAAACTCGTCGATCGGGCTCTGGCCCGCGATCTGGGAGTGAGTCGTACTCCCGTCCGGGAAGCGTTGGGCCGCTTAGTTGAGATCGGGATCGTCGATAACCGCGAGAGAGGGTTCTACGTCGTCAATGCGGATTCACGGCGAGTTGCGGACCTCTATCACCTCCGAGAGATCTTAGAGGTGGGTTCGATCCAACTCGCAGCTGCGAATGTCCAGCCGACCGATATTCAAGAGCTTCGCGACATCCTGCTGCAAATTGAAAAATTGCAGGCTAATCCGGCACGCAAAGGTGAAGAGGTCCGCTTAGGGCTGACTATTCATCAGGTTCTCGCCCGTTCGAGCGGCAATAGAGCAATACAACAGGCCCTCGACCGGCTGTTGGACCAGATGCTGACCTTTGTCTGGATGGAAGTTCTCAATGAGAGCGAGGAGGCTTCTGCGACCTCGCATCGCGAGCATAGGCTAATCGTCGACTTGGTCGACACTGGCCGGGGGCAGGAGGCGGCGGAGGTGATCCGGGTGCATCTCCGTTCGGCAAGGGAGCACGTCATCTCGGTCATGCGCGCCCGTGAAGCATTATTCGCCCCAGCTAGAGCATCGATCCCAATGGAAATCGTGCACCATCGGGCGAGTGGCCCCCAAATTAATAAAGGAGGCTCCTGTGTCTAGCCAAATAACTCCCACTCTCGAATATTCGATGCCAGAGTTAGGCACCTCCTCATGTCCAAGCATAGAACCACGAGGCCTTGGTAAAAGCGTCGAGGTTAGGGTCGTCTCCAAATTCTATGGTGATTTCGTGGCGCTGAAAGACGTCACTTTAACAGTCAATCCAGGCGAGTTCCTGACGCTGTTAGGGCCAAGCGGCTCAGGAAAGACGACGATGATGATGGCGATCGCCGGGTTTACTGATCTAAGCTCCGGCGCAATCCTAATTGATGAAACCCGTATAGATCACCTACCGCCCAATCGTCGCAATATCGGGGTTGTGTTTCAGCATCTAGCGCTTTTCCCGCATATGTCGGTTGAAGACAACGTGGCGTTCCCCCTGAGGATGAGAGGCGTCCCCGAGAACGAGGTCCGCGTACGGGTTCGGCGTGTGCTCGAACTGGTCGAGTTGCCCGCCTTTGGCGAAAGGCTACCGTCTCAGCTGAGCGGCGGCCAACAACAACGGGTTGCATTCGCGCGCGCGGTTGTTTTTGACCCTCCTGTTCTTCTGCTTGATGAGCCTTTAGGCGCGCTCGATCGCAAGTTGCGTGAAAGCATGCAAGCCGAGTTGAAAAGACTTCAACGGCAGCTTGGGATAACGACGATCATGGTCACCCATGACCAGGAAGAGGCGCTGACCATATCTGATCGAATCGCGGTCATGAGCAACGGTGAACTTGAGCAGATTGGTGCTCCTGAAGAGCTCTACCAATATCCGGCCACGCCATTCGTTGCGGATTTTGTGGGTGACTCAAATTGCCTTGTGGGGGCGGTCCGCACCGCAGCTGGGGAGACTTGCACGATCGTAACCGCTGGGGGGATCGAATGCATTGGCAAGAAACGCGACCGGCATGATGCAAGCGCAGCAGCATTGGTAGTGCGTCCAGAACGGATTCTCTTGGGGCAAGAAGTCGGTGATGTTGCGAACCGGTTTGATGGCGTGATTGAGAACGTCACCTATGCCGGAGACTCAATCAAGTATGTGATCCGAATTTCGCGCCAAGACACTTTGGTAGCGAGAATCCGGAACGTACGGCATCAGCCTCGGTTGCGTGTCGGAGACGCCACAATAGTCGGCTGGAGACCCGATGACGCTGTGGTCTTCGTGCCGATGAACTCGATCGGCGAATGCCGGAACTAACAAAAAACAGGGAGGAAGATTATGGGACAGAATTTGACGCGGCGCTCGTTCACGACAGGTCTTGCAGTGGGTGCAGCTCTCGCAAGCATTGGTCGGGCGCGGGCTCAGAGCTCCGGCACCGTGGTGATCGCTTCGTTTGGCGGTCAGTTTCAAGATGCCCAGCGAAAAGCGCTCTTTGAGCCATTTGAAAAGTCTACCGGCATAAAGGTAGTGGAAGCGACGGGACCTTCGCTCGCGAAAGTGCGCACGATGAATATGAGCGGCAACATCGAATGGGATGTGGCTGAGTTTACGCCTGCAGACTTCCTGGTACTGGCGGAGAACAATCTCCTTGAGAAGATCGACTATAGCGCCATCGATAAAAACATTATCGCGAGAGTGGACGGGCGCGTAGTGCATCCTTACGGGGTTGGGGCGCTGTTCTATTCAAACGTCATCGCATTCAATACGAAGCGATACCCGACCGGCAAGCATCCGCGGAGTTGGGCTGAGGTTTGGGATGTCAAAAAATTTCCCGGTCCGAGAATTATGCCGTCAGGTACCTATGTCGTACGCCCGAACGAGTTCGCGCTATTGGCGGATGGAGTTCAACCCCAGCAGCTGTATCCGCTCGATCTGGAGCGCTCCTATCGTAGTCTTTCCAACATAAAGCCGCATGTCGTGAAATGGCAAACGACGGGTGCCATGGCTCCCCAAGCAATTGTTGATGGCGAAGCCGACTTCGGTATGGCGTCCCAAGGGCGCATTGCGCAGCTGAAGGCGCAGGGAGCGCCAGTTGACTACGATTGGAACCAAGGTCTCGTTGCTGCTGACTACTGGGGAATCCCTAAGGGGGCGAAGAACGTCCAGAA
Source organism: Rhizobium binae (assembly GCF_017357225.1). Classification (NCBI taxonomy): domain Bacteria; kingdom Pseudomonadati; phylum Pseudomonadota; class Alphaproteobacteria; order Hyphomicrobiales; family Rhizobiaceae; genus Rhizobium; species Rhizobium binae. Next base: position 69,928 of record NZ_CP071609.1, on the reverse strand, counting down.
CGCTCTCAAGTTCATAGAGTTCGCATCACGACCTGAGCCTCAAGCGGAACTCAGCAAATTGATCCCATACTCTCCCTCAAACCCCGACGCTTTCAAGCTGCTTACTGAGGAGCAAGCTAAGGACCTCGCGACCGCCCCAGATAACCTCCAAAAGCAAGTTTGGCTCGACGCTGCATGGTGGGCTCAAAAGTCCAATGGGAAATCGAATATCGAACGAAACATCGACATGTGGAACGCCTGGTTGCAGCGCTGAGGAGATAACAAATGAGTACAGGAGCTGCGACAGCCAGAACACACTCGGGTGTTCAGTGCGAGAGTTTTTTTTCAGAGCTGCTCCGCCGCCACGGCTTCCTGCTGCTCATGCTTCCGGCGCTTTTACTATTGGGTGCGGTTTATGGGGTGCCCATTTTTAGGCTGCTCGCCACCAGTTTCGGCGCCAATGAATGGTCCTTGGACAGCTACAAGGTAGCGCTGACGGATCGCTATATGTGGAAGGTGCTTCTAAGCACTCTCCGTTTATCGGCAGAGGTCACAGCATTCTGCCTGCTTCTGGGCTATCCCGTTGCCTATCTAATGATCAGGTCCGGCCCTCGCTGGACCCAAGTCCTCACAATCCTAGTCGTATTACCTATGTGGACCAGTGTACTCGTGCGATCATACGCATGGATTGTGGTGTTAGGCCGCAACGGGATTGTAAACCAGCTTCTGGCGGATGGCGGGCTGATCTCAGAACCTCTCACACTCTTGTACAATCGGTTCGGCGTCTACGTCGGCATGGTTCATATTATGCTGCCTTATATGATCCTGCCGCTCTACGCAGCCATGAAACGTGTTGATCTGCGACTCGTAGATGCGGCGAGAAGCGCCGGTGCTGGCGGACTAGCAGCTTTCACCTTGGTATTCGTTCCTCTTACCGCGTCCGGGATTGTGGCGGGATCCCTTCTCGTCTTTATCTTAAGTCTTGGTTTCTTCGTCACGCCGGCATTGCTGGGAGGGGCTGGCGACGTAACATATGTCATGCTTATCGAGCGCCAACTGAATGAGTCCCTCAACTGGGAACTTGCGGCGGCAATGGCGGTTATCCTGCTGGTCGCGACCCTGATACTTGTTGCCATGTATTGGAGGCTCGTAGGAATTACCGGCCAGGACGGGGCGAGTCGTGGGCATGTGACACCGAGCCGGACACTGCGCACTGCAACGCGTGCGCTTGCTGCTTGGCAGTCCGCATTCAGTTCCAGTTCGTCCGCCAGCCGCCTCGTCACGCCGGTACTGGGCTGGGCTGTTATCGGATTTCTGATAGCCCCCATCTTGATCTTGTTCCCCCTTAGCTTGAGCGCCTCGCCGTTTCTGGAATTTCCACCACGTGGGTTCTCGTTGCAATGGTATCAGAACTATTTCAATCGACCTGATTGGATCGCGGCTACCTGGGTTAGTATCAAGGTCGCGACCCTAACAATGTTTGCAGCCACGCTGTTGGGGACCCTAGCTGCCATCGGCATCGTGCGGGGGCGCTTTCTGGGGGCTCGTCTTGCAACCGGGTTTCTGGTGTCGCCTTCGATCGTGCCGACCCTGATAACAGCCGTGGCCGTTTACTTCCAGTTTGCACGGTTCCAGTTGGTTGGAACCATCACTGGACTGGTACTCGCTCACGTGGTGCTGGCTCTGCCGTTGGTTGTAATCGTCGTTTCAGGCGCATTGCGCAGCATCGACATCCGACCGGAGCAGGCGGCTCGTAGCCTGGGGGCCACTCCGATGACAGCTTTTCTCAAGGTTACTCTGCCAGCGATCAAACCGGGTATTATTACAGCAGCTTTCTTTGCCTTCCTCGCTTCCTTCGATGATGTCGTCCTCGCATTATTCCTCAGCGGTACGTCGGCAACCACCCTTCCGAAGCGAATGTGGGATGGAGTCCGCTTCGAAGTCGACCCAACCATCGCTGCCGTTTCCACATTGATGATCATGGTCTCAATCGCTCTCTTGGTGGCGCCACAACTCGCTTCACTGAGATCTCGCCCGGCTGGACGCACCGATGGGTGAGACGGGTTGCATCACTTTGATTAAAGGAAAGAGCATGGGCACGAACCTCAACTTCTCGAAGGCAGAGTACGACACTAGAGTTCGAAATGTGCAGTCTGACATGCGATCTCAGGGTCTCGAGGCGCTGCTGGCTTTTGAACCGGAATCGATCACCTACCTGACCGGTTTCCTTTCGCCCAGAGGTTACAACTGCTTTCATTTTGCCATCATTCCTGTCGATGGGGATCCCGTTCTATTCTTTCGCGATCTGGAAGCTTACCATTTTCAACGAAGCGCCGCGTTCGAGAGAAATTTTCGCTGGGCGGACGGAGACGACGTCGACGCTCTCGCTGTAGGCGCAATCAAATCAATTGTCGGAGAATCGGCCAAGGTTGGGATCGAGAAGTTCGCTTGGCAACTGAACGCAAGTCGGTACGAAAGGCTCACAGGTCTGCTGCCGAAGACTTTGGCGATCATAGACGCTGGCAACCTCGTTCGGAAACGACGCCTCATCAAGTCTCCGGCCGAGATAGACTACCAACGGCGCGCAGGACGCGCGGCTGAAGCGGCAATGGATGCTGCGCGCAAGGTGGCCCGTGCGGGAGAGCGCGAAAGAGATATAGGCGCTGCCGTTGCGGCAGCCATGGTGGTCGCTGGCAGTGACCGGGCCGAGCCGGGACCGATCGCGTCGGGCGAGGCCGCGAAGTCCATTCATTGCATGTACACGGATCGTATCCTGCATGCCGGTGATACAGTTCAGTTAGAAATGTGCCCTCACGTCCAAAACTATCATGCACGTTTCATGCGCCCGCTTAAAGTCGGGCATGCAACAGCCGCAGAAAAGCGACTAGCGGATCAGCTATTCAAGATTCAGGATCGGGCATTGTCCGAGATAGCTCCCGGCGTTGGAGCAACCGTGCCAGATCAGATCTACCGAGAGGGGGTCGCCGCAACGGGAATAGTAGAACGGTATATAAATAAGACATTCTACTCGGTCGGATTGATGCTCTATCCAAATGGAGCTGAGTATTTGGAAGTCACGCCGAAATCAACGTGGTCATTCCAAGTCGGCATGACGTTTCATACCTATCTCGTCGTAGATGGTTTTGCCGTAAGCGAAACGATCGCCATTACTGCCACTGGGTATGAAAAACTCACAAACTATCCTCGGGAGCTTATTGTATCATGAAAGACCTCACTTCGGCGGTGGAGCATAGACAAGAGCATCGCTTCGCGAGATCGCGAGACGCGCGGTCGGTCGCCAAAATACTTGTCTACCATCCCGAGCCGGAAGATTATGTTGTAGGCATTCGCCGGGCGCTTCCGGATGCAGAGGTGGTTTTTGGTTCTGATCCCGATTTTCTAAGACAGCACATCGGCGATACCGAAATCATATTGGCCCCGCGGTTTCCTGTGGACGCGCTCGAGGATGCACAACGGCTCAAATGGATTCAGTCGACGAATTCAGGCGTAGACTTTCTCGTGCCGGTTCGCGAGCGCCTACAGAATACCTTGGTCACCAATGCTCGTGGCGTGCACGGCGAGGTTATGGCTGACTACGTCTTGGGCACAGTGACGATGTTGCACTGGGACTTTCCGGACTTGCTGCGTCAGCAGGCCGCGCAACAGTGGAAACCAAAATTTGTTGATCCGCTGTCAGGTAAAACGATCGGCATTGTTGGCTTGGGGGCAATCGGTGCGGAGATAGCGAGAAGAGCAAAGTCGGCTGGGATGACTGTCTTGGGTATGAGGCGCGGATCCGCGCGGCTCGGCGAACCAGTCGATCAATATTATACTAGAGAAGAATTCGACGAGTTTCTCTCTCGGTCCGACTTTGTCGTGCTGGTGGTGCCAGCGACCACCGAGACTTACAAGCTGGTAGGCGCGAAGGAGTTGAGCGCAATGAAGCGCTCGGGCTACCTGATCAATATTTCTCGCGGATCGGTTGTGGATGAGTTGGCTCTCATAAGAGCAATTGGAGAGGGTCAGATCGCCGGCGCTGCTCTTGACGTGTTTGAGGTAGAGCCGCTTCCGCCTACGAATCCTCTTTGGACGATGCCGAACGTCATTGTCACATCGCACATCGCAGGAAATCCAACGGAGTATCCTCGGCGTATACTTGAAATTTTTGTCGAGAACGCCAGGCGATATCTGGCTGGCGAAGATCTCATCAACGTCGTGAACCTGGCGAGGGGGTATTAGGATGCTGCAGAGCGTCTCTCCTCTCGTAGGAATCTCCACCTGCATTCGGCCAATCGAGGGTCAAGATTGGCATGCCGTGCAGGACAAATACATTGTCGCAATGGCAGCCGGCGCACACCTTGCCCCCGTTTTGTTGCCAGCCTTTGGCCCCGACTATGCGAAGAGTATCATCTCGCACCTTGATGGGCTGTTCTTGACTGGCAGCCTCTCCAACGTTGCACCAGAGATTTACGGTGCTTCGCAGGAGATCGAAGGTGATTTTCTTGATCCCAAACGTGATGAAACCGCCATTAGCCTCATTAAATTAGCGATCCAACAGGACATTCCGCTGTTTGGTGTTTGCAGAGGTTTGCAAGAGCTGAATGTCGCCTTGGGCGGCACCTTGTGTGCCCGGCTGCACACGCGGCCCGACAAGATTGATCATCGAGCTACTGCAAATGCGACCAAGGACATGCGCTACGGCAAGGCGCACTCCGTGAGCTTGACCGGCGGCTCATTGTTGTCGGTATTGGTTGGGGAAGACACCATCGAAGTGAATTCACTACATGAGCAAGGAATAGATCAACTGGGAGCAAACCTGGAGATCGAGGCGCTGGCACCGGATGGAGTGATAGAGGCCGTGCGCGTTCGGGACGCCGGGTTTGCTGTCGCCGTTCAATGGCATCCGGAATGGCACTTTTGGGAGGATCCGCCGTCGCAGGCACTTTTCAAGGCCTTTGGAGAGGCCGTGCAGCGGCGCGCATATCAAAGGCGCCGTTCCGCTGCTCAGCCGTTATCCGTTTAATCAAGGACCAAGTATATAATGTTCAATCCAGCCAAGTCGCGTCCGAATGCGACCAATCAATTCATCCATCCCTTCACCCAGCTTGCCGAGGTCGAAGACGATGGGCCAAATGTGATCGTCTCGGGTAAGGGAGTCACGGTAACCGACCGTGACGGCCGCGAGTTGCTCGACGGCTTCGCAGGGCTATGGTGCGTGAACATTGGGTATGGCCGAAGCGAAGTTATCGAAGCAGCACAGCGGCAAATGTCAAAACTGCCATATGCTTCCAGTTTTTTTGGTTTTGCTAACGAGCCGGCACTGCAGCTCGCGGAAGAACTTGTTCGGCTTTCTCCAGAAAGCCTTCAGCATGTCTTCTTCACGTTAGGCGGCTCGGATGCTGTCGACTCAACGTTGAAAACAATTCGCTATTTCTTCAACGTCACAGGCCGGCTAGAGAAGAAACACGTGATTGGGCTTGAGCGGGGTTATCATGGTGTGAGTTCGACCGGTGCGGGTCTCACCGGTCTTACTGGTTGCCACCGCTTTTTCGATGTTCCTCTCCCGAACCAGCACCATATTCCATCTCATTATCGGTATCGGAGTTCCTATGGAGTCACAGATGCCGAGATCATCAGCGGGAGCGTGGCCGCGCTTGAAACGAAGGTCGCTGACCTCGGCGGGTCGGAGAAAGTAGCTGCATTTTTTTGCGAGCCGGTGCAGGGGTCAGGGGGCGTCATTGTGCCGCCGGAGGGCTGGTTAGCTGCCATGCGCGATGCCTGCGCAAAGCTCGACATCCTATTTGTGGTTGACGAGGTGATCACCGGATTTGGTCGCACGGGCCAGCTTTTTGCGTGCGATTGGGAGCGTGTCGAGCCCGACCTTATGATCATCGCAAAGGGTTTGACCTCAGGCTATTCGCCCATGGGAGCGGTGTTAATGAATGACGAGATTTACCGCGCCCTGGTCGACAAAGTGCCGCGCGATCTACCTTTCGCACACGGCTTCACTTACACTGGCCACCCCGTCTCTGCAGCCGTTGCTCTCGCCTGCCTTGAAATTTATGAGCGCGAACGGCTGCCGGAGAACTCGAAGGTGGTCGGAGCTCACCTGCTCAACGGCCTCGATGCGCTTCGGGAACATCCTTGGGTCGGCGATGTTCGTGGCAAAGGGCTGCTCGCAGCTATCGAGCTGGTTGCAAATCGGGAGACCCGTGAATCATTCGATCCTCGGCTAAACGTCAGCCAGCTGGTTCGAAGAAAAGCTTACGAAAACGGCCTCATCGTCCGCGCATTCTCCGACAACATTATTGGCCTGGCGCCACCATTGGTGGTCGGAGAGGGCGATATTGATCAGATGCTGGATCGACTCACTCGAGCAATTTGTGCAGCCCAGACTGACTTGCGCGAAGCATGAGATGACCTTTCCGGTCCTGAGAAGTGCAAATCATCGGTCCTCTGGCAACCCCCGCGCCGAACGAGACTATGAAGGATAAAAATAATGGTAAACTGGCGTGAATTAAAGCGCGAAAAGAACTTTATCGGAGGCAATTGGGTCGACGCGGAGTCAGGCCTGTCTATTGACGTCACCGACCCGGCCACAGGTGAAACCATTGGGACCATAGCCAATGCAGGTACGTCGGATGCAAGGCTAGCGATCGATGCCGCTAAGACTGCATTTGAGGCTTGGAGCTGCACGACGGCAGATCACCGAAGCAAGGTGCTGCGCAAATTGTCTGCCTGCATCCTAGATCACCAGGATGCGCTAGCGGAACTGTTGACGCGGGAACAAGGTAAGCCGCTCGCTGAGTCCCGTCTCGAGGTCGGTTCGAGCGCCGCCTATATCCTCTGGTTCGCCGAGGAGGCACGTCGGATTTATGGGGACATCATTCCTTCACCGTGGCCGGGTCGCCGCATCACGGTAACCAAAGAGCCAGTTGGCGTTGTTGGGGCAATTACACCATGGAACTTCCCTTCTTCCATGTTGGCGCGAAAGATTGGACCGGCTCTCGCAGCAGGCTGTACCGTGGTCGCAAAGCCGGCGACACAGACACCATATTCGGCTCTTGCGTATGGGATTCTAGCGGAGCAGGCTGGGGTACCTTCTGGCGTGATTAACATACTAACCGGCTCGGCGCGCGAGATCGGCGGCGAGATGACCGCTAGCCGGGATATCGCCAAGATTACATTTACCGGATCGACTGAGGTCGGGAGGCTGTTGCTTCGGCAATCTGCCGACACCGTTAAGAAGGTCTCTCTGGAGCTTGGTGGGAATGCGCCTTTCATAGTTTTTGACGACGCTGATCTGGAGCGCGCTGTCGACGGTGCGATATCGGCTAAATTTCGGAATTCGGGACAGACCTGTATTTGCACAAACAGGCTCTATGTACAGGCCGGCATTTACGATCGGTTCTTGGAGCGATTTGCGGCTGCAGCAGCCAACCTGATGGTCGGCTCAGGGCTTGAGAGCGGCATCACCCAAGGCCCGCTTATCGATAGATCCGCCGTTGAAAAGGTCGAACAGTTTGTTGCCGACGCTTGCACGAAAGGCGCCCGAATTGTGTTGGGCGGTGCGAGGCGCGATCCGGACAGTTTGTTTTTCCCGCCCACGATTTTAGCCGACGCACGGCCTAATATGCGGTGCTCGCAAGAGCAGTCGGGTCTCGGAAAGGAAGGGTCAAAGTACGGAATCGACGACTATTTGAGTGTGAAATATACGTGCATTGGCGGTATTGCGGCGTGATCGTATTATATCCGGGGGCGAGATCGTGAGGACATACAATGTTGCTCTCATTCCGGGTGACGGTATAGGTGTGGAGGTTATTGACGCCGCCTGGAGTGTGCTCAGCGCTGCGGCTGACCGTTTTGGATTCGTCCTCAATGGCATAGAACTCGATTGGTCATGCAATTACTACCTGAAGTATGGTAGAATGATGCCGGAAGATGGCATCGAGCAGTTGCGAGCGTTTGACGCCATCCTCTTAGGCGCTGTGGGATGGCCTTTAAGCGTACCTGATTCTGTGTCGCTCCATGGCTTGTTGTTGCCCATCCGGAAGGCGTTCGATCTATACGCAAATGTACGCCCCCATCGCCTCTTGGCTGGTGTTCCCGGCCCGTTGCGGGCGCGCGACTTCGATATTCTCTGCATTCGAGAGAACACGGAGGGCGAATATAGCGGTGCTGGCGGCCGCCTTCATCAAGGAACACAAGAAGAGGTCGCCGTTGAGACGTCAATTTTCACGCGTCGCGGCGTCGAACGCATTCTACGTTTTGGTTTTGAGCAAGCAAGGCAACGGCGCAAGAAGCTTGCTTCCGTGACAAAATCAAATGCGCAGAAGCACTCTATGGTCTTCTGGGATGAAATAACCGAGGCGGTTTCTGCTGATTACCCTGACGTGTCAGTAACGCGTTATCATGTTGATGCTATTGCTGCACGGTTCATCATGCAGCCGGAAACATTGGACGTGGTGGTGGCCTCCAATTTGTTTGGTGACATTCTCACCGATATCGGAGCGGCGATCCAGGGTGGCTTGGGCTTTGCCGCCTCAGCGAACTTAAATCCTGTAAGCCGGGGTCCCTCCATGTTCGAACCGGTCCATGGCTCAGCGCCAGATCTGGCAGGTCGCGGTAAGGCCAATCCTCTGGCTACACTTTGGTCGAGCGCCCTAATGCTTGAACATCTGGGGGAGCACTTAGGCTCTCGGGCAATCCTCGATGCAATGGAAAAGGTGACGGCTGCGGGTGAGGTGCGAACGCCCGATCTTGGAGGCTCGGCTACAACGAACGACGTTGCAAACGCAGTCATCGCTCAAATGCAAGTTTCGCGATCAGGGTATTTGCGACCATGAACCAGAGAGTGTCGGATATTAGTGCCGGTTGCGCTCAATTTTGCCGAGCTGCAATGCCCAGAATGGTGATCCGAGCAATACGGTATTAGCTCGCAGTCTCGAGTAGCTCAGCTGCTGAAGCGCCGATTATTGGAGAGACGTTACCAATAAGGCGACACAGCGCAGAATAGGCCGCAAGTTCGTAGAGGGCAGTGTTTGATGCCCCGCCTCGAGCCTGTTTTGCCACTGAAGTTTGAAATCGGAGGATCAAGATGAATAATAAAACTCTCGGCATATTGGAACTTGAGAATAAGCCGATGGAACACCCGGGGGCCCTTTCAGCGCCTGGAACATTTCGCTTTCCGGTGAAGCGCTTAACGGTGCCTGGAGCAACGACACGAAACGTTGTCGATGGGGATCACTCAGTCAAAGACGCTTACGTTAGGGGTGCTCGCCAATTAGAAAGTGAAGGCGTCGCAGCCATCATCGCAAATTGCGGGTTTAGCGCCCTGTTCCAGGCCGAGGTGTCGGCTGCAGTGTCGATACCGGTGGCACTTTCGAGCCTTCTGCTGGTGCCTCTTGTAGCCAAGACGCTACCGCCCGGACGGAGGGTCGGAATTATAACCTATGACGCCAGTAAGTTGAAAGAGGAACACTTTCGCGCGGCAGGATGGTCGTCAACGGAAATAGACGTTGCCATCGCAGGAATCGAAGGTTCTGAGTCGTGGCACCAGCTCGCTCAGCCAGTTCCTGTCATCTCGCAAGCGTTGCTCATCAATGACGTGATGACGGCGGCAACGTCTCTCCTCAAGACAGAGCCTGCTGTCGCAGCCTTGGTGTTCGAATGCGCAGGCTTTCCACTTGCGGCGGAATCGGTGCGGATAGGGACGGGACTGCCTGTAGCTGACTATGTTAGCTTGGCAAAAATGGTGGTCGAGATGAGCCCCCGGTCTCGTAAGCCCAGTGGGGTGTCTGGTGCAAAAAAAGCACCTGTTTTCGTACAATATGAGAACTGACTAAGTAGCGTATCCGTGGCCGTGAGTTCGGGAACGGCACCGGTCGCCTGTGCATGACTTCGCATTGCTTGCCAATCGCATTGGTGACTTGTTCTAGGCGCCGATGGGTTGTCTCGGTCGATCAAGACCTGATGCGATGTAGGAGGACTCGCATGGCACGTATCAACAGCACAAAATCGCTTTTGTGGCAGGATTTTTTCACATGGAACTCGATCGCGCCGACTTGGCTCTCCTAGAAGCAGTTCAACACAACAACCGCCTGACTTCCGAAGAACTCGCAGAGGTCGCAAACCTCTCACCAACAGCGTGTCAGCGCAGATTGAAGAAATTAAGGGGAGCCGGCGTGATTGAGGCAGATGTCTCCATCGTGTCGCCCAAGGCATTAGGGCGAAAACTCACCATGATCGTCCTGGTATCGCTCGAACGGGAGCGCGCGGATATTGTTGACCGCTTCAAAGCCGCAATCCGCAAAACCAAAGATGTCATGCTTGGCTACTACGTGACTGGTGACGCAGACTTCATCCTCATCGTCACGGCGAAGGATATGGAAGACTACGAACTGTTTACCCGCCGATTTTTTTACGAGAACCACGACATCAAAGGCTTCAAAACGATGGTCGTCATGGATCGCGTAAAAGCGAGCTTTTCTTTCCGTATCCAAGACTAGGTTCGAGCTGGAAGACTTTCATCAGACACGTCTGGTATTCAATGTAACGTGATTGTTCAATCATCTGTAGTCGTTTCCGATAGGCACGCACTTCCGCTTGAGACCGGAGCGTAGTCACATCCTCTCCGTTCATAAAGATCTAGCCTCCGGTCGGCGTTGGAGCCCTGGCGAAGCAGCTTTTCCAAGATCCGCGGAAGCGTGAAGAGTGCTCAATTTGCGAAACGAATGCGTCACGAGAATTTTCGTCAAACAATTGTTGCGAATTTTTTAAAACCCCAATAGAAGCCACCGCTGGATGGAACCATCTTCGGGCGGGCAATGCACGGAGGTGACCTTCAACTCAGGAGAACCGCATGATCGTAAGCGGTGAACAGAGGCCGTTACTTTTGGAATTTCCAGGGCATTAGAGCCTCAATATCGCTGGCCGGCCATCCGGCTGCGATGCGCTCGAGCGTCTGTGTCAACCAGGCCAGTGGGTCGACGTCATTCATCTTGGCGCATTGAATGAGGGTTGCAATCGTCGCCCAGGTCCTACCTCCGCCAGCATTGCCGGCGAATAGACTATTTTTTCGAACAATTGCCTGTGGCCTGATCGCCCGTTCAACGATGTTGGAGTCGATTTCGATGCGTCCATCGCGGAGGAACTGTTCGAAGGTTTCGCGCCGATTGAGAGCGTAGCGGATGGCCTCAGCGAGCTTGGACTTGCCAGAGATGCGCGGCAGCGTGTCCCGCCAGAGCTTGTAGAGATCGGCAACGATTTCAGCGGAGCTCTCCTGGCGGGCGGCAACGCGCCGATCCGGGCTTTGTCCACGCACCTTTTCCTCGATCGCCCAGAGCGCGCCCATCTTTTCGATCGTCGCTGTTGCCACCTTGGAACCGTCGTTGGCATGTAGCTCGTAAAACCGACGCCGACTATGAGCCCAACATCCCGCCAGCAGAGCGCCGTCATTTCCGCGATCGGGACGGGCAACGCGGTTATAGGCCGCGTATCCGTCGATCTGCAGGATGCCACGATAGCCATCGAGATGCCGGGCGACACAATCTCCAGACCTATTGTCTTCAAATCGATAGGCAACCATCGGCGGGCCACTGCCGCCGAACGGTCGATCATCTCTGGCATACGCCCATAGATACGCTGTCTTGGCCGACCCCGACCCAGGCACAAGCGTCGGCAATGTCGTCTCGTCGGCGAATATTCGCTCGGCTTCTTTGATCCGATCAAAGGTGTAGTCGGCGAGGATCTCAAGTTCGAACCCGACCTTACCCATCCATCGCGCCATGGCACCACGGTCGACTTCGACATGGTCGCGCAGGAAGATCGCCTCCTGCCGATAGAGCGGCAAACCATCGCCGTATTTGGAGACCGCGACAAAGGCGAGCAGCGCTTCCGTTGGCATGCCGCTTTCGACGATGTGCGCCGGGGCCAAGGCCTGGATGACGCCGTCCTCGTTTTTGAAGGCGTACTTCGGGCGGTGGGTGACGATCACCCGGAACTTTGGCGGGATAACATCCAATCGCTCGGAGGTATCTTCACCAATCAGGATCTTCTGTTTGCCGGCATGCTCAGGCAGCTCGTCCGGCTCGATTACCACATGGATACGCTCCAGATGCGGCGGGAAGCCCTTGCGCGGACGTGATGCACGTTTCGTGGTGCTTGGGGTTCGGCCTTTTGCGACCAGCGCTTCGATTACAGCAATCCCAGTCTCGATTTCCTCGAAGACGAACGCACCCTGTTCATCGAGATCCGTGTCGGCCTTGTTGCTCTGCTTTTCCGAGCGTCTTCCATACCGGTATCGGTTGAAGGCTTTGAGGACCTGCTTCAGCTTGGCGATCTGCTCGTCGGCATCTGTATTGCGGGCTTTCAGATCAGCGACTTCAGTTTCCAGGACCTCAGCGCGCGCAGCCTTTTCAGCCATCGCCAGGATCATGGCTTTCAGCGCATCAACGTCATCGGGGAGCTGCAAATCGGCTGCTATCATGCCTGCAAATAGAGCATATTTTGCCGACAATTTCCCGCAGTTTCGGCCGCCTGATTCACTCTGCCGCAGGGCTTTTACCCAACAAATTCCGGCCGTTTCACCGCAACCGTGCGCACACGTTTCCAGTCCATCCCGTCAACCAGGGCAAGGAGCTGCGCGTGATTGAGCTGCACGCGGGCATGTCCGATCTTCGGCCAAACGAACTGATTTTTCTCCAGCCGCTTCGAATAGAGGCAGACGCCGGAGCCGTCCCACCAGGCGATCTTGACCCTGTCCGCTCTCTTGGCGCGGAAAACATAAAGCGAGCCACTGAACGGGTCATTGCCAGCATCGCGCACCAGCGACAAAAGGCTATCGGGACCTTTACGGAAGTCGACCGGGTGGCTTGCCAGAAACACCTTCACACCCGACGGGATCATGCTGACCGCACCGCACGCAGGACACGAGCAAGATGAGCCTCATCGATGTCGGCACCCGCCCGGATCACCGTGTCGCCGATGATGATCTCGATCGTCGGACCTCTGCTGCTTGCCGGTGAAGGCAAACCATTCCCCGATGCCGTCGTGGGTAATACCGCAGCTTTCCGGCGCGCATGGCGAAGCCACGTGAATAACTGCGACGGATCAATTCCGATGCGACGCGCCACCGCCGATATGTTGGTGCCCGGCTGCATCGCTTCGACAACCGCTTGCGCCTTGAATTCGTCTGACCAACGCCGAACCTCACGAGGCGCGCCTTCAAGACGACTGGCAACGGCTTCGATCATATGGAAGCTTCTAGCTTCGGACATAGGTGCAGACATAGAAGTTCATACCAAAGCTCATTCATCGCTCAGGCACGAATAGACCCTCAACATCAACCTCGCCAGATGGGGTCTCTGCATCGCTTACGCATGATCTCGGAAGCGCCTTTGCATGTCCACAGCAGTTTAGACTTCGGAATCGCTACCCCGGTGTCATCGGCAACGGCCGCAGCAAACGTCGTAAGGCAACAAGGTGGGGGCGTCTTCGACATGTATCTCGCCGCCCTTGCCTGCGCTTGGGTCGCCGATCCTGCCAACTGTAGCCCTTTCGGTCGCATGCAGGGCATCTTTTCCGTCGCGGGCGAAATCGGCTGTTTAAGCGCTCCAACTGCGCTTCGGCGCGTATCGAAGTCAGCGCTGCCAGTCCCTGTTCCGGGGAACATAGCTGCGTGGTTCTTCTTCAAGCAAAACCGCCGTTTGCGCCTTCCAAGCCGCGCACTGCTGGCGCCCGCCATCGTGCTGGCTCAAGAAGGCTTTGCTCCCAGCGAGGGTTTGAAAGTTGCTCTCGAAAGCGAGGGCGCCGGATTGAGTGAGTCCCTTAAGGCGATTTATTTGGATGGGAACGACGCACCTCGCGAACATATCCGTAATCCGGAACTCGCAGACCTCCTCCAAGTCTTAGCGGAATCTGAAATTGAGGATGACTTCTGGCGCAGTCTGCGGGCAAGGGAACCTGGACCTTGGCGTCCCGAAGAAACTCTCAACAACTCCGTGCGGCAGCCCGCTCCGCGCATTCTCGACCTCGACGGACAGTCCCAGCGCCTCCTCACGACTGGAGCTCTCGAAACGTGGGGAACGTGGACCTTGCTCGGCGCGGCCGTGACTGTCGAACTCCGCCGACGCGGCGTGCTCAGCGAATTTTCGCGAGCCATTGAGGCCTATGTCCTATCCACTATTCTTCTGCTCGACCGTATACCATTCGCAGTTGGCACTCTTGAGCCCAAAGTCGCCCATCCTTCCGTTGAGGTCGATATTTCGTTGGAAGCCACCGCAATTGCAGATCGCGTTATCCGGTTGCTGAATGCGCCCGTCGACGCGCTATGGAATGAACTGCAATCGACGTACTTTCCTGGACCAGACAGTTGGACTGATGACGCTAACACAAACCATTTTTCGATCGCTTCAGGCGAGGATTTCCTTTCGTTTACAACTTCTATCGGCCCATGGTTTGGTTCGAAGCTGTCGTGGTGGGGTGCGGGGCTTGGCTACAGTTATGCGATGAAATCTAATTCCCTTTTTGCCGGGCAAACACACGATGTCACGGAAATGTCACCATTGATTTTGGAGATGTCCGGTAGGTCCACGTTGGCCATTGGATCGGCAGGAAGCGAACGCATACTTGGTTCGCTGACTTATCTGCTGTTCCTGAAGCTTGGGCTTGGGTTCAAGGAAGACATGGCGGATTTGCTTGCGAAGCCCCGAGTGTTTCCGAAGGACGGCAAGCTGCGAATGCACGTGGACTTTTGGCCGGATGCGCGTCTGCACCTAGAGACACGAGGCTTCTCGGTCGCACCAACTGACTACGAGCCGAACATTCACATGGGAATGGTAAATATCGTGGAGCGCCTCGACAGCAACCGGTACAAAAGTGGAGCCGATCCCTCAAGCTCAGGCAGCGCGCTTTAATTCAGTGTGATCAAGCCAGCCGCGTCTGACGCCGGAGGATGGCGAGGAAACTGTCTTGATAGCGAGGATTGATGAGGCTGAGCAAACGCCCTGAGTGATGCGCCCGCGTCATCTCCGACCAATTTAATTATATGTTGCAGATGTTTCTAGGAGTGGTCCTTCTTCAGGTTGATGGCGCCTGACCTCCTGCTCGGCTGTTTGGTGAAGTGGCAGGCGCCGGGACCTCGTGCGCGAGATATGTTCAGGCGGGATCTTCATTCGATTCAGTGAAGATCAGGAGGCGTAAATTTCAGCGACGCTGGTTTTAGATCGCACGATCTATTCTGCCAGCTAAAACCATAGGCACTTGCGCACCTACCCAACGTCCAAGCGTAAGCGCGATTTTCAATGCGCATTGACGGCAGTTGACGGACACTTGCGCTTAGCTGGGTAGCAGTACCCAGCTTTATCAGGCCGCAGTGGTCTTGGAGTAATTGAAGGGCAGCAGGTCGCCGATGTCGTCGGCTTCGTCAAGCTGAGGCAGCTCAGTGAGGACGTGGCGCAGCCAAGAGAGCGGATCGACGCCACAGGCGCGGCAGGTCAGCATCAGACTGTAAATCACAGCGCTGGCCCTGGCTCCGTCAGCGGTATCGCTGAACAGCCACGATTTTCTTCCGGTGGCAAAAACTCTGATCTCGCGTTCCAGAATGTTGTTATCGATCGGCATCCTGCCATCGCTGGTGTAGCGCGTCAGATAATCCCATTGGTTCAGGGTGTAGGACACAGCATCGCCGAGCTTGGTATCCGGTACGACCTTCGGCGCGATGTTATCGAGCCACGTCTTTAGGGCGTTCAGGACAGGCAGGCTGTGCTGCTGGCGGAAACGGCGAATGCAATCGGCCTTTGTCTCCCCTGGATCTGGGGTCTTGTCTCTCGCCTGCCTTTCGATCCGGTAGAGCTGTTCGAAGAACCGGAGTGCCTGTTCCGGCGGTCCGCCTCCATTCTTTCTCGCCTTGAGGGCATCAACGAAGCGCCGCCTGGAGTGAGCCATGCATCCGACATGGGTTGCGCCATTCAATGTGCGCCAGGCAGTGTAGCCATCAGTGACGAGTATGCCACGGTAGTCACCAAGGAAGGTCTGCGGATAAATCTGACCGCGGCCGGGCTGGTAGTCGAGAAGCACGATCGGCTCGTCACTGTTCTCGCTGCTGCGGTACGCCCACATGTACGACGTGCTGGTGGCTTCCTTGTCCTTTTCCTTCAGCACCTGAACCGTCGTCTCATCGCCATGGATGAGAGACTGCGATTTCAGCCGCAGCTTCAAAGCATCATAGATGCGGTATAGATGCTTCTCGCTCGAGCCGATGACCCAATGCGCAAGAGCGCCACGGCTGATCGGAACGCCAGCACGCTCGAATGTCTGAGCCACGCGGTAGAGCGGCGTGCCATCTACGTATTTGTGGACGAGAGCAAAGGCGAGCGTCGACGCGGTGGCGATGCTGCCCGGCAGGGGTTGCGTGGGCATGGGCGCGATTACGACAGGCGTGTTAATCCCTGTACGGTCACAGTGCCGGCAGGCGTATTTGAACCGTACGTTCTGCAGGACCTTTGCCTTGATCTCGATATGGAGCTGCTCGCTAACGGCTTCGCCCATTCGATGCATTTGGCTTTTGCAGCACGGGCAAGCCTTCTGATCATCAGCAAGGTCGTATTCGACACGCTCGCG
Source organism: Rhizobium binae (assembly GCF_017357225.1). Lineage (NCBI taxonomy): Bacteria > Pseudomonadati > Pseudomonadota > Alphaproteobacteria > Hyphomicrobiales > Rhizobiaceae > Rhizobium > Rhizobium binae. The sequence goes on along the minus strand of NZ_CP071609.1, from coordinate 53,329 downwards.
CGGCAGGTCTGCCGGCAGAGGCCTGCGTCCCCGCTTTTTGCCCGTAACGCCCTCGGCCGCAGGCAAGCCAGTATCCGGAAGCTCGACGTCATCGTCTTCCTCGCTACCACCTTCGACCGCAGCCTCTTCGGCCTCGTTGAAGAGACGATCAATGTGCTTCTCACTGCGGGGTGCAAAGCGATGGAGCTTTGCCAGTGCCAGTTCTTCTTCCAGCTTGACGACCCGCTGCGAGAGCGCTTCCTTCTCGGCTTTGAGCGCGGCGATTTCGGCAGCGTTGGCTGCTAATTGCGCCATCAGTTCTGCAATGCTCGGTTCGCCGGTGCGCGTCATCAGATTCTTGAATCTGAACCGCCCCTGCGCGTCAATCTCAATTCGCCATCCTCAGCCAGCAATCTGATACTGCCGCACGGGATGGCGGACCATCGCATCGATATCGATGCCGTCGAGGATCCAGTGGAGTTGCTCTGTCGTCAGCGTCACCACCGCAGTTTCCCGACGGGGCCACCTGAACCGGTCTTCCGTTAGCTTCTTCAGGACCATAACAAACCCGGACCGATCAAAGAACAAGAGCTTCACCCGGTCACGCCTGCGATTGCAGAAGGCAAACACCGATGGAGCAAACGGGTCCAGCTCCATCACCTCTTGCACAAGGACCGCGAGGCTGTTGATGCCCGCGCGGAAGTCGATGGGTTCCCGGTGGAGGTAGACCTGCAGATCAGCGCCCAGTCTGAACATGGCTCAACGCTCCTATGATTGCCGCCAGACCATCGACATCGCTGCATTCCAGCGTCAGGCTGACCCCGTTCGGCAGCACCGCGCTCAGCTTGGATGCATGAGATCGCTTGCCCACCGGCTCCACCTTCGTCAGTGGACCGCTGGCAGAAGACGAGTGCATATCCGTAGCTATCTGAACCGGAACGAACGTAGATACCGCAGGCAATGCACTATCTTCTTTGGCTCTCTTCACCCATTTGCGAACGAGATTGGCGTTGACGCCGTGCTCCAGAGCTAGACGCGAAACCGAAACGCCGGGCTCTAAACACGCTGCGACAAGCTGATCTCGGGAGGAAGGGTCATATCGACGGCGACCGTCGCGGCCAACAAGCCGCACCTGCAGTTTAGGAGCATCGTCCATGATTTGGTGTCCACCTGTTTTTGGTGGACACTTCATGCATCAGAGCACTCCGCTTCAAAAGGCGCATAGAAATTCGCGCTTACGTCCAAGCGTGACATTCTAAATCGTTGGCGCAGGGGCCTTTCGTCGCTTGGCGTAGTGAGAGCCGTGCAGGGCTGAGCCAGTCCGCTGCGACATAAAACACTTGACGCAAAGCACAAACTATTGCATCAAATGAATCAGGAGCCGCATAGGTGAGGGTTCTGCCACGAGGCTGATAGGTTCGCGGGTCAGTCACGCCCGGAAGACCGAGGAACTAAAATGAACGTTTTGACCAACAACTTACTCTCAGAAACCGAGTGCGATGCGGTTCTGGAGCTACGACACGCGATGCATCGCGAGCCAGAACTGTCGAACAATGAGTGGAAGACCCAAAAAAGGATTATTGAAGCACTGGAGGCGTTCGGCCTGACTGGCGCGAACACCTTTCATAATACCGGTGTGTATATTGATATCGAGGGCGCAGCTTCCGGCCCCGGTCGTTCGGTTGTGCTCCGGGGTGACATTGATGCGCTCCCAATCCACGAAGAACGGGACGACCTACCGTATAAATCCGAGGTGCCAGGTGTGATGCACGCTTGCGGCCATGACGTGCATGGATCCATCGCTTTAGGTACAGCCCTTGCTTTCCACCGAATGCGACAGAACTTCTCGGGCAAAGTGCGTGTCATTTTTCAGCCAGCGGAAGAGGCAGAACCGCTTGGCGGGCGAAGCGTCGCTGAGGCGAAACTGCTTGATGGCTTCGACTTGGCTGTTGGGCTTCATGTACATACTGACATTCCAGCAGGGTCCTATGGCGCGCGTGCCGGCGCTGTGACTAAATCGTCCGACCAATTTGAGGTGGAGTTCATCGGAATTATGGCCCACGGGGCAAAGCCGAATGCGGGCGTTGACGCGATTTCCATTGCAGCGGCCTTTATCAATGAGGTCCAAAAGGTGGTTTCGCGGGAAATGCCTGTAGACGATGGCGCGATCATCACCATCGGCACCATCCATGGGGGCGAGGCGACCAACATTATCTGCCCATCGGTCACGTTGACGGGGACAATCCGCACAAGCAATTCTGAGCGCAGGACTTTGTTAGTTCGGAGAGTCGGTGAGATTGCTGATGGGGCCGCGTCTATGCATCGCGGTCGTGCTCGGTTCTCATCGCTTGCAGGCGAGCCGCCGGTCATCAACGACTCCGACATGGTCGACCGCTTCCGTGAAACGGTCATCAAAGTGGCAGGCGAGGATAAGTTCGTCCAACGACCGGCAAGCTCGGGAAGCGATGACTTCGGGTATTATTCTGACCTACTGCCGTCCATCTATTTTTGGATTGGCACTCAGGAGCCAGGCAACGATACAGGGGTGCATACGCCGACTTTCGGTGCGTCCGACAAGATCGTGATCCCCGCTACGGAGTTGGCGGTCCAATACTGCTTAAACCTCATACGCGAATGAATTTGCGTCGGCGCCGCTTCCTGTGTTCGGCGCGGTGACTCTTGGTACCGGAGCGAATCGATGACTCAGATCACCCGGGCCCTCCCAACCTCAGCGAGCGAGGCGAGCTCGTAGTAGTTTTTATGACGGCAGAGGAGTTGATGTTATGGCTATGCCCAAAGCGCCGCAGGCGTTTCCGCGGAGCGAATATTTGCGGCGCCTGTCCGCCGTAAAGACAGAAATGGGACGACGGGAGGTTGATCTGCTTGTGGTCATATCACCGGCGAACATTACCTATTTGACAGGATATACCTCAAAATCAGGCTACGTTCCGCAAGCTCTACTAGTCTCATTCCAAGAAGAAGAGCCAACGTTCATCACGCGTCGAATGGACGCGCCGGCAGGCGTCCACCAAATGTTTATCGATCGCAGTCGTGTGGTCGGCTATGCCGAGGATCTTATTGCAAACCCCGAAAAAGACGGCTGGGACGCTGCGATCGACCTTTTGCTCGATAGTGGTCATGGCAGGGGGTGCGTAGCAATCGAGGCACGGTTCCTGCAAGGCCCAACAATCGAAAAGTTCAGGAAGAGAGCGCCTGAGGCGAAACTGGTTGATTTCGGAAATGCGATCGATTGGATCAGAGGTGTCAAATCCGACCTTGAGATCATCGCGATGCGCGAAGCGGCAAAAATCGCAGACTCCGCGATGCACCGCGCCAAGGAGGTCATTCGACCGGGCGTTAGCGAAGCTCATGCGTCCGCAGAAATTATTGCGGCGCTAATTCGTGGGGCAGATGGCAAGGTTGGGACCGATGTGGCCCCGTTCCACTTATGCGCCTCGCCTCGCACGTCGACATGTCATTTCTCTTGGACCGAAGACGTCTTTCAGGATGCTTCTCAAGTCAACCTAGAGATTGCTGGGGTGCGTCACGGTTACACTTCAGCGCTTATGCGAACCTTCTCTGTCGGTAAGCCCTCTGATCGCCTCCGGCAGTTGCACGACGGCGAGGCAGCTGGGTTGGAGGCTGCACTTGATGCTGTGAAACCAGGCGCGACCTGTGGAGATGTGGCCGCTGCGTTCACCACAACTCTTCGTAAACACGGCTTCGAGAAGGAGTCTCGTTGCGGGTATGCCATGGGAATTAATTGGACAGAGCCGACCGCGAGCTTGAAGCTTGGTGACCCGACCGTCCTGATACCAAACATGACTTTTCATCTGATGCTTGGGAACTGGATTGACGAAGACCTCGGCTATGTAATCAGCGAGACCTTCCGTGTTACCGAGAATGGAGTGGAAGTGTTCGGCAGCTTCCCACGAGAGATCGTTCAGATTTAACGTTCTGCCATTGCTGGACGTTCAGGCACGTACGCGCTTCACACCGCGACAACATTTTCAACGGACAAAGAGGATTTGCAGGCCGCTATGCGGCTGCAGGGAGAGATTTCTGTCACAGGCACGACTGAATTTGCCGGAAGGTTCTACGCGGATGGACGCGCGTCAGGTCCTCGCGAGCTTGGCTGGACGCGTGGCGCGCCGCCCGATGCAGACCAGCTTATTACGTTTGAGAGCCATAGATTTCTCGACTTCCCGGAGATTCGCTGGTCCTTGTCCCACATGCGCGTGTTGACAGCCACGGCCAATATTTGGCGCGGACCTGTCAGTCCTTCGCATCTCCCAATAATGATAGATCCACAGAGATCGACGCCCTTTCCTTTGTCGACAGCACGGGTCAACGTCGAAATTTTATCGATGCGCTGAACGACACCTACACCGACGGTATCTTGGTAATCCATCGTGGTCGCACAGTGTATGAGCGCTACTTTGGGGCGCCCAAGGCTCACCTGCCACATGCATATCATTCAATTACAAAGTCATACGCAGGGACGCTGGCAGGGTCGTTCATACATGAGGGTGTGCTAGATGATCAAAGCCAATCGTCCACTTTCTGCCTGAATTGAGGGCAACCGCCTGGAAGGATGCAACACTCCGCCAAGTGATGGATATGCAGACAGGGTTGGCGTACTCAGAAGACTATTCGGCTAATAGCGCGAGCATTTGGGCTTACGCGCGAGCAAGCGGGTGGCGGCCGCGGCCAGTTGGCTATGCTGGGCCGGTAACCTTATGCAACTATATTCAGTCGGTTGAGAAAGCGGGCACACGCGGAGCGGAGTTTGCCTACAAAACCGTCAACACTGACGTGATGACTTGGGTCATGGAGCGGGTCACTGGTCTTCCGTTCTCCCGCTTGCTTCAGGATCGGATTTGGGCGCCTCTCGGTTGCCAGAAGGATGGCTATATCATCGTTGATGCTGCCGGCATGGCGATGACGGGTGCAGGCTTGTCTGCCGTTGTGAGCGAGAAGAACCCTCGTCAAGTAAGTGGCCGAAATGCAGCTCTGGCAAACCGCGCCGGTTCGGACGAAGCAGATGGGCCCGCAGAAAGCCGACAAAATAGTTTGCCGCCGAAGAACCGAATATACGCGCATGCGAATTGATCCAGTCAAGCAGTAACTGCATTCAGACGGCCTCTGCGACTGTCTATCTCGCATACAAAGCTATCAGAGGCCTTCTTGCCAATTTTCGTCCCTCAATTTCTGCGTGCAGCCAGCACCAATCAGCCCGTCAAACCAGCGACAAATTGAAGCCAATTACACGTCCTGATGAGACCATTCAATAATACGCTTGATGCATATTATCAGACTTAAAACATTTGTTGCAATTGTCACCGTATTGCGTTAGGCATTGATAAAGCGCCTGCTTCAACAAGAAATCGGACGCTCAACGTTTGGCATCAGGCCGCCGGGTGCTCGCCACGCCGGTTGTCGAAAGGGAAGGATCCGGCCGCTTCTACGCACCACAGCCGACGGCACCAGGCAGGCGCAGGTTTCCTGCGGGCGAGTTGTCAGTGGCATGATCTTGTGTAGCGGCGCTGATGCCTTCGGCGATTGGAATCCGCTTGCGTCAATGAGCAAGGGGAGCAACAGAGGGAGAACGAAAATGAGCTTTCTAATAAATCGCAGGCGCTTCATGCAGGCGACATCATCCGTCATAGCGGTGGGAGCGTTGTCGTCCGCAACCGGTCGCGCGCGGGCGGCGTCCACTGGCGAATTGAAAGTCAACATGAGCGGCGGCAATTGGGGCGACGCGGTGATGAAGGCTTATGTAAAGCCTTTCGAGGAGGAGACTGGCGTCAAAGTCACACCTGTGTTGGCGGATTTCACATCGACGCAGATCGCGATGATGGTGGATACCAAGAACGTTTCAACCGATATCGTTAATATGGGCCAAACGCACGTGCATCCTCTAAGCGCGAAAGGATACCTCGAGACGATCGATTATTCCGGTTGGCAAAAAGACGACTTGGAAGCTATCGCTGACTTCGCAAAACAACCGAGCGGTTTCGCCTCCTACGTCTATTCGTTCAACATGGTGTGGAACACGAAGAAGTTCCCCGCAGGGAAATCGCGTCCGACGTCATGGGCCGAGTTCTGGGATGTGGAAAAATTCCCTGGCGTCCGGTCTCTGTTCACCGGAGAATATGGAACCGGCCCCTGGGAGGAGGCCCTGCTGGCCGACGGCGTTCCTATGGATAAACTGTATCCGCTGGACATTGATCGAGTTTTCGCGAGTCTCGACAAGATCAAGCCGCACATTCGCAAGTGGTGGACAGGCGGATCGGAGATCCTCCAGATTATGCGGGACAATGTTGCCGACGTTGTGCAATCCTATGACGGCCGGGCACTGTCCCTTATCGATGAGGGCGGCCCAATTGAGATCAACCGGAACCAGGCCAAGCTGACGACAGACTATTGGTGCATTCCGAAGGGCAGCCCGAACGCGCAAAACGCTCAAAGGTTCCTCGAGATCACTGGCCGTGCAGACAGGCAGGCGGCTTTCGCTGAACTGATCGCGCAAGCTCCGACCAACAAGAATGCATACAAAACCATACCTGACAATGTTGCGCGAAAGCTTGCGTCGCATCCAGATTATGCTGCCACCAGCTTCGCTCTGGATGCCAAGTGGTACGCAGACGCCGGACCAGATGGAAAACCAAATAAGGATCGGCTTGTCGAGCGTTGGAACGAGTGGATACTTCAGTAAGTCCAACTCGTGCCAACGAATGTATCGGCGGCGCTGATCAAACCGGCCCATTCCTGGCTCAGATATCCCGCTGACCGGCCTTTTGGGACTACGCGTCTTGGGCGCGTGGTCCTAACGGAGTATTCGAAATGACTTTGAAAATGAAAAGTTACCTTCCCACCGAGGACGAAGTGTTGGAGAAAGCCCCAGTTCCCGCCCAGATTGAGTTCCGCAATGTCACTAAGTTGTATGGGCCTATTGCTGCGGTCAAAGATATCTCCCTTTCTGTGTCTCGCGGTGAGTTCTTAACTATACTAGGGCCGAGTGGGTCGGGAAAAACGACAGCGTTGATGCTGCTTGCCGGGTTCACCACTCCGAGCGAAGGAGATATCCTCATCGCCGGGAAATCAGTTTCGGAAGTTCCTTCCTATCGACGCGATCAGGGAATCGTATTCCAGAGTTACGCACTTTTCCCGCACCTCACCGTCGCCCGAAACCTTGAGTTTCCTCTTGAAATGCGCGGCGTCAATGGTGCGGAGAGAGCGAAGCGCGTTAGCCGGATGCTTGAGCGCGTGCGCCTAAGCGAATTCGGCGGTCGGATGCCGTCGCAATTGAGTGGCGGTCAGCAACAGCGCGTAGCCCTTGCGCGCGCCTTGATTGCGGATCCGCCTATCCTCCTGCTCGACGAACCGCTTGGCGCACTTGACCGAAACCTTCGCGAGCAGATGCAGATCGAAATCAAGGATCTTCACCGGGAATTTGGGAAGACAACCATCTGCGTTACCCATGACCAAGAAGAAGCGCTGACCCTGTCTGATCGAATCGTCGTGATGAGATCTGGGCAGATCGAGCAGATTGACACACCTGAAGCTCTATACGACCGTCCGGAGACGCGTTTTGTCGCAAACTTTTTGGGCGAGGCCAACATTTTCGACGGCGCAGATTTCAAAGTTCAATCCGATATCGTGCCCTCGACCGGAATGGTCGCGATGCTCCGGCCCGAGCGCATCTGCGTCACTGCGCCGAATGGCCCGCGGCGCAGTGATGCGGAGCGCAGGCAATCCGCCGCGGGAGTCATAGAAGATATGATCTATGCCGGTCCCTTAAGAAAATACAGGGTACGTGTTGGCGATACAGTTCTGATCGCTCGCGAACATGTTGCCTCCGGGCAAGATGTGTTCGGGGCAGGCGACGAGGTTCGCCTCGACTGGCTGCGATCAGACGTTCGGTTTGTAACCGCGTAAACCCGAGGGATCACCAATGACAATGATACGACGATTGGTCTCAAGCCCGATTCTGCTGACGGTGCCCGCCTTCGGGGTCATGTTCGCTGTATTCGGCATACCTATGATCCTGCTATTCCTGACCAGTCTCAACGCGCCAGAGTTCTCGTTGGCTAACTATGTGGGGTTCTTTGAGAAGAAGTCTTACGTCTTAATTCTAATTCAGACGCTCAAGATTAGTCTGGTCGCCACTGCAATCTGCCTGCTGATCGGTTATCCCATAGCTTATCTGATTGCCAATGCGGGCCGGGCGCGGCCTGTTCTTGTGGTCATGGTGTTCTTGCCTTGGTTGACGAGCGCTCTAGTGCGGACGTACGCGTGGACAGTTGTGTTGGGAGACAATGGGCTTATCAATAGCTTGTTGCTCAACCTTGGTTTCATCGACCGACCACTTACCCTCATTTACAACCGTTTCGCGGTCTATGTCGGGATGGTGCATATCATGCTGCCCATGATGATCTTGCCATTGCTTAGCGTGATGGTGAACATCGACAAATCTCTTATGGAGGCGGCCCGCAGCATGGGCGCAAAGCCTTTCACAGCGTTCTTGCGTGTGTTTCTTCCGCTTAGCGTCCCGGGTATTCGAAGCGGATGCATACTCGTTTTTGTTGTCTGCCTCGGATTTTACATCACGCCGCAGGCGTTGGGTGGCCTCGGCGACACCATGCTGTCTACTCTTATCAATTCGCAGCTCACGACGTCATTGGACATCGCGCCAACTGCCGCTGCTGCCTTCATACTTCTTGCTATGGCGCTCCTGGTTCTCTCTACGGCGGGTGTAAATCTCGCCAGCGCACACGGTCAAGCTGGGTCCGTGGAGCAGAAGATTAAGTCGAACCGCCGGCTATCGTTTTCCAAGGTACGCCGCTATCTTGGCGAGGTTGCAACACCGATTCGTGCTCGCAGCTGGGGAGCGAAGCTTTATAAAAGTCGCAGGGATACCAAGTGGGCAAAGGTTATCGGAGCATCGTTCCTTGCACTTGTATTGTTCTTTCTGCTGGCGCCCGGCCTGATCGTCATCGTCATCTCCTTTAGTCCGGGCGAGTTTCTCGAGTTCCCGCCGAAAACATGGTCTCTGCGGTGGTATTACTCGTTCTTCCAAGACCCGACGTGGACTGGTGCTCTGTGGAACAGCTTCAAATTCGGGCTGATAGTCAGCGTCGCTTCAGCGATAGCTGGTACAACGGCAGCTTTCGGCCTGAGCCGCTGCTCCCCAAGTTTCCGTTCAAGCATGACAATGGTTATTCTCACACCAATCACATTTCCGATCATTGTGGTGGGCGTCGCTGTCTATCTCGGCTTGGCAAGAATCGGTTTGGTAGGAACCAGCACTGGCATCATCTTAGGCCATATCATCGGTGCGATTGGTTATGTCGTAGTGATTGTCCTCGCGACTCTTTCCGGGTTTGACAGAAGACTTGAACAGGCTGCAATGAGCATGCGTGCCGGGCCGACGCGGACCTTTATGCGCGTGACATTTCCTCTGATCCGCTCTGGTATAATCGGCGGGGCGCTGTTTGCCTTTCTGGCTTCTTTCGATGAGGTCATCATTACATCGTTTGTCAGCGGCTATGCGATACCGACGTTGCCCCTGAAGATGCTCGAAAATTTGAAGCAGCAGGTCGATCCAACGATTGCCGCAGTGGGATCCTTGCTCACCTTGCTGCCTATTGTTTGGCTGGTGGCTCTATATTTCACCCTGTGGCGAGGACGGAGCTCCCTGCAAAACGCTACTGCGAACCCGGCTTAAGTTCGCTGGCCAGTCCTGGTTCAAAACCAGGGCTGGCATTCTCCCTCGCCCGCCGGTTTATTATCATGACGTTATCAGGCAAACCGTCATTGTCGATCTTGCCGAAGTCGGCCTAGCGTCCAGCGCGGTATCGAAGTGAGAAATTCCGAAATTCAGACAGCGGTATGAAGTGACGCCCGCACGTTGGTGGTCTATCAGCCCCTTCAGATTTTTCGACGCGGTATAGATGCGGAGTAGGTATTCATCGAAGAGAGATAGCTGTCGACCCGCTTGAGCTCCTTCAGCGCGCCCTTTCGATCGTGGCTTGCCAGAAGTCCGCACAGCACCTCCGAAATTGCCAAGGCCGGCGTCAATGTGTGGAAGAACGTGTGGCTCTCGGTTGGAAAAAGGACTGCATGCTCGGCAATCGTAACCAATGGCGAAACCTCGCTGTCCGTTATCGCGAGTACACTCACACCTTTCTCAACGGCGGCTTCCGCGACTTCAAGCGTATAGCGTGAGTATGGATTTATTGAAACGGCAAGGAGAACATCATCAGTGGTGGCGCGAATAAGCGCGTCGCCACCCGTGCCGGCAGGACCGTCCAAATGGACGGTCTTATCGCCTAACAGCGTCATCACGTAATGAAAGTGCCAGGCGACCGAATGGCAGGAGCGCAGGCCAAGCACATAAACTCTTCGGGCTGTGGCCAAACGCTCAGCCATCTCGTTCAGTCTTGAAAGCGTTTCCGGCTCACATAGTCGCGCAATCTGCGCTGAAATGCTCTGGAGCATCCGGTGGGCGAGGCCCTCATCATTCGCTCCAGCTTCGTCTCTTTGCATCGCGCGCGCTGCAAAACCGTCTGCATTAACGCGGATGACGTCAGCATGTTGAACACGGAAGTCTTCATAACCCGGAAAGCCAAGAAATTTCGCAAGGCGCGTCATGGTCGAGGGCTGCACACCCGCATTGCGCGCGAGCTCGCGCATCGAGACGAGCGCGACCTCTTGTGGATGCTCGAGGATATGGCGAGCTGCTTGTTGCAACTGCTCGGACATGTCGTCGAACCGTTCGATGATGTGCGAGTGGAGGGGACCCTTTTGCAACGTTTGCCTCACAATGACTATGATGAACCAAGCGGACCATGTCTCCAACGGGTTTGGAAGTCAAACAGCATATGGCGAGCAGGCGTTGTCTCCTCTCCAAGTTGAATGAGAACAAATGCATCATAAATGGCATTTGTAAAACAGTTGTTGCATTGACTCGTGAAAACTGGCAATCAATGGGCATTCAGAAGCGCTGGTACGCCGGCCATGATCAGCTCGAGTTTGTTATGACAAAAATCCTCCATCGAACCATTGGTACAGCCTTGCCCAGCGCCGTCGCCGGGGAGGGCATCCACGTCACCGACAGTCAAGGGCGCACATATATCGACGGCTCAGGGGGGGCAGCTGTCAGCTGCCTTGGACATAATCACCCCGAAGTTCTCGATGCCATGAAGGTGCAAATGGGGCGCATCGCCTATGCTCACACGTCGTTCTTCACCACCGATGTGGCTGAGGAACTCGCTGAGCAGCTTATTGCCCTTGCGCCAAGTGGCCTTGACTATGTCTATTTCGTGTCTGGCGGATCCGAAGCTGTCGAGGCTGCGCTGAAAATGGCCCGACAGTATTTTGTCGAAATCGGTCAGCCTCAGCGGCGTCATATTATCGCGCGCCGGCAGAGCTACCATGGCAACACCATCGGGGCGCTGGCCGCGGGTGGAAACGAATGGCGTCGCGCTCAGTTCAAGCCCATCTTGCCGGAGACCCATCACGTGTCGCCTTGCTATGCCTATCGGGACATGCGGCCGGATGAAACTCCTGAGTCCTATGTCAACCGACTGGCCTGCGAGTTCGAGAACAAGATCCTCGAGTTAGGTGCTGAAGCTGTTATGGCTTTCGTGGCTGAACCTGTCGTCGGCGCGACCCTCGGCGCAGTTGGTCCCGTCGCGGACTACTTCAAACGTGTTCGGCAGATCTGCGACAAGTACGGCATATTGCTCATCCTAGATGAGGTCATGTGCGGCATGGGTCGTACCGGCACGATGTTCGCCTTCGATCAGGAACAGATTGTCCCTGATCTGGTGACTCTCGCAAAGGGCTTGGGGGGTGGGTTCCAACCAATCGGCGCGGTCTTGCTTTCCGAGAAGATCTATCGTGCGTTTGCGGATGGATCGGGTCTCTTCCAGCATGGGCACACCTACATCGGGCACCCGATTGCGGCGGCAGCGGCTAACAAGGTCGTGGAGATCCTCAGGCGCCCGGAAGTCATGGCCAACGTCGTCAAAATGGGCGATCGCCTTCAGGCCGGACTTGATGCGGCGCTCGGCCAATCGCCATACGTCGGCGACATCCGTGGCAGGGGCCTATTTCGGGGTGTGGAAATAGTCGCCGACAAGGACACAAAACAACCGTTCGACGCGAGGCGCAAAATCCACGCCAAGATCAAGAAAGAGGCGATGGAACAGGGCCTGATGTGCTACCCGATGGGCGGCACAATTGATGGTAAGCTCGGCGACCACGTGCTGTTGGCTCCTCCCTTCATCGTCGAGCCTGAGCAAATCGATATGATCGCAGACAAGCTAGCGGCAGCTATCAAAGCCGCGATCGAAAGCTGAGTCCGTGCGATGAATATTTCGAACAAGATGGTGTCGTCCTGCCCGCCGATAACGGACGAAGAGTGGCCCGTTGAAATTGATGACATGAAGGCAGGTTTTGCGGGATCACTCAATGTTTACCGCACAATGGCGCACCACCCCGCGCTATTGAAGGCATGGGCTCCATTACGCCAGCATATCGTCAAAAACAGCGCGTTGGGTTCTGTCCGCTCGGAACTTGTCATTCTGCGGGCGGCCCATCGGATGGGCTCAGCCTATGAATGGGCCCATCACGTAAGCCGCGCTCGGGCGTTGGGCATTTCCGATGCTCGCATTCGCGCGATGGGCGGGACGCCGGCCGGCGAGGACGGACTGATCGCGCGTGCCGTCGATACGCTGTTCGACAATGCACGCCTGTCAGCCGAAATCGAGCAAGCCATTTCTTCGTCAATGGGAACTCAGGCTGTGCTCGATCTAATCGCCACCGTCGGGTTCTATTCCGTGCTCGGCTACATTTTGATGACCTTCAACACGCCGATCGATGAACATGTTGCCGATGAGATGGCAAAGCGGCCGATTTGATCTTTCAATGGCAGCTAGGAACAACAATGCGAAAAGAGCTGCACTTCGAATTGAGTGAGTTTCACAATCGGCTTGCCGCCGTGAAGAAGGAAATGGCGCGTAGAGGGATAGACATTCTCCTTCTCTCTGAACCGCCTAATCAGAACTATCTCACCGGCTACAATGCCTATTCCTTTTACACACCTCAGATGGTGATCGTCGCACAAGATCACGACGAACCTATCTGGGTTGGTCGGTTTATGGATCGCGTTTCGGCCAGCATGACCACCTATCTCGCGGAAGACAATATTCGAGCCTATCCGGATACTTACGTTCAATCAGCGACGCTCTCAGCTTATTACTTCATGGCTGAGATCGTGAAGGAACTTGGCGGCGAGAATGCTCGCATCGGGGTCGAGATGGGAGGTTACTACTATCCCGCCCGTGGGCACGTTGACCTCACCAGGGCGCTACCCGATGCGGAGTTCGTGGACGCTGATCTTCTCGTTGGCTGGATCCGCTTGGTGAAAAGTCCTGCTGAGGTTGCTATTATGCGCCAAGCCGGAAAACTTGCCGACGTCGCCATGAAGCGCGTCGTCGACACGGTAGAAGCGGGCGTACGTGAATGCGACATTGCGGCTGCAATTTATCATCAACAGGTGTCGGGGACGGCAGAATTCGGTGGCGACTATCCCTGTTGCCCCCCTGATCTTTGCATTGGCGAGCGTTCGATCGCGCCACATGCTGCTTGGACGGACGATCGTCTTCCAGAGTCTACCGTCGTCAATCTGGAATTGTCGGGATGCCGCCATCGGTACCAGGTCAACCTGGCTCGGACGATTGTCGTGGGCAAGCCGTCACCCTCCTTTCAAGATCTGTCGGAAATAGCGATTGAAGCGCTGAGCGTTGGCCTTGAAGCAGTCCGTCCCGGGAGGACCTGCTCGGAGGTTGAAAGCGACTTTAGACAAGCTCTTGCTCGCCATGGAATTAAGAAGGAGTCCCGCATCGGATATCCGACCGGCATTGGCTTCCCCCCGGCCTCGGGCGAACGCACCGCGAGCATTCGCAACGGCGACGAAACAGTCCTCAGGCCCGGCATGGTCTTCCACATGATGCCAGGTTTGTGGCTCGACAATGTCGGGATCACCATCACACAGAGCTTTGTGGTCTCGGACACTGGTTATGAGCCTCTGACGACGACCCCGCGAAAACTGTTCGTCAAATAGGGTTGGTACTTAAGATGAACGAGCTCATCAGTAGTCTGATTCACGAACCCGAAATCGTCGCACAGATGTCCCCGTTTTCCTGTCGTCTTCCAGATCTGCCAAACAGCAGCATCGCCCATCTGAATGAAAGGAATATATTGTGATTTCACAACGCAGCGGGACGCTTGGAATTCTTGAGCTTGACGAGGGTCTTTCCGAATGCACCCCCGTAGCTCCCCACGAAGGCTCACTCCTGAATCCAGAAACATTCGGCCTTCCAATCCTCCCCGAGATCGTTGAGGGTGCATTCGCGGAGCGCGTCATTCGCGGTGATCCCTCACTCGAAGCCGCCTGCGTGACCGCCGCCCGTAGGCTCGTTGAGCGAGGTGCCAGCGTCATTGTTGGAGACTGCGGCTTTTTGATCCGTCATCAGGACGCGATTTCCGCAGCAGTGGATGTGCCGGTAATAACCTCCAGTCTGCTCCTCATACCAACTCTCCTTCGCCAGCTTGCTTCTGGAAAAAAGCTCGCCGTTCTGACCGCTGACACACGGCATTTGGGCGAGGAGGTATTGAATGTACAGAATGTGCGCGACCGTGAGCGCTTGGTCATAGGAGGGATCGAAGGCGGCATTTACATGCGCAATACCGTGGCTCGTCCTCTCGTGCGAACTGATCTCGATCAGATCGAACATGAGGTTGGCGAGTGCATTGGGCAACTGCGCGGCCAGCATCCTGAAATTGCGATGTTGCTCTTCGAGTGCACAGGGTTCCCTGTGGTCTCGAAGGCTCTTCGGCGCAAAACAGGGCTTCCGATCTACGACATCACGGACCTCTGCGCGCTGACGCTCAATGCGGTGCTCGGCCGGAACCCGGACCTAGATCCCTGACAGCATTCACGAAGGAACAGAAATGAACGTTGCAACGCTTCGGTTTGAACTCGCCGAATACAAGATGCGCCTGGAGAAGGCGCGTAACGCAATGGAACAGGCCGGGATCGATCTGTTGGTTGTTACGGATCCGGCCAACATGCACTGGCTCACCGGCTATGACGGATGCTCCTATTACGTACCCCAGTGCGTCGTGGTGACAAAGAGCGATGATCCGTTGTGGTTTGGCCGAGGAATGGACGCAAATGGTTGCCGCCGGACCGCCTACATCAGCGAGGATAGGATCAAGTGGTACGGTGACGAATACGTGCAATCGGACACCCTTCACGCAATGTCCGCTCTGGGGGCAATCATTGTAGATGAAGGACATGGCTCATCGGTCATCGGCGTTGAGAAAGATAGCTCTTGCTTTTCGGCTGCATCGTTCGAGGCTCTTGCTGCGTCACTGCCGAACGCAAAATTTCAGAAGGCCGATAGGCTGATTAATTGGCAGCGGCTGGTGAAGTCACCTCGAGAGATCGAGTATTTGCGCGGTGCGGGTAAAATCGTTGGGGCCATGTATCAGCGAGTTTCCGAGGTGTTGCGTCCTGGGATCAGGCAGTCTGACGTAATTGCCGAGCTTTCTTATGTGGCAACGCGCGGTGTCGATGGCTATTGGGGGGATTATCCGGCCTGCGTACCCAACCTGGGTGCCGGTGCGGACGCTTCGGCTCCGCACCTCACATGGACCGATCAGCCAATACGCGGGGACGAAGCCATATTCTTTGAGTTTGCGGGCGTGCACAAGCGCTACCACTGCCCGCTTTCAAGGACATATTATCTTGGCAAGCCGACGGTCCAGATACTGGACGCTGAAGTTGCAGTTCTGGACGGCATGCAAGCGGGACTTGAGAAGGCGGTAGCCGGCAATTGCTGTGAGGACATCGCCAAAGCTTATTCGGGAGCGCTGGCGCGGTACGGTTTTGAGAAGACGAGCCGATCCGGTTACCCCATCGGCATCGGCTATCCTCCGGCTTGGGGAGAAAACTCCGCAAGCTTCCGACAAGGAGACAGGACTGAACTGCAGCCAGGAATGGCGTTTCACTTCATGTCAGGGTTGTGGTACGGCGACTGGGGCATCGAGATCACAGAAAGCTTTCTCATCACTGAAGGTGAGGTCGAGTTTCTCTCGAGCGTTCCTCGCAAGCTGCTCGTTATAGACTGAATCGACGTCTCCAATGCCGCAGCTAAAATATCTAACGCATGCCGTTCTGTTTGCCGACTGGAAGACCTGGATAAAGTAAGGGTGCCTGTTGCTTGCTCTAGGTAGGTCGGTACACGTGAGAATAGCTCCTCGAGGAGATTCGATCTTTGATCCGACACGCACGCTGTGGTGTCGGATCAAAGTTGATCGTTGGCTGTCTTGGCGCGCATGTCCGACGAAGGCGGCCGTTGCCCCCAGCCAGGCTCTGCTGCAATAGCACCCGCGCTCATCGCATTGCGAGATGCCCCGTGTCCATCTCCTGCACCGCTCAAGCCGCAACTCAGCGTAGCTGGTTCGATCCGTAGACATGAGGCCAGCCGCAGCGCGCGACGCTCAAAAAACATTCGGTGTGTGCGAAAAAGTGAGCCCACTTTGTGATATGAACGTTGCAAATATCTTACCAATGAGACATATGAATCATGATTCAATGGAGGAGAAGCGGCATGACAGCCATCAGTCAGGATCAAGTCGAGGCGGGCGCGCCAAACGACGTAGATCTTCGTTCCGACTCACAACAAGAACAGCGAGCACTCTTCCGTTTGGGCCTCGATGCGGTAGTTGAAGGCAGGCACAAACTAGGCGATTTGAACTCGGTCTATGTGCCCGCACTCGACGGCGTTAGGATTGCCCTGGATGTCACCCGTCCGATGGGTGATAGCCCTGACACCAAACGCGACACGATCTTGGTGATGACGTGCTATGGGCGGGGCAAGAAGGGCGACCCCTCGAATTCCTATGCCGATTTGTTTGTCCCGCATGGCTACGCAGTGGTTGTTGGAGACGTGCGTGGTACCGGGGCCTCTTTCGGGGTCTGGCCCGGCCACCGATCGCGCGAGGAAATCCTGGACTTCAGCTACGTTTTAGACTGGATCGCAGCTCAGCCATGGTCCACAGGCAATGTGGTCGCGTATGGCATGTCTTACACGGCGAACTCCGCAGATCTCATCGCCTCGAGGAACCATTCGGCGCTGAAGGGAATCGTGCCGAGATATGTCGATTACGATATCTTTTTTGAGACTTGGCCTGGCGGTGCTCCCAACCTCACGCTCGACAGGTGGAGCGAATTGGTGGAATCGCTGAACAGGGATGAGAACAGCAAGGATAATTCTAATCGGTCCAGCACTCTTCGCGCGGGCATTCGTCCAGTTGGAAGCGAGGCGGAGCTGGCTGCTGCCTTGCTCGAGCATGGGCAGGCACCTTCCTTCATATCCGTGAGCAAAGTTACTTGTAGGGATGAATGGTTAAGCCAGATTTCCGGATTTGATTTTTCGCCGCAAGCCGCCGCGGACCTTATCTCTAAGTCTGGAGTCCCGATACAAAACTGGAGCAGTTGGTTCGATTCCGGGGCGGCGCAGGGCTCAATTCGACGATTTCTGCTTCAGTCGAATCCGATGAACGTGATCATCGGCCCCTGGAACCACTGTGGCCGCAAAGCCTACGACCCGCTCCGTCCCGACGTTGACGATCTCGTTCCAACCATGGTGAGCCAGCAGGCAAATGACTTTATATTCATGAAGGGGTGCCTTGACGGCGGAGCTTTGAGCCAGCCTGACAAGATCATCCACTACTACACGTGCGGCGAGGGTGCCTGGAAATCGACCCGTTCGTGGCCAGTTCCGGCCACGCGCCAGCGCTGGTACATAGCAAGTGGCTCGCGCCTGGCTTCCTCGCCCGAGGAAAGCGGCTTCGACTTGCTGCAGGTCGACCGTGAGTTTGGGGACGTGCTCACTAACAGGTGGGACACCAACGGCGGGACTGGCACTGGCGAAGTGAATTACGGTGATCGGCAACAGTATGCGGCCTCACGCCTGACCTACACCAGCACACCCTTGGAACGAGACCTCGAAATCACCGGACATCCCATCGCGGAGTTGAATGTTTCCTCGACTCGCGAAGATGGTATCTTCTTCGTCTATCTGGAGGCGGTAAGGCCGGATGGGGTTTCCTGCTATCTCACAGAGGGAGTGTTGCGCGGCTCCCACCGCAAAGTTTGGAAGGGTTCGCCTTTGAGTGTTTTAGGTCCCCAGCAGAGCTACTTGAAAAGTGATTTCGAGCCTCTGGTACCCGGTCGACCAGCAAAGTTGGCATTTACGTTACTTCCCATATCGGCGCTCCTGCCGGCCGGCTACAGGCTGAGGGTATGTCTTGCGGGAAGTGAGAGCACTTCATTCGCCAATGTGCCCGCAGACGGAGACGTGCCCGAACTCCAATTTTATCGCGGTGTCGCAGGTTGCTACATCGATATCCCGGTTGTTGAGCGATGAACCGACCGGGTCGGTTCAGTAGGAACAGACCTTCAGGGCTGAAAGCAGCCCTGAGATAAGCGGCATTCGAGCCCTAGGACGGCCGGGTAAAAATTGCTGTCAACGCACGACACCCCGTCAACCGAGGTCCTTATCTTAGGTGGATCAGAGCTGTCGATCAGGGCTTTAACTTTCAATAGGGAACGCGAAGCCGGCTTTCACTCGATCCATGACCACCATCGTCTTGAATCCCTTGATGTCATTATTCTCGTAGAAAAAGCGCCGTGTGAACTGTTCGTAGTCTTCCATGTCCTTTGCAGTGACCACGAGCAGGAAATCGGCATCTCCGGTAACGTAGTATCCAATCATGACCTCGCGCGTCTTTCTGATTGCGGACTTAAAACGATCGATGATGTCAGCCCTCTCGCGCTCAAGAGATACGAGAACCACAACGGTGACGTGTCTGCCGACGGCCTTCGGGGAGACGATCGAGACGTCCGCTTCAATGACGCCTTCGGCGCGCAGACGCTTGAGCCGTCGCTGGCAGGCAGTCGGAGACAGGTTCGCGCGCTCCGCCAGTTCCTCGGACGTGAGCCTGTTATTTTCTTGGACGGCACTGAGGAGCACAATGTCGGCGCGATCGAGTTCCATGGCTTATCAATCCTGCGAGAATGGGAAAATTACGCTGAAATCCTGCATAGACACTTGGATATTTGCAGTCAACCGGCGGCGGATTACCTGCACATTGATACGCGAATTGAGGGGCGAACCATCCGGCTGACGCATTGCGTGGCCCTCGGTCGTTCCATGAAATGATATCAGCTACAGGAAGGATATTTCAGTGACCATCAACATCAAGGACATCGCCGAGAAGGACCGCAACTCGGTCCTGCATCCGTTCACGCAGCTGAAGGATTTTGCCAGCGGCAAGCTTGGCGAGCCGACGATTGTTGAGACGGGCAAGGGTATCCGCATCCAGGACGCGCATGGCAATCAGCTCATTGATGGCTTCGCCGGCCTTTACTGCGTCAATGTCGGCTATGGCCGTACCGAGGTGGCGGACGCGATCTCGCGCCAAGCCTACCGCCTTGCCTGGAAGACGGAGCCGACAGGGTCGGCGCCTTCTCGCATGGCTATACCTATTCCGGCCACCCGATCGGTGCGGCTGCAGCCAATGCGGTTCTCGACATCGTCGGGAAGGAAGATCTGCCGGGGAACGCGCGCGAGGTCGGCGCGTATTTCCAGGCGCAGCTCAAGGAGAAGTTCGCTCAGCTGCCGATCGTCGGCGAAGTGCGCGGCGTTGGCCTGATGGGGGCCATCGAGTTCGTCGGGGACCGCGAAAGCAAGACCCGTTTCGATCCGTCGCTGAAGGTTGGTGCACGTGTGTCGAAGGCCGCTCGCGACGGTGGTCTGATTGCCCGCGCCATGCCGCATGGTGACATCCTCGGCTTCGCACCGCCGCTTGTCACGACAAAGGCAGAGATCGACGAGATCGTCTCCATTGCCGAGAAGGCAGTGCGCTTGGTCATGGACGACCTGGTTCGTGCCGGCCAGAAGCTCTGATTGATATTTGAGGTTGGTGGCCGGTGATGCCGGCCGCCAGGGCTTGTGCTCAACGACTGCATGAAACCGGAACAGGGCAGGGTGCCACCTTTGCCTTGAAGATAAACGCGACCTCCCGAAGGGGGCCCATGAGGAATAGGGACCTGGCAATATGACTGCCACCAAACTCCATGTCAAAATCAGCCCGGCGCCGATCTCTGTTCACAGCCCCTATGACGGGGCGCTACTTGGAACGGTCGAGGCAACCGACCCTGCAGAAATCGATCGCCTGCTGGAAATTGCCCGCCGCGGCGCCGAGATCTCTCGAAATCTGCCGCGGCACAAGCGGGCGAGCATCCTGGAAGGGGCCGCTCGGATTATCGAAAGCTGCAGCAACGCCTTTGCCGAAACCATTGTTCGCGAAGCCGGCAAGACGATCGTCCAGGCGCGCAAGGAAGTGTTCCGCTGCGTCAATACGCTGAAACTGTCGGCGGAAGAAGCAAAGCGCAATGCCGGCGAGATCGTACCCTTCGATGCCTTTACAGGCTCGGAACAACGCCAGGGCTGGTTCACCCGAGAACCGCTCGGTATTATAACCGCTATTACACCCTACAACGATCCCCTGAACCTGGTCGCTCATAAGCTCGGCCCGGCAATCGCCGGCGGCAATGCGGTGTTACTTAAGCCATCGAACCTCACTCCATTCTCGGCGATCAAGCTGGTCGAAGCACTACGGGAAGCTGGCCTACCCGAGGAGGTCATCACCATCTCGCATGGTGACAGAGAGCTGGTGACCGCAATGATCACTGCACGCGAGGTGAGGATGGTGTCTTTTACCGGTGGCTTTGCCACGGGCGAAGCGATCAGCCGCGCGGCTGGCTTAAAGAAGCTTGCCATGGAGCTCGGCGGCAATGCGCCCGTTATCGTCATGCATGATTGCGACTTCGACAAGGCGGTTGAGAGTTGCGTCTCTGGCGCCTTCTGGGCCGCGGGGCAAAACTGCATCGGTGCACAGCGCATCCTGATCCAGTCCTCGCTCTACAGCCACTTCCGCGATGCGTTTGTCGCAGCAACGAAGACACTCAAGGCGGGCGATCCCCTGCAGGAGGACACCGACGTTGGCCCGATGATCTCTGCCCAAGTCGCGGAACGTACCGAAGCGGCTGTCACGGAGGCCATCAAGGCCGGCGCCAAACTGCTTTGCGGCAATTATCACGAGGGTTCGCTGTATCACCCGACGGTGCTTGAAGGCACGCCGCTGACCTGCCGTCTGTGGCATGAGGAAGTGTTTGCGCCGGTGGTCATGCTCGCGCCTTTCGAAACTCTCGATGAGGCGATCGAGATGGCCAACGATCCGGACTACAGCCTTCATGCCGGGATCTTCACCAACGATATCAATGTAGCGCTCGACGCCGCCAACCGAATCGAGGCCGGTGGGGTGATGATCAATGACTCCTCAGACTACCGCTTCGACGCCATGCCCTTCGGCGGCTTCAAGTACGGCAGCATGGGTCGCGAAGGCGTTCGCTTCGCCTACGAGGACATGACCCAGCCGAAGGTCGTTTGCATCAATCGGGGGTGAGCACCCGCACGCAGGGTGGGCTCTTGCCGACGACAAGCGCACGCGAAAAGCTGCCTATGCCAGACTTAAGGGGGAGATTATGAACAAGATCTACGAGAGCCCGCAGGCAGCCCTTGATGGCTTGCTGTTCGACGGGATGTTTCTCGCGGCCGGCGGCTTCGGTCTTTGTGGTATTCCGGAGCTGTTGATCGCTGCCGTTCGCGAGGCTGGCGCGAAGGACCTGACGATCGCCTCCAACAATTGCGGCGTCGACGACTTCGGCCTCGGCATGCTTTTGAAAACGAAGCAGATCAGAAAGATGATCTCGTCCTATGTTGGCGAGAACGCCGAGTTCATGCGGCAGTATCTGAGCGGCGAATTGGAGCTCGAATTCAATCCGCAGGGGACGCTCGCCGAGCGCATGCGAGCAGGCGGCGCCGGCATTGCTGGCTTCTACACCAAGACCGGCGTCGGCACGGTCGTTGCCGAAGGCAAGGAATTGAAGACCTTCAACGGCGAGGTCTATGTACTCGAGACCGGCATCGTTGCCGATCTGTCGATTATCAAGGCTTGGAAAGCAGACACGACCGGTAATCTTGTCTTCCGCAAAACCGCCCGCAATTTCAATCCGCCAGCCGCCACCTGCGGCAAGATCTGTGTTGCCGAGGTCGAGGAGATCGTGCCGGCCGGAAGCCTCGATCCGGATCAGATCCACCTGCCGGGGATCTATGTACACCGGCTGATCCAGGGCAAACACGAAAAACGAATTGAACAGCGCACGACCCGCGCGGCGGCTTGAGGGGAGAGACATGATGGCTTGGGACAGGAACCAGATGGCAGCTCGGGCTGCACGCGAACTACAGGACGGCACCTATGTCAATCTCGGTATCGGTATTCCCACGCTTGTGGCCAATTATATTCCCGAGGGTGTCCATGTGACGCTGCAGTCGGAGAACGGCCTGCTCGGTATCGGTCCGTTCCCGATCGAGGAGGCAATCGACGCGGACTTGATCAACGCTGGCAAGCAGACTGTAACGGCACTGCCACATTCGGCCTTCTTCGACTCGGCACAAAGCTTTGCGATGATCCGCGGCGGCAAGATCGCCATGGCGATCCTCGGCGCCATGGAAGTGGCCGAAAACGGTGACCTCGCCAACTGGATGATCCCCGGCAAGCTCGTCAAGGGCATGGGCGGCGCCATGGACCTGGTCGCCGGAGTCAAGCGCGTGGTGGTCGTCATGGATCACACGAACAAGGTTGGCGACTCCAAGGTGCTGAAGGCCTGCACCCTGCCGCTGACCGGCAAAGGCGTGGTTGACCGGATCATCACCAATCTCGGCGTGCTGGATGTGGTCGAAGGTGGCTTAAGGCTCGTGGAGCTTGCCGATGGCATCACTGACAATGAACTGCGCGCCGCAACAGACGCAACGATCGTCAACTGATCTGGTGCTCTACGTCCGAACTATTCCAAACCAACCAGAAGCGGAGGAGCTGTCATGAGCACCCCATCCATCGTCATCGCCAGCGCGGCACGCACCGCCGTTGGTTCCTTCAACGGTTCGTTTGCCAATACGCCAGCGCATGAACTCGGCGCCGCCGTCATCAAGGCTGTGCTGGAGCGCGCCGGCGTCGAAGCGAGCGAGGTTGATGAAGTGATCCTCGGTCAGGTGCTGCAGGCAGGCGAAGGCCAGAACCCGGCCCGCCAGGCGGCCATGAAGGCCGGCATTCCGCCAGAAAAGACGGCCTGGGGCATGAACCAACTCTGCGGTTCGGGTCTGAGGGCAGTCGCGCTTGGCATGCAGCAGATCGCATCCGGCGATGCGAAAATCATCATTGCCGGCGGCATGGAGTCGATGTCGATGGCACCGCATTGCGCGCACCTGCGTGGCGGCGTGAAGATGGGCGACTTGAAGATGATCGACACGATGATCAAGGATGGCCTGACGGACGCCTTCTACGGCTACCACATGGGAACGACCGCCGAGAACGTCGCCAAGAAGTGGCAGCTGACCCGGGAGGAGCAGGATCAGTTTGCGCTGGCGTCGCAGAATAAGGCGGAAGCTGCCCAGAAGGCGGGCCGCTTCGCTGACGAGATCGTTCCGTTCGTCGTCAGGGGCCGCAAGGGTGACGTCACCGTCGACCAGGACGAATATATCCGCCATGGTGCAACTCTGGAATCAATGACCAAGCTGCGCCCGGCCTTCGACAAGGAAGGCACTGTCACCGCCGCCAATGCCTCGGGCTTGAACGACGGCGCGGCTGCAACCCTTTTGATGAGCGAGGCTGAAGCCGGGCGCCGTGGCATCCAGCCGCTGGCGCGTATCGTCTCCTGGGCGACGGCCGGCGTTGATCCGCAGATCATGGGCACAGGCCCTATTCCCGCCTCGCGCAAGGCGCTGGAAAAGGCCGGCTGGTCGGTCGGCGCTGTTGAACTCGTCGAAGCCAACGAGGCCTTCGCGGCGCAGGCGTGCGCCGTCAACAAGGTTCTCGGCTGGGATACGTCGATCGTCAACGTCAATGGCGGCGCCATAGCCATCGGCCACCCGATCGGCGCTTCCGGTGCCCGCGTCCTCAACACGCTGCTCTTTGAAATGAAGCGCCGCGGCGTTTCCAAGGGTCTTGCGACCCTGTGCATCGGTGGCGGCATGGGTGTCGCCATGTGCGTGGAAGCGATGTGAGGGAGGCGTCTGTCATGGCCGCCGCCGAGTATCGTCTTTGCGATGTCGCACTCGATTGCTCGTTTAAGACACGGGACGGGCGCGTCGAGCGTGAACAGGCGCTGGCGATCATCGATCTTTTGGAAACCAACACCTTCACGCCGATTGGTCATGACGGCGGGCCCTATCGACTCAAGATCGAGACGGTGGACGGACGGTTGGCCCTGCACGTTGCAGAGGACAATGGGGTGCATGTTGTCAGCCACTATCTCTCGCTTACCCCTTTCCGGCGGCTGATCAAGGACTACACGCGCATCTGCGAAAGCTACTACGATGCCATGTCCCGGCCCGGGCCAGAGCGGCTGGAGGCGATTGATATGGGCCGCCGTGGCATCCACAACGAAGCGGCCGAGCTTTTGAAAGAGCGTCTCTCCTCTAAAGTCAGCATCGAGAAGGACACGGCGCGCCGCCTGTTCACGCTGATCTATGCGCTCCTCGCCCGCAATGCCGAGCATAGGATACTCTCGAGTTGAACAGCTATCAGATTGTTGCCCCTGACGGACGGTGGCCGGCGGTCAATAACTATGGAAGGAAGTACCAAGTGCATGCAACGTCACAACAGCCGGCTCCGATCGGCAAACACGATTTTCGAAATCATGCTCCTCAACCTGTGAGGGGGGCGTGATGCAGGTCAGCTCCGCAGGCTTTCTGGAAAGCGTCGATCAGAACTTCCGCCATGCCATGTCATTCCTTGATCTGCCGGAGGGATTGGCAGAGCGGATCATCCAGTGCAATTCGACCTATACGGTCCGCTTCGGTGTGCGTCTGCGCGGCCGCATGTACAGCTTCATCGGCTGGCGCTCGGTCCACAGCGAGCATTGCGAACCGGTCAAGGGCGGTATCCGCTACACATCCAATGCCGATGCCGAAGAGGTCGAGGCATTGGCCGCGCTGATGACGCTGAAATGCTCGCTCGTTGACGTTCCCTTCGGCGGTTCCAAGGGCGCGCTGAAGATCGATCCGCGCGAGTGGACACCGCAGGAACTCGAGCGCATCACCCGCCGCTTTACGCAGGAGCTCAACAAGCGCGGTCTGATCGGTCCGGGCGTTAACGTTCCGGCTCCCGATATCGGCACCGGCGAGCGCGAAATGGCCTGGATGATGGATGAGTTCCGCCGCGCCAATCCGACCGACGTCGTCAATGCGCGCGCCTGCGTCACCGGCAAGCCGCTATCGAAGGGCGGGATCGCCGGCCGCACGGAAGCGACGGGCAGGGGCGTGCAATTCGCCATCCAGAGCTTTCTTCGCGATACTCGCACAGTCGGGCTCGACGGCCGGCGCGATCTGAAGGGCGTCTCGGTCATCGTGCAAGGTTTCGGCAATGTCGGCTACCACGCCGCCAAGTTCCTGTCCGAAGAGGACGGCGCACGCATCACCGTTGTTGCCGAACGCGACGGCTATGTCGCCAATACCGAAGGTCTCCCCATCGAGGCGCTCAAGCAGCATCAGATCCGCACCGGCAGCATTCTCGGCTTTGAAGGCGCCAGGTCCTTTGCCGGCGATATGACCGGCATCGAACAGCCTTGCGACGTTCTCATTCCAGCGGCGATGGAAAATGCCATTCATGCAGAGAACGCGGAACGCATCAAGCCACGCCTGGTCGTGGAGGCGGCCAACGGTCCCGTCAGCTTCGATGCGGACAAGATCCTACGCTCCCATGGAGTAACAATCCTTCCGGATCTCTATGTCAATGCCGGTGGTGTCGTCGTCAGCTACTTCGAGTGGGTCAAGAACCTCACCCACATCCCCTTCGGCCTGATGGAACGGCGCCGGCGCGAGCGACGCAACCAGACGATTGCCACAGCGCTCGAGCGGATGACCGGCAAGGAGTTTCCGGCTGACATTCGCGACGAGTTTCTCGAAGGCGGCGCAGAGATCGACCTCGTTCGTTCGGGTCTCGAAGATGTCATGCGCAGCACCTGGGCCCGCATCGGCGATCTGATGGACAAGCAACCGGAACTCGGGGACTATCGGACTGCGGCTTATGTCGCGTCTATCCGACAGGTTGCCGAAGCCTATGAGGCAATCGGGATCTGATTGGATATTTCATTGATTGGCCGCCGCGCTTCGCCAAGCCAGAACGAACGCTTGGCGATTGTGCGGTGGCCTGTTCCTATGCGACGCCGCAGACGGAAAAACAACATCCCTGCTACATACGCCGGGAAAAGCTGCGACGTCGCGGCGGATTTCTGCGTTTCTGTCGGCACCATTGCAGGATTATGCATTGTTCGCGCGAGAACGCCGTCAGGCGTCAATCAGCTCGATGTATGATCGGTTTCGGTCGAGTTCCTGTCACTGCTACTGTTGCCAGTGACGGTAGCACACGAATGCGCCTCCCAAGCGACTAGGCTGCCGTTGGACAGGTCCCGACGGCAGCCACTTTTTTGCGCGTTGGCCGATTTCACATCGTTTGCTACCCGCTATCCTGCCGCTACAGGCCACCCATGCAGAGATACTTCATCTCGAGATAGTCCTCGAGCCCGTGCCGGGAGCCCTCACGCCCAATTCCCGACTGCTTGATGCCGCCAAAGGGGGCGGCCTCTGACGACATGCGGCCAGTGTTGATGCCGACCATCCCATATTCCAGCGCCTCGGCGACCCGCCACACCCGCTTGAGGTTCGAGGCGTAGAAGTAGGCGGCGAGCCCGTAGATGGTGTCGTTGGCGTCGCTTACGACATGATCCGGATCCTCGAAGCGGATGATTGGCGCAAGCGGACCGAAGGTTTCTTCCTGTGCCAGCCGCATCGAGCCGACGACATCGGTGATCACCGTCGGCTCGAAGAACGTTCCAGATGTCCCAACCCGCCGCCCGCCACATCGGACCCTTGCTCCCTTCTGAAGAGCGTCTTCGACATGCGCTTCGATCTTTGTCAAAGCATCTCGGTCGATGAGAGGACCGATTGTAACGTCCGGGTCGAAGCCGTCGCCGACCTTGAGCGTGCGCGCGCGCTTGGTAAACTTCTCGGTAAATTCGGCATAGACCCACGATTGAACATAAATCCGATTGGCGGAAACACAGGTCTGTCCCGCATTGCGAAACTTGGCCCGGATAGCGCCGTCGAGTGCGGCGTCGACGTTCGCATCGTCAAAGACGATAAAGGGCGCATTGCCGCCAAGCTCGAAGCTCATCCGCTTGATCTGGTCCGAACACTGGCGCATGAGCAGGCGGCCGACCTCGGTCGATCCGGTGAAGCTGATCTTTCGCACTTTCGGATTGGTGCACAATTCCCGGCCGATTGTGTCACCCACTGACGCATAGACGAGGTTGATGACGCCGTCCGGAAAACCGGCCAACTTCGCCAGTGCGATCATGGCGCCCGCGACCAAAGGCGTCTGCTCCGCAGGCTTTAGGATCACGGTACAACCGGCAGCGAGCGCCGGTGAAATCTTGCGCGCGACCATCGACGCTGGAAAGTTCCAGGGCGTGATGGCACCGACGACGCCGATCGGCTGCTTGATGACCAGCATTCGCCGGTCGTTCGATGGTGCAGAGATCGTCTCTCCATAAATCCGGTTCGCCTCTTCGGCATACCATTGAAGATAAGCGGCCGCATGCTGCACTCCGGATTTCGCCTCCGCCAGGGGTTTGCCCATCTCGGCCGTGAGGATCGCTGCAAGATCGTCGCTGTGCTCCAAGATCAGCCGATGCCACTCCCAAAGCACGTTCGATCGCTCGCGAGCCGTGAGATGCGCCCACGGCTCTTGCGCGATATAGGCCTTTTCGATCGCTGCGCGGGCGTCCTCAGCACTCATATCAGTCACCTCCGCGAGCAGTTCGCCGGTGGAAGGATTGAAGACGGCAAGGCGCTTTCTTTTCTTAGCAACCGACGGACCCGGTCCCTCGGCGAGATCGCGGAAAATTCCAGGATTTTTCAGGTGTTTTGTCAGTGCCGGTGTGAGCGCCAATTCCATTCCTTTATCAGTCCATCTGCATCTGCGATGTCTACGCACGTCTATGCGAAACGGGAGAACCAGAGCAATGACGCTCCCTGCTCTGGCGCGTTTCTTTGGTGGCGATGCTCGCTGCCGTCAGCTCAAAGCGATGACTGCTTCGATCTCGACCTTCGCACCTTTGGGCAGTGCCTTGACTTCATAGCAGGCGCGGGCAGGGAAGGGCGTCGAGAAGAAGCTGGCATAGATGCGGTTGACCTCCGCGAAATCACCGAGGTCGGTGAGGAGCACCGTCGTCTTCACCGTTTTCGCCAGCTCGGTGCCCGCGGCCATGGCGATTGCCTTAAGATTGTTCAGGCACTGCTCGGCTTGTTCGACCGCATTGACCGAATTGAACTCGCCTGTTGCCGGATCGATCGGCAATTGCCCGGAAACGAAGAGCAGATCGCCGACCTTGATGGCTTGGGAGTACGGGCCGACTGCGCCGGGCGCTTCACTTGTAAAAACCTGTTCGATCAAAGTTCAGTCCTCCAAGGATGTTTTTGGTGTGTTGGTTCAGACGTAGCGGCTAATAGCGAGGTCGGTGGCGTCGATCTCGGGCTTGCGGCCAGACACGAGGTCCGCAACAACGCGGGCCGAGCCGGAGCTCATCGTCCAGCCGAGCGTACCATGTCCCGTGTTGAGGAAGAGGCCCGCGATCTTCGTCGGACCGATGACAGGTGTGCCGTCAGGGGTCATTGGCCGCAGACCCGACCAGAATGTCGCCTTGCCCGCATCGCCGCCCGGAAAGAGGTCCATGACGGAATGTTCGAGCGTGCGCCGGCGCGCCTCACCGAGATCATTCGTATAGCCTGAGATTTCCGCCATGCCGCCGACGCGGATGCGGTCGCCAAGCCGCGTGATGGCGATCTTGTAGGTCTCATCCATGATCGTCGATTCCGGTGCGCGCGAGGCATCTTCAATCGGGATCGTCAGTGAATAGCCCTTGACCGGGTAGACGGGCAGCTTGATGCCGTAGCGCTTGAGCAGTAGCGGCGAGTAGCTGCCAAGGGCAACGACCACCGCGTCTGCTGTGAGCCGTTCCCAGTTGGTCACGACACCCCGCACCTGACTGCCCTCGACATCAAGCTTTTTGACTTCCGTGCCCCAGGAGAAGCGAACGCCAAGCTGTTCCGCCCGCTTGGCGAGCGCATTGGTGAACTTGAAGCAGTCGCCGGTCTCGTCCTTCGGCGTCAGCAGGCCGCCGACGATCTTGTCACGCACATGGGCGAGTGCCGGTTCGGCGCGGATGCACCCGTCACGGTCGAGCATCTCGTAAGGAATGCCGTCGGCAGCAAGCGCCTTGACGTCCTTGGCAGAGGCATCCAGCTGCGCCTGAGCGCGGAAGAGCTGTAATGTACCCTGCATCCGTTCGTCATATTCGATCCCCGTTTCCTTGCGCAGAGCGGCAAGCGAGACGCGGCTATAGTCCGCCAATCGCAGCATCCGGCCCTTGTTGACGGCGTAACACTCGGACGTGCAGTTCGCGAGCATCTTGGCCATCCAGCAGAGCATTGCCGCGTCGACTTTGGGCCTGAGGATCAGCGGTGCATGCTCCATGAACAGCCATTTCAAAGCCTTCATCGGAATGCCGGACGCTGCCCAGGGTGAGCAATAGCCGAAGGAGACTTCGCCGGCATTGGCAAAGCTGGTTTCCAGCGCCGGACCCTTCTGCCGGTCGATGACCGTGACGTCGTGGCCAGCTTTCGCCAGTTGATAGGCGGAGGTGACGCCGATAATGCCGGCGCCAAGAACGATAACTTTCATGTTGTCCCCAATGATCGAGCCCCTCGGCTCCTAGCGATATTGCCTGTGATAACGGTCACCAAGGCTGGTCAGGATTTCGTAAGAAATGGTGCCGGCGTCGCGGGCCACGTCCTCGAGTGTTTGATGCAGCCCCAGCACCTCGACCAAGCTGCCTAATCTCAGTGTCCCCTCGGGCAGCGCCGTGATATTTACTGTGATGCTGTCCATCGAGACGCGGCCAACAATCGGAAGGCGTGTGCCTCGATAGTAGACTGCTCCACGTCCGCTCAGGCTCCGTGGCAGTCCGTCGGCATAGCCTGCCGCAATAGTCGCAAGCCGAGTTTCGCTGTCCGCGATGTGAGTGCCGCTGTAGCCGACCTTTGCACCGGCGGGCACCGTGCGCGTCTGCACGACCGCGACGTCGAGCCGAACCACAGCCTCCATCTGGTTCGCTCCTGGGGTGGTCGGCGTGCCGCCATATAGCGCGATCCCCGGACGGGCGAGCACACCGTGGTAGGACGTGCCGAGTAAAATACCGCCGGAATTGGCGAAGCAGATCTCGAGCCCTGGGAGTTCCTCGGCGATGCGCTGCATCTGAGCAAGCTGGTCGTCGTTCTGGTCGCTGTCCAGCTCATCCGCTGAGGCGAGATGGCTCATGATGAACAGGACCTCAACATTGCCTTTGCCAGCCAGTTCTACCGCGAGAGTGCCACGCTCTTCTGGAGACACGCCTAGCCGCGACATGCCCGTGTCGAATTGAAGTACGGCGGGAAGCCTCCGGTTCAGGCGCTTTGCGGTCGCTCGCCAGGACCGCCATTGCTCGAGCGAATTCAGAACCGGGATGATGCCGCCCTCAGCGCAGGGGCCTTCATTGCCCGGCTGCAGCCCGTTGAGCACAAAAACCTGTGCATCCGCCGCAAGCAGCGGGCGCAATCTCACGGCTTCTGCAAACTGCGCAACGAAGAAATGCCGGCAGCCCGCCCGGTAAAGGGCCGGAGCCACGCGTCCTGCACCAAGGCCATAAGCGTCGGCCTTCACGACGGCGCCGGCTCGAGCCGGCGCCAGGATCGAACTGAGCTTTGCATAATTGCGAGCGAGTGCCGCGAGATCAATGGTCAGGTAGCCAGAAGCGCCCTCGCTTGGAAGCGGTGCCTGTTCCTCCGACATCACAATAACGCGGGCCATTTACCACTCCCTCTTAACGTGGGAGCCAACCTATGAAATAACATGCGAAATTGCTGGCCTATTTGACGTTCATCATTTCAAAATTGGCATTAAAGTCGCACATCACACTACGTTTGCGGAGCATTATTCAATGATGGCACTGGACAATATCGACCGAAACATCCTGAGGCTGCTTCGGGTCGATGCGCGGGTCAGCAACGCCAAACTTGCCAACGAAGTCGGCCTTTCGCCGTCCGCGTGTCTGAGACGTATCAAACTTATGGAGCAGGCCGGCGTCATCCGCGGCTATACCGCGTTGATCGACGCGACCCAATCGGAAACGACAATCGCCGTGATCATCAACATCACGCTGGAGCGGCAAACGGAGGACTACCTTGACCGGTTCGAGGCGGCCGTCCGCAAACACCCCGAAATTAGGGAATGCTACCTGATGACGGGTGGCTCCGATTATATGCTACGCGTCGACGTGGAAAATGCGGGCGCTTTCGAACGCATCCACAAGGAAGTGCTTTCTACACTTCCGGGTGTGCTGCGGATCCATTCGAGTTTTTCCATTCGGGACGTATTGGCGGCGCGCTCGCGGTCGCGCCGGTTGTAGTTGCAATGGAGCCGCCGCGGTGGCGTAGTGCGACGAAAACGTCAGCTAGTTCCGGACGTGCTCACTATGAGACGCTGGGCCGTTGAGCATGGGCATATGGCAGAGGGCGTTGCTTTCTTTAGCGATCTCGCCATTGCCTCTGATTTGCATAGCGAGCTCTGGACAGCTTCAGTTGCGCTGGCTGACGCCCGGAGGTCTAGCTGCCAGGATCTATGCTGGTTTCTTGCGCAAATGGTCAGGCGTGACATCAGGTGGGATTGGGCAGTCGTAGGTATGGGTGCCGAGACGATTTTCAAGCTCCGCTTTGGCGCGAGCAATAATCGTTGGATTGCGCAGGCAGTCGGCTGCGGAGGCGGCTATCACTCGTGCTGCCAGCACCATACCCTTGTGAGCGGCTGGAAGATTTCCCTGAGTGACCATCTGCCACGTGTGAAACTCTGTCCCAATGGCATAGCACGCTGTATGGCACTGCACCGTCGGCGCAATCCAGCTTACATCTCCCACGTCCGTAGTACCCATTTCCACTTCCTCCCGCGCCGGTAATGCGAGCACGTCATCGTGTAGAATTTTAGAGCCGAGTGACGGTTGGCGATGTGCAATGTTCGCGAAGATGCCGTCCACGGTCATTGATGCCTCGCGGAGCTTCTGCGCAAAAGTAATATCAGCTTCATCGAATCTAGGCGGGCCGATGCGGCTCATGTTGTCGTACATCACTTCTTGCAGCACGTTGTTCGGGATAATGTTCGAGCTACCGCCGGCAATCTGAACAACAACAGACGTTTCGGTCATCATGGCGGCGCCTTCTGCAATTTTTCTCACACGCGCGACAAGCTTTTGAGCGTCCGGAAGGAGAGGGGAGCGGATTGAATAAAACGACTCCGCATAGGCTTGCACGGTATTTGGTGCGTCGCCGCCTGTGTTGGTAACCGCGTAATGCACCCGCGCATCCGAGGGCATATGTTCTCGCATATAATTCACGCCCACGTTCATAAGCTCTACAGCGTCCAGCGCGCTTCTACCCATGTGCGGCGACATCGCAGCATGTGTCGCTCGCCCGTGGAATCGGAAATACACTTGGATTTCAGCGAGGCTAGAGGTGGCGTGCACTTCATTGACAACGTTCGGATGCCAACAAAAGGCAACATCAACATCATCGAACAGACCAGCACGCGCCATGTAGGTCTTGCCACCACCATTTTCTTCGGCCGGGCAGCCATAGTAGCGCACGGTCCCAGCAATCCCTTCTGCTGAAAGAGCCTCCTTCAATGCTGCAGCGGCCAGAGCCGAGCCAGCGCCGAGAAGATTGTGGCCACAACCATGCCCACTTCCTCCACGAGTGAGCGGTTCTTGTTTCAGCGCCCCCGAAACCTGGGAGAGCTCAGGTAGTGCGTCATATTCCCCGAGAATCCCGATCACCGGACCGCCTTCGCCGTATTCCGCGACAAAGGCAGTCGGAACGTCTCCGGCATTCCTCGTGATCCGGAAGCCTTCTCGCTCGAGAATGGCACACTGCTCCGCGACAGACTGATGCTCCTCGAACGCCAACTCTGGCATAGCCCAAATACGGTCGCTCAACGCGCAGTAAACGGAAGCTTTAGCGTCAACGTGACGGGAAACCTCATCAAGGGCGAGGTGGTCATTTCGCATGTTTTAGATCCTTGCGATCGTTTGAACAACTGGTGCCGCAGCCGCTGGTAGAACGAATTCCCGTTGCCGTATTTGGGTGGAACATCACGCCAAGGCTTGCGGCACCGCGCGCGCCATTCTGCTTGGCTCGCCACGGCTCAAGCTCGTCTGCAAAAAAGAAGCCTTGAATCAAGCGACCGCACCGGATCAACCCGTTCGTCCAGGCTGCCTAGATGCCATAAGGAGGGCGGCATTATTTGCAGCATCATAAACTGGCAACCCAGTTAGCCGTCGTATTCTCGATGACACTCGTACGAAAATCGTGCATTCACAAAGCACAGCGGCAATATTCTCGACGTTTCGCACACGCTCGATGATGCTATCAGTGTCCGCCAGAACTTCTTCGACACCTACCGTTCCCTTCTCGGACCACATGTAGGCGTGCGTAGCTGTACCTTCCAAACCTTCGATAACCAGTCTCGAGCGATCTGCAATCCCCAATGTCGCAAAAATGCCGGAATCTAGACAGCGAGTATCCGCAGTGAGCACTGCGATTTTCTTATCCTTTGGCGCCTCTATGAGCAGCTTTGGAAGCAAAAGCAGGCTTGAGGTCGACACCGGCACAGAAACGGCTGCTGCAATTGCATTCTGGTATCGAATAGTAAAGCCGCAGTCACATGTGATTGCGTCCGCTCCTTCTTCCACAAGCTCCTTCGCCGCCTTAACATAAGCAGCCTCGCAAGCAGCGTCACCGGAGACAACGTTATCCGCCCAAGCTCCTGGGACTTGTCGCCATATCGGCGCGAAGTCATAGTGGCAAGCGCCGGCAATTCCCGGGCCGAAGTCGGCGTTCTGCCCAATGTAGTCGCCTTCATTCGATAGGCTCAAAATACCTAGGGTCGTCATGTTGCATATCCTTCAAATAATACATTTAGGGTTGTGCGCTCAGCGCGGCCCCCGTCTTACGCTCTAACCGTCCGCGATCATTGATCAGCTTCGTCCAACCACGATCAGCTCGTCATTAGCGGAAGAGTTTCCGCTCCATTTCCGTAAGCCGTTTTCCGCCATCTGGTGTGACGACGACGGTTTCACTAAACGGCAGGTCACACGCTGATGTATACATGTGGAATACTTGGTTTTCTTCCAGCTGCCAGGCACTATTGGGCAGGAATACACGGGTGAAATCACTCGTTCGCGGCGGGCATTTAAGTCCGAGTGTATACCCGGTAATACCGGTGTAGCTATCGCGCAGTCCTGCTGCCAACATCTCCTCGCGCAAAACACGATCGACGTCCCGTGCGTTAGCGCCGGGTTTCATGAGGCGGAACTGATCGTCCTGGATCCGGATCATCGTTTCCGCGGTCCGCATCTGTTGATCAGTCGGCGCACCAATGACCTTAGGGCGCATCAACCTCGCGGTGTACCCACGAAAGTGGGGAACTGGCTCCACAAACACGATGTCACCCTGCTCCAAAATGCGGCCGCTGAATGACGCGTGAAACGATGTTGTAGCCCCGCACGAAAGGACGGCAACTTGCGCATTGTCCGCGCCGCAGCGCCACGCTTCGCTCGTCATCGCTGCGAAGACTTCACGTTCGTTTACACCTGCCTCGGCTACTTTGAAGGCGGCCGCCGCTGCCCGGTCGCAAATTTCGGCGGCAACCTTCAGGCAGGCGATTTCCAGCTGCGATTTAACCAGCCGCATTTCCCACATGATTTTAGAGAAATCGGTGAACTTGGCCTCTGGGAGAAGGGCGTCGAGCTCCGCTGCTCGATTTAAAGTGAGGAAATGACTATCGCGTTCGATGCCAATCACTGAGGCTCCGAAGCCGCGGGATTTGATCGTCTCGGCAACAACTTCGATCGGGTTTTCACTATCGGAGAAAGTTACGCAATCGCCCCACCGGCTCGACGCGCTAAAGCTTGGAGAATCTATGCTGCGGATGACCGCAACAGGCTCTTGGTCGCGGGAAACAAGTAGTGCTTGATACATTGCAGCAGTCGACCAAAATCCGCTGAAATATGCCCTGTGCTCAGATTGGTCTATAATCAGTAGATCAACCCGCCGATCAGCCATGATGCTGCGCAATGCCGCAAGACGGGAGTGATATTCCTCGATGGGAAAAGGTGGTGGGGCGAGAGGAAGGTGTTTCATCAAGTTATTCCTGTACATAAGCGCGAATTAAGGGCCGGAGCATTAGCCTACCTGTGCAACGGTGGAGCGCATTCAGACAGGCCCCTATAAATTGTCATCTGACTCAACTAGGTGTCCGGCTTGGAAGAGCCGAATCGGGCGTTGATTTGAGTGGCCCGTCTGCAGCTCGCGACATCTCGCGTCTCGCTGCGGCGTGAGCACGCACGGCATTTCCAAATGCACGAAAAATACGTGCTGAGGTTTCGTCGGATTTCACCCAATATTCAGGATGCCACTGAACGCCAATGGCAAAACCCGGTGCATTGCGCACCGAAACGGCCTCCACAGTTCCATCCTCGGCAACAGCCTCGACCTCAAGTTGAGGGGCTACCTTATCAATTGCTTGCCGGTGAACCGAATTAACAACGGCGTGTTCGGAATCGAGCATCTTGAAGAGGCAGCTACCGGGTTTGACAACCAGTGCTTGGCGGGCGGCGAATTGCCCGTCGCGGCTCTCAGCCTCGGGTGCTCGGTGATCAATCGCGCCAGGCCGATCCTGTATTTCGGTTGCCAATGTACCGCCGAGCGCGACATTCATCTCCTGTAGTCCTCGGCAGATTGCAAGCAATGGGAGCCCTTGGTCGATGGCTCTTCGGATCAAGGGAAAAGTGGTTGAATCCCGCGCGGGATCATAAGGCCCGTTAGCTTCACACGCATCGCCTCCGTAAAGGGAGGGATGCACATTCGATCCTGAACCCGTAATCATTACCCCGTCGACCGCAGCAAACAACTGGTCAAAGTCAAGCCTCTCGCCAAAGGAGGGCACCACCAAAGGGAAAACTCCCGCACCGGCTATGGCCGCCTCAAGATACTGTTGGGGCGCTGCATGCCAGAGATAACCATATAACTCGACGACGTCGGCCGAGACCGCGATTAGCGGTTGGTTTAGTTGTGATTTATTGCGTTTATCCGAAGCCGTAATTGGATCACCCGCCGTAGCTCTTCCTTTAAACACCTTTGCGCTCCTTAATTCTTTGTAAAGCCTGAGAAGGCGCCGCTTAAACTTCACCTGCTGGAGCCCGACGGATTTTGCTCATCATCTCGTGCCTTAGATGAGGCAGCTCTTATGACTTGATGATTCCGAGACCATCCTTGATCGTGATCTCAGTTCCGAACGGCTTCGATAGTTCCTGGAGTCGATCCAGAATGCGACGTGCCTGCTCGCCAACAGCGAGGCGAGGAACACCTCGATTTGCAAATCTGCACGAATGGCCAAGTTCAATCGGGTGGAGCTGCAATTCGGCTAGGCGGTTGTTCTCGAACCGGCTCAGCGCAATAACGCTCTCGTAGAAGATCGGATCAGAAAATCCAGCATCCGTCTCATATCCTTGAGCCATTTCTGCCAGAGTCACTTCGGCATCGGTGTCGTCCCGCGGGTCCTTGTTGTAGGCAACGAACATATCGGCGCCAACCGGCGTCCGTAGATCGTCCATGATGAAGTTCCCGACGCTGTAGAGGATCGGCCTACCTTTGTAGATCTCGATGCCTCTTAGCTGGTGCGGTCCATGCACGATATATGCGTCGGCACCAGCATCGATTGTCTGACGCGCAAAATATTGTTCATAATCTGCCGGCTGCTGACTCCAGTTGCCTGGCTCATGGCCATGGTTCGTGACTATACAGAAATCGGCGAACTGCTTTCCCTGACGAGTGCTGCGCAGAATATTGGCGACGTCGGTTGCGTCTGGTAGATAGCTATAGCCGGTGTGTTCGCCTGCCATGTACGTGGCGCCAGCGAGCTTGAGCCGGTTTGAGTCGACATGATCCGGCTTGTAATTGGGCAACGCATCGCGGACTTGGCGCAGGTGTTCCAGCATGGCTGGAGGGACCAGAATAATTTCTTCTAGACGAAGCGGATTGAGACCTGGTCTTCCCGGTGCCTCGCCGGCCGGATCGCATGCACGCGACATTGGCGTAAACGTTGAGGCACATGATACCAGCGCGACCCGACCACGCGGGGTCTCCAGGAAACGCGCTGCACTGGCTTGTGCAAGATTTTCTCCAACTCCTGCGTAGATAATACCGTTCTGATCAAGTGCCCGGCAGGTCTCACGCATGCCTTCAACACCCCATTCGAAGGTGTGATTGTTGGCGTAGCTCATCAAATTGAAACCCATCGCCTTGAGGTCAGGGCCAAGCTCCGGCAAGCTGATGTGGTAAGCGCCACCATGCTCAGCCTGCGGGAACCCTTTGAATGATCGAATGTCAAAGATATTGGTTTCCATATTCCCGAAAGTGACGTCAGCACTCCGAAGGATTTCTGTGACCTCGTTAAGTCCGGGATGGTGGCCCGTCGTTAGCGCCCGTGTTACGATGAGGTCGCCTACTGCCACCATGGTAAAGCCATCCCCAACATTGGTGGCGGTAGATCCAATCCGGTCGTAGCCGTCATCTTCGTGCGCCGATTGTTCTTCCATTCTCTTTTTCTCTTCTACTTCGGGGATCTGGAATGGATCGTCCGGCACAAATAGGTCCAGGCGACCGGGGTTGCTAAGCTATTTTCCCTGCCAGAGCTGCCACATTATTCGGAGGGTCGAACGCCAGGGTTGACGAAACAGACGTATCCTGTGCAGGGGCGCGGACATGGCAGGCGACCACGTGCCCATCCGCTATTTGCACCAACGGCGGGATTTCCTTGCGGCAGCGATCCTGTGCGAGCGGGCAGCGCGGATGGAAAGCGCATCCCGTGGGCGGGTTAACCGGGCTCGGCACCTCACCCTTGATCAGAACGTCCAATCTGATGCGCGTTGGATCTGGCACGGGTGCCGCAGCGATCAATGCCTCCGTGTACGGATGAACCGGACCGGCGAATAGCGCCTCGCAGGGCGCGACTTCTACGATTCGTCCAAGATACATGACCGCGACACGGTGACCGATATGTTCGACGACTCCGAGGTCATGCGAAATGAACACGAACGCGATTCCCAGTTGCTGCTGCAGATCCATGAGTAGGTTCAGGATCTGCGCCTGCACCGAGACATCAAGCGCCGAGACCGCCTCGTCAAGAATGACGAGCATGGGATTCAACGCCAGTGCCCGCGCGATGCCGAGACGTTGCCGCTGACCGCCCGACATCTCGGACGGTAATCGGTGCATCATCTCCGGCGACATTCCGACCTTCTTGAGAAGGTCCGCAGCAAGGGCCTGACGCTGCCGACTGCTGAGGCGCTCGAAGTTTTCGACTGGCTCGGTAATAATCTGCCCGGCCGTAAGCCGCGGGTTAAGCGACGAATACGGATCCTGAAACACCATTTGCATGCGACGACGGGAGGCGCGAAGCTCGTCCTTCTTGAGGCCGGCGATATCGATCCCATCAATCAGGACGCGGCCACCGGTTGGATCGGTCAGTCGCATCAAGAGCCGCGCGACGGTGGATTTTCCGCAACCCGATTCGCCAACGATGCAGAACGTCTCACCGGCCTGGACGGAAAACGATACACCTTCCACGGCACGCACAACCGGCTGGATGCTTGTGAAAAACCCACCACCAATGGGAAAATGCTTAGTCAGGTTCTCGACTTTCAACAGCGGGCTGCTCATGTGCGTACAATCTCCTCTGAGCGCCAACAGGCCGCGGCATGCCCAGCTTCGGGCTCGTTGAGGATGGGAGTCTTCTCCCGACAGATGTCGATGGCAAAGGGACACCTCGGCGCAAAACTACATCCGACAATTGGTTCGCGGAGATTTGGGACAATGCCAGGGATTTCTGGCAGACGAACCTGTCTTCCGTGTCGCCTGTCGGGCACGGAGCGCATGAGAGCCTGAGTGTACGGATGCATAGGGCGCGCGAACAGGTCCGTTACCGTCGCTTGCTCAACGATGCGGCCGGCGTACATTACGATCACGCGCTGGCATGTCTCTGCAACAACGCCTAAGTCATGAGTTATAAACATGACGGCGGCCCCAGTACGCTCTTTCAGCTCCACGATCAGCCGCAAAATCTGCGCTTGGATCGTAACATCAAGTGCCGTGGTTGGCTCGTCGGCTATCAGCAACTCTGGCGAACAGGCAAGAGCCATGGCGATCATGACACGCTGACGCATCCCTCCCGACATCTCATAGGGATAGTTGTTCACACGACGCTCAGGATCTGCGATGCGAACGAAGCGTAGCATTTCTTCGGCTTTGGCGATCGCAACTGAACGCGAAACTCCCGTGTGGATCTGTACTGCCTCAGCGATTTGTCGGCCGACTGTGTACACAGGGTTAAGACTGGTCATTGGGTCCTGGAATATCATGGCGATTTTGTCGCCGCGAATCTTACGCATCTCCCTTTCCGACAACTCCATAAGGTTGATGCCTTGAAACGTGACCTCACCTCCAACGGTTTTGGCCGTCTTGTTCGGCAAGAGGCGAAGGATCGAAAGAGCTGTAACACTCTTCCCACACCCGGATTCGCCAACGACGCCTAGTGTCTCACCCCGCATTACCTTAAAACTAACGCCGCCTAGGGCGCGTGTAGTGCTCTCTTCACCGTAAAAATGCGTCTCGAGGTTCCGAATATCGAGCAGGACGCCTTCATCCCGTGGCTTGTCCATCAGCATGTTAACGCCTCCTGTTAACGCGAGGGTCGAACATGTCGCGTAACCCATCGCCAAGAAGATTGACGGCAAGCACCGTAATGGCGAGGCAGATGCCGGGAGCAAAGATGGTCAGCGGGGCAATGGCCAGATACAAGCGAGAACTGGCGATCATGTTACCCCAGCTTGGGATCTCAGGGGGGACACCAACGCCGAGAAAACTCAAGGCGGCTTCTGTCATGATGGCGCTGGCACAAACAGTAGCGCTTTGCACCATCAACGCAGGAATCGTACTTGGAAGCACATGCCGCCACAGCACCTTGGGCAGGCGGGCACCGCCACACAGGGCGGCCTCTACATACGGACGCTCGCGAACACTAAGCACCACCGATCGAACCAGACGTGCGACAGCGGGTGTCTCAGGTACAGCGATTGCCACGATGAGGATGCCGATGCCTGGTCCGGTCAGGGAAATAAGAGCAATGGCTAGTAGAATTGTCGGTATCGACATCAGACCGTCCATCACCCTCATGATGATGCCGTCGATGCTGCGATTATACCCGGCTACGATACCAAGAAGGAGCCCGAAAAGAGCCGCACATGCGCCCGAAAGCAAGCCGACCATAAGCGATATTCGCGCTCCATAAATCGTTCGCGCGAAAACGTCACGTCCCAGATTGTCAGTCCCAAACCACATTTCGCTTGAGGATGGTTTAAGGCGCTGGAATGGATCCATGTTGACCGGATCGCCTGCATACAGCGGAGCAGCGAGTGCTAGAACGATGAGCAGTCCCAGTAGACCGCCGCCGAACGCAATGAGAGGGTGTCGCCTTGCAAACCGGACCATGCCTGAGACTCGCGAGCGCGAGATCGGCTTAGTCTCAGCCGTTATAATAGATAAGGTCATATCAATACCGGATGCGCGGGTCGATCAACGTGTAGGCGAGGTCGACGGTGAGATTTATAAGGACGTATAAGCCCGAGGTCAGGATGAGCACGCTCTGGATGATAGGATAGTCGCGGTTGTTGATAGCATCGACAACCAGTCTACCAATGCCCGGAATGTTGAAAACCGTTTCGGTGAGCACTACGCCGCCAATCATATAAGCAAAGCTTATTCCGATTACCGTGAGGATGGGAACGCCGGCATTCTTCAGCGCATGATGAACAACCATGGCATAGGGTGACGTCCCCTTGGCCGCCGCCGTTCGCATGTAGTCTTCTGTCAGGACTTCGAGCATGCTTGCCCTTGTAACGCGGGCGATGAACGCAACAAAACCAAGGCTTAATGCCAGCGTAGGCAGTATTAGGTGCATGAACCAGGGTCCCAGTCCTGCTGCTATCGGCTTATATCCCTGAACTGGTAACCAGCGTGCCTGAATGGCAAAAAAGTAAATCAGGAAATACCCGATTACAAAGACGGGCACGGAATATCCGAGTGCCGAGATTGCGGTAAGGGTGCGATCAATCAGACCGCCGGCACGCCACGCAGCAAGGACGCCGAAGGACACACCAACGGTTACCGACAGTGTCATGGTCAGAAGCGACAATGATACGGTTGGCTCCAGTCGTTGGGCAATAAGCTCGAGGACGGGTCGCCCAGCGAAGATTGAGTTGCCGAAATCGCCGCCAAGCATGTCCCAAACCCAGCGCATGAACTGAATTGGCAACGGATCATTCAGTCCTAGTTGCTGCCGGATGCCCGCGATCATTTCCGTCGTTGCCGCTCTTCCAGCGAGAATCGCAGCCGGGTCACCGGGCGCGAGTCTGAGAAGAAGGAAGACGAATGCTCCGACCATCGCCATAACAGCGATGGCCGACACCATTCTACGAAGAATGTAAGTAACCAAAGCCTTACACCTTCTTCATGTTCCACATCGGGCGATATTCTCCCTGAGTGCTGATCAGGTCGGTGAGTTCCTTACGGCGTGCACTTGGCGATAGGGCCCGACACAGGAACACAGTTCCTACGAAATCCCACCAAACGCGCTGCATCTCGCGCGCCAATTCCTTACGCTGTTCAGTCGTCCCCACATCGGCCCATTTGGCCCGGAGAGCCTCGAACTCGTCACTTTTCGGCCAGCCGTACCAAGCTTTCTCTCCATTCGCGAGAAAGAAGATAGAGCCAATCGGATTGCCAAGACTGAAGTCGGACTGGGTCGTCACGAAGATACTCCAACCTCCGTCGTCTACGGGGCCCTTATTTTCCCGGCGCGCAGAAAGTTCGCTCCAAGTCATTGGCGCAAGCTCGGCGTTCACCCCGATTTTCTGAAGAGACGCCGCCAAAAACTGCGACGCGTTATTACCCTCCGACCAATCCGTTGGCGTGAGAATAAGGACCTTCTCCCCGGCGTATCCAGCCTCTTCAAAGAGCTGCTTGGCCTTTTCGGGGTTGCCGCCCTTTTTGTACCAACCCGTGTTCTCGTCGTTTGAATAAGCGGTTCTGGATCCGAAAAGGGAAGTAACGGTGCCACCGTATTTTGGATCGGGGGAAACGACCTGCAGGAAAGCCTCTTGGTCAATCAGATGAAGCAGCGCCTGGCGCGCTTTAACGTTGTTAAATGGCTTTTGTAGGAAGTTGATTCGGGCATAGAAGGCTGAGCCCGATTTTCCAAGGGCTTGGAGTTCGAGGTCGGGATCGGCCTCGATCGCTGGGTATAGGTCGGCAGGCGGTTGGAGCAGAAAATCTACCTCGCTTGCCTGTAGAGCTGCGACCGCCGTCTGCGGATCGGTTATGTTATCCCAGATCACACGATCGACGTTTACCACCTTTCCGCCGGAGAATTCGCTAGCCGGCTCGCGGCGTGGTACATAGGCCTCGTTGCGGTCGTAGGTTACGCTTGAACCCGGCTTGGCAAGTGACGCGTTGAACTTGAACGGCCCTGAGCCGATATTGGCGGTGACCTGCTCGGTTGCAGGGCGCTTTGCATCCTGTTCGCGCATTATGAAAAGAGGGCGGCCTGCCGCGTTCGCAAGAAGGTCAATAACAAGTCCAAACGGCTCCCTAAATGCGATGACAAAAGTCTTCTCGTCCTTGCTCGAAATTTCTGCGGCCCGTTCCAAAAGCAACTGGCCGGCTGGATCAACTTCGCCCCAGCGGCGGATCGAGGCCACGCAGTCAGCCGCCGTAACTGGCGTGCCGTCATGCCAGCTTAGCCCATCCCGGAGTTCGAACGTGTAACTTCTCTGGTCCTCTGAAACGGTCCACTTATCCACCATTTGCGGCTGCGCCACGAGGTTGGAATCGAGCCCGAACAACGTGTCGTAAATAGCCAGGCCATGATACTGAGTTATGTCAGATGTCGTAAAGAACGGGTCGAACACTTGGAGGTCACCCATAACCATCCGAACGGTTCGCAGATCCTGCGTTTGTGCGCGTAGCATCGCGGGCATGGCGACAGTCACTCCGGCTGCCAGACCAAGCTTCATAAGTTCACGTCGAGAAGTTTCCATTATCGTTCCCCTGTAATTGAGCCGCTATTCAACTCCTGCCGTCTGTTTGAACGCGGCTGGCAAACATTAGGCATTGCGCGGCTACAGAGTCTGCAAATCGGGCGCACCGACGCCGGAATGCTGCAAAATATCTGACTAACTGAAGCGATTCGGCGAGCTGTATGAGCTGTGCGCCATGTCTCCCGTTCTCCCGATCGAGCAGCGTAACCAAAGTACCTCCGTCCAAACGAGTTTGGGGGAATGGCGCGCGCGTGCAAGCCATCTATGCGCTAAGGGGGTAGGGGTTATGTTGGTAATATGACTAGCCGGAAGACTGACTTTCGACATACACATCTCCTATTTTACGGCTCCGGCAGTAAGACCGCCGAGAATAAATCGCTGACCAAGGAACATCAGAATGAGCGCTGGGACCGTTGAAAGAACCGACGCCGCGGCCATCTGTCCGTGCAAAATCTCGTTCTCCCCCGCGTAAGACGCGATCGCGACCGGTATCGTATAGGTCTCTTTCGTCGTCAGGTTCAGAGCGATGGAGAACTCGCTCCACGAGAATAGAAACGACAGCAATCCCGCCGCGATCAGCCCTGGGACGGCCAATGGCAACAGGATCACGAAAAAGGCCGTCGACCTGCGGCATCCATCCATGACCGCGGCTTCCTCAAGCTCGCGTGGGATGTTCTCGAAGGCCGACATCATCAGCCAGATCGTGAGCGGAAGATTGATGACGACGTGGGTGAGGATCAGGCCCGTCAGAGTGTTGTAGAGCCCGATCTCGCGGAACAGCAGGTACCACGGGCCAACCAGCGTTATCGGCGGGATCATGTGGAAGACAAGCGTCCAGCCCAGGAAGAGAGCGCTGAACAGCTTGGACCACTTTCGCCATGCGAGTGAATAGGCTGCGGGGGCGCCGATCAGCAGCACGAGGACTGTGCTTACGAGACCCACGATCAGGCTGTTGCCGGCGTAGGCGATGAAGTCCGAACTCTTTCCGAACAGCACTCGGCTGAAATTAACAG
Source organism: Rhizobium binae (assembly GCF_017357225.1). NCBI lineage: Bacteria > Pseudomonadati > Pseudomonadota > Alphaproteobacteria > Hyphomicrobiales > Rhizobiaceae > Rhizobium > Rhizobium binae. The sequence continues at coordinate 8,776 of NZ_CP071609.1, read as the reverse complement.
CGACCGGTTTGAACGGGAACGTCCCTGTAAGGATGTCGATCTGGTACTTCATTGACACGCCGACGATCCATACGAACGGCGCAAGGATCGACAGGAGCGAAAGCCCAACAACGGCGAAAGCAAGCCACGCCTTCCAGGTGGGGGTAACCATCACAAAGACCCCTTCCTGCGTTGCGCGATCCGGAAGACGGCCAGGTAGCTGCAGACGACAGCTATAGTGACGAGCGAGAGAAGCGCTCCGTAGCCGAGCTCATTGTTCTGGAAGAACACCTTGAACACATAGAGGCTCAGCACCTCCGTGGAGACGCCTGGTCCGCCGGAGGTAAGCAGGTAGATTTGGTCGAAGACCTTAAAGGCGCCGATCGACCTGAAGACGAACGCGGTGGCGATGGCGGGCCAAAGCATCGGTAGGACAACGAACCGAAGCCGTTGAAGCGAACTCGCGCCGTCGAGGTGGGAGGCTTGGATGACCTCTTCGGGGAGACCTTCCAATCCCGCCAGCAGGATCAGGAACATGAACGGCGTCCAATGCCAGACGTCGACGATGATGACAGCAAGCAGCGCCGTGGAGGTCGAGCCGAGCATATCGAGCCGAACTCCGGCGAATTGGTTGGCGAGGTAGGCGATGATGCCGAATTCCGGATTGTACATCAGCCGCCACATATTGCCGATCGCGACGGGCGGTATCAGTATAGGCATCAACATCAACGTCCGGACGATACCTTTGCCCCGTGTTATTCGTTGCGCCGCGAGTGCGAGCATGAGCCCGAGAACGAGTTCCGCCAGCGTCGACGTAACGACGAAGGCCAAGGTGTTCAGTAGAGCACGCCAGTAAATCCAGTCGTTCCCGAGCCGGCCGATGTTTTCTGCAAGGGCGGCCGTGCGTTGTACGCCTTCGTTCGTGAACGCAATCCTCGATCCCGCCATCCGCACGAGTTCGATCGCGGGAGCCACCGTAAGCGACAGGATCAGCAGCGCCGCCGGCGCGATGGTGATCAGGCGGAAATGTCTGTCGAACAAGTCTAGAAGTCTGGTTCGTCGGCTCGCGGCGACGCTCTGTGGCGGTGCGCTTTCGGACACGGGCCTTTTTGAAACCAGAATTGTCGCCATCACATCACCTAGGGTTACCGACCGAGGGCCTCGTGGCAATCCCGGTCGGAGAATGTCGATTATTGCAGCGGCGGTAAAAGGCCTGTCCTGCGGCCGGTCCGCACAAACACGCCATGGATTTCGGTTGCCGCGGTGTTCAGAGCTTCGTCAACGGAGAGTTCGCCAATCAGCGCCTGGTTCAAGCGGAGGCCGATGATCTGCTCGATCTCGGCGCCCTCCGGGTACTGAAGAACCTGCTTGGCGTTTCTCGAAGCTTCAGAGTAGGGCTTCATCCATCTGAACTTTTCCTGCTGCGAAAGCGGCCCTTCGAGCACGGTACGGCTCACGGGAATTCCTCCGGCTTCTGCGTAGTAGGTCTGGGCCTCGTCGGTCAGAAAATACTTGATGAACTCCATGGCAGCTGCCTTTCGCCCAGCCGAAACGTTGGCCGGGATGCCCATCTGCCATGAACCCCATACATCCCTATTCTCGCCATCCGCCGGGCGCGGCATGACCGCATAGCCGATCTTGCCAACCACGGCAGACTTTTCAGGGTCGTCCATCTGCGCTTGGGCCGCGACGACAATGCCTGCCTGTTTGACCTTTCCAGCGACGATATATTGGATCATCTCGCCTTGATCGATCGAGCCGGGGTTCGGCGGACCGCACTCCTCCGCAAGTTTGATGTAAAGTTGGAGGGCCCGCTTCACTTCAGGGCTGTTGAAGGTAACAGTGAAGTCGCCGTTTGGTGCGTCCTTCTCGATGCTGCCGCCAAAACTGAGTATAAAAGTCGAAAAGGCGAACCGGATCGGGTTTCCGCGGGCTCCGCGCAGGACGACGCTGTAGTCAGCCGCGTCGCCCTTTGTTTGACACGTTTTCAGGACGTCGTCCCAGGTCTCGGGCGGCTTCTCGATCTGATCGGTTCGGTAGTACCAGAGATGGGTATTGGCGTTTGGCGAGAACGCCATTGGAACACCGCCATCCTTCATCGGCCATTGCCTCTCCTTGTTCCAGTAGAGCAGGCCATCGGCATCGATGATGTTGTTGCCGAAGCTGAAGGTCGGGTCGATGTCGGTAAGCGCCGTCAGATAGTTTCCTGCGTAGAATTCAACGGCCCACGCGTTCGAAAGATTGACGATGTCGTATTCGCCGGAAGGCCCGCGAACGGCGTTGCGCGCTTTCTCGAGGAGCCCGCCCAGCGGCACGGCGTCAATGTTTACCTTGTTCCCGGTGTCGGCCTCGTATTTTTCGACAAGGGCCTCGAAGCCTCCGTACCAAGGAGAGGTGTTGATCAGGATCGTTATCGGCTCCGCCGATAACGCTTGGCTGGCCAGCAGAGTAGATGCAATGAGCACCGAGCTTCCGAGCAGCTTTTTAAGAGTTGTCATTTTCTCACTCCCGATTGATGCAGGGTTCAAGTGGACGAACAACTCGCTCGAGTTGGCGCTCCATCGCCAATTTTTCTTCTGTAAGACCATAGCGGACGAATGTTTCCGGCGGCGCGTCGTGGCGCCAAAGGTGCCGCGTGATGGATTGTCTGAGCGCCGCCACGATCTCCGGAGCGTCCACAGGCCGCTCCTGTTGCGGGTCTGCGGCGAGGTCGTAGAGCACCGTGCCGACATCAGCGAAGCCACCCTGTTGCTCCAACCAGGGTATCCGCTCCGCAAAATCACGTGCCTTGATCTTCATGACGGGCATGCTCTTGGTAAATTCGAAAGGCCCTGACATCTCCGCGCCCTCGAACTCGCGAACGTCGAAGTAGGAGCGCAGATGCGTTGGCATCACGGTGTATTCGTTGAATCCTTCGCCTGTGAGGGAGTCTGGGAATAGATAGTAGGTGTAACGCCCGTCCGTGGCGCAGATCGGCCCCCCGAACATGCCCAAAATAAGATCATCACGCACCGGTTCGTCCGTTTCCAGTACCTTTCTAAGAGAGCACCCTGTGACCTCCGATGGTCTGCCCGCGCTCGCGAAATCAAGGAAGGTCGGCATGAGGTCTGTCTGCTGGGTGAGCGCGCTACGACGCTCACCGCCTTTGGCGGCGTAGTCCGGATGGTAGATCATCAACGGAATGTGGGAGATTTCCTCGTAGTAGGGTGTCCGGTTCTTGCCCCACCAGTCATGTTCCGAAAGCAGGAAACCATGATCGGTCGTGACGACGAGCGCGGTATTTTCCCAAAGCCCGTCTTTGTCAAACGCATCGAGGAGCCTGCCGAACTGGTCGTCACACATCGCGACCAGTGCCGCGTAGTTGGCCCTGATTTCAGCGATTTCGTCGGCGGAATTCGTCACTTTCTCGTAGACCGGCCAATCCAGGATCTTCCCTGTGTAGCCGGTCTCGAAAAGCTTTTTGAACCGCTCCGGAGCGTGGAACGGCTCATGCGGATCGAACGTCTCGATCATCAAGAACCAGCTGTCGGCATCCTTGTTTCCATCCAGGAACTCCAAACCGGCGGTGAAGCACTTTACACAAGGAAATTCTTCCTCTTCCTTGTAGCGCTCCCGGTTCTTGATGTTGCTGAGATGCTTCCATGCTTTCCAGGGCGTGTTTCCCCGGGTGACCGTTTTTGCAGTCTCAGGGATCTTCGACAACGGATAGTGCCGGTCGTCGAACATCTCCCTGAAGCGCTCCAATGGCGGTTGGACCATGGCCACCCACGTGTCGTCTTCCTGTCCCCGGATGAATTCCCAGCTGTCGAAAGTGTTGATGTATCCGAAACCGCCTTCCTGGAAATAATGTTGGTGGTCCGAGATCATGTGAGAATAGGTGCCGTGTTCCGACAGGATTTTCGGGAACGAATTGTCGAACGGCTCAAGCGGACCCCAGGAGCGGTGCATAAAGGTCAGCCGACCGGTGTGGAGGTCGCGCCGGGCGGGCATGCATGGAAGCCCGCCAACATAGTGGCGGTCGAAGGTGATCGCGCGTTCGGCGAAACGATTGAAATTCGGCGTCGGGATGCCCTGCCCGCCGTAGCACTCCAGCGCCAGGCGGTTGAGCGAGTCGAAGAGGACAAAGACGGTTCGCACGAAAAGCTCCATCTGACGGAGAACAGCCACCCGGGCGTCTCATTTATCTTTCAGGTGAGGATGGAACAATGACAAACCAATGTATAATGAATTAGTGACACGTCTGCGATCGCCTTTTGGAATGAGTCTTTCCTCAAACTAGAGCGACTAAAAACCAGCGTGGACGAGGCAGAGGACCTTGCATGTCGGGAGGAATGGAATGGATCGCAGCATCCGCGCGTTCATCGCTATTGCGAAGCACGGCAGTGTATCGATCGCAGCCCGCGAAATCGGTTTGGCGCAATCGTCGCTGACCAAGAAATTACGGCAGATCGAGATCGAATTCGGCGCTGCCCTGTTCGAACGCCTGCCGCGCGGCATGCGGCTGACGACCTACGGACAGGCTCTCCATCGACATGCGATCGAGATCGAGCGATCGTATAGCCAAGCGGCAGAGGAGATCGCAGCGATCAGGACCGGGCATGTTGACCTGCTCAGGATCGGCACCGGCCCAACCATCAGCCTCTTGTACATGGCGCGGATTCTCGACCAACTGAGGTTGGAGTTCCCAAGAACCCAGCTTATTCTGTCGGCTCCCGCGAGCTCATCTTATAGTGCTAGATTGCTCTCGGGCGATCTGGATGTCGTCGTTGGTCGCATCGAAGCGGAACACCCCTCAGAGAATATTACCACGACGTGGTTAGCAACGTTCGAGCATTGCCTGGTCATAGGGGACAGGAAGGGTATCTCTCACGACCCGCCGACCGCCGCCGACCTTTTGGATTTCGCCTGGATAGGGTACAGCGAAAGCATCGAGCCCGACCCCGCTCTCACCAACTTCTTTCACGCTGACGGTTTGGCACCTCCACCGCTTGCAATTTCTACGAGTTCTTTCAATACGGCTTTGGAACTGATCGCCGCAGGACGATACGCGATGATCGTGCCCAACCAGTTCCAGCCTGTGGTCGAAGCGTCGGGTGCCGTCGCTTATCCGCTCAGGACGCCTCTTCACGCCTATGAAGTAGGGGTTTCTGTACGAAGCTCTACGTTCCGCTATCCGATTGTAAAGCGGCTGACGGAAATTCTCCAAATCGAACTGGCGTCTAGCTCTGGTGGAACGTCGAGTGACGGATCTTAACCCTGACACAAATGCCCTGGAGCTTGCGGAGTACGGAGCGCCAGCGGCCATTTGAGGTTGACGTCTTCGTTGTCTCGCAACACTCACGGCTGAAGAACGGGGTCATTCGCCAGTTTGCGTATAGATCGTGCATCGTCATCGTCCAGGCCAACGTTGCACAGTGCGAAGCCAACGTGAAGAATAGCACGGCGTTTGCGACCGAACTTGTGACTTCGATTGGCTACGAGGCGGCGGCTGAAATCGTAATGGGAGGAACACGTCGGAGTTTCCCGGCCCTTCCAGGGCAACTTGGCCGTCGTCGAATAAGCTTCGGCGGCAGCCTCTTTGCGGGTCGCCTGAGGACTTGGAAAGTTGCGATTCGCGGAAAACCGGAAAGATACTCACCTAAGCGGGTCTGTGGGCACAAGTGAACAGGAGAATATCTTGTGCGTTGGATTTTTTTGTTATTACTTGGCATTGCGATCGGCCGCAGAGGCGTGCGCGACATCTAGCGCGGGTAGACGCTCCCGTTTGCGGCGTGAAGATCGGGAAACGCGACAGCAAAACGTGGACACGACCAACGAGCAGACCAAGCATCGCAGTATCTGACCAGGTGGTTGCGCCGCCGCTGAGACCACCTCATCTGTTTGGGCGCGCGCCGTTTCATACTGCCCGGCCTATCAAAAAATCGCGCAACCGAGCCCAGCATTGGATCCCCATCACAACGGAGCTGGTAAGACTGTCTTTACAAGGTTCGCCCAGTATCCGATCCCGTAGGGAAGAGCCTCATCGTTGAAGTCGTATGCTGGGTTATGGAGAGACGGTGTTGAACCGTTGCCAATGAAAATCATCGCACCGGGTCGAGCTTCGAGCATGAACGCGAAGTCTTCCGATCCCATGACCGGCGCGAACTGGTCATCTACGCAGATTGGACCTACCAGATTGCGCGCGGCGCTGATCGCGAGGTTCGTCTCCTCAGGAGAGTTAGTCATGATTGGATCAATCCTGCGGTATTTAAATTCGATCTCCGCGCCATATCCGCTTGCTATCCCGCGCGCTACGGCAGGAATTTGCGTCTCAGCCAAGCCTCGAAGCTCATGCTTCAATGTTCTGACAGTTCCGGACAAAATCGCGGTCTCCGGTATCACATTGTAGGATTCTCCGGCGTGCATCTTGGTAATCGAAACGACCAACGATTCGAGCGGGTTCGTCGATCGAGAGACTAACGGCTGGAGGCCTACAATGATTTGGCCGGCAATCACTATGGGATCGATGTTTCGATGAGGGCTTGCAGCATGTCCTCCCTGGCCCTTGATCACGATATCAAATTCATCCAGTGCTGCCATAAAAGGACCGTCGCAAATTGCGAACCTGCCGACATCAAGGCCCGGCGAGTTGTCCATAGCAAAAACACGGGATATCCCGAACTTATCCATAATACCTTCTTGAACCATGCGCTGCCCGCCAAGCGCATTTTCCTCAGCGGGCTGGAAGATCAAGGCAACGGTGCCGCCAAAATTCGGCGCTTCGGCGAGAAATTTCGCCGCCCCAAGCAACATTGCCATGTGGCCATCGTGTCCACACGCGTGCATTTTTCCAGACATTTTAGATGCCCAGGGTTTCTTCGATCTTTCCTGGATGCGGACAGCATCCATCTCCGCTCTCAAACCAATCGTTGGGCCACCACGGTGATTTCCTTCGATCAATGCAACCAGTCCGGTCTCCGCAAGGCCGGTCTCGACATGGTGGACGCCGAACGATCGCAGCGTCTCCTCCAGGAAAGCTGCGGTTGAGTGCAGATCATAATCCAGCTCTGGATACTGATGGAGGTGGCGGCGCCATTTTGTCGCCTCTTTCACCAAGGGCCTGAAGGTTTTAAGATCGTGCATGGTGATTTCCTTTGGCTTGGTTCACCGCTGAGGTCGGCCGGATCATGGTTCCGTCAAACGAAGCAGCGCGTCAAATTCAGACTTTCGATACAATAAATCTTGATCCGTTATGGATGAGTTCTGGCTCTTGGAACTGCCCCCGCTCGCTTCGGAGCAGTCGAAAGCATAGGCATTGCCACAACAACGGTGCTTCGAAGTGACCAATTATTGCACCAAGCCAAATAAGTAGCTTTTCGTCGATGCCAACATCATGGATCATGCCGATCGGTTCCTGACGAAGTCACGGTGATTGCGGCAATCTCGCTTGCCATCTTCCTTCCTTGATCAACTGCCGCACTACCTTTGGAAGTAGCCCGCGGATAGCAGCGACTTCAGCCGAGCGCTCATCTCGTGCATTCACCGCAAGGATCACCGACCTCGATATTGATGGGTTTATAATCTTTGCCATTCGTACAAGGCCGAGCGACGTTTCGCGCTGGACCGCGGACGGTGTCAAAATGGAGTGAGCTTTGCCATCTGCGACCATGTCTATAATCGTTGAAAGAGAATCTATCTCGTACCGGACGTCCAAGTGGACATTGTGCATTTTTGCTATGTCAGTCACGGCTCTCTGGACATTGGTAACGTTCATGGGAACAGCCAGGGGATATGCGCTTAACTGATCGAGAGAGACAACATTTTCGAAAGGAGGGCTGCCCGGCGGGATGATCAGACAGAATTCCTCTTCGGCTAGAACGTCATAATGCGAACAGTCGTCTTTCATGGTGTAGAAGACGGCGAGGTTGAATCGGCCGGCAAGCATCATTTCTTCAATCGAACCGCTCATCCCCTCGACAATCTTTAGCGATACTTTTGGGAATCGCTCGTTCGCCATATTGAGTAACTCTGGTGCCATAAAGCGCGCCGGGCCGGATGGCAGCGCAATGGACACTTCACCCACGGGTACCTTCGGTTTGCTGGTGAGCTCCTCCTCGGCAATACTCACCTGATTCAAAATGATGCGCGCATGGTGCAGCAAGCGCGAGCCGGCCGGTGTCAGAGTGACGCCACTGCGCTCGCGCACGAGAAGTTTGGTTCCTAAGCCGTCCTCCATCTCGCGGACATGAAGGCTGAGTGCGCTTTGTGCGACGTTCATATGCTCCGCAGCTCGCGTAAAGCCGCCTGCCTCGGCTATGCCGACGAAGTATTTTAACTTCTTAAAATCCACGTCTGGGAGTCCTTCGTCCGCTGAGCCCTACTAGTATCGCAAATCGAGATGGACAGGAAGTTACTCCTGACGTTTTTTCTCCGCTCGCACAAGAAAAATGGCGTTTTTAGCAGCTGTCTAGGGCGGTGGCAGGGTTCAAATGCGGCGCAGGTCATCCTCCATCTGAAAAAACGATTGCCGAAGCTGTAAATATTGGTAGGACCTAAACGACCCAAGCACCGCTCTTATTCATCGAGCCCGTAAACTTTGCGGTTGTTCTTGTAGAGTATCATCTTGGCGGCCTCGATGGCTTCCTCCACTGACAGGCTTCCACCGACGACATAATCGGTGAGGGCCTTTGCCAGGTATCGTTTGCCCCACCGACCTGCAAGCCAATACAATTCCGGGATATGGTATGCATCGCTTGCAAACAGGATCTTCGACAGCGGGACGACTTCCATCACCTGCATATATCGCTGATATAGGTTC